>CALMPF010000034.1 GCA_937871505.1 uncultured Planctomycetia bacterium | reverse complement strand
AGCTGCCGCCCTCGACGCAGGTCACCGACCAGTACTCCCACCTCGGCGTGCAGTTCTCCGCATTGCTGGCGTCGGCGTCGTGCTGTGGCTTTGACCTCTATCCCCTCGACGGGGCCGGGCTCGCCGTCAGTTGGACCAACCTCGTCCCGCTCACGCTCGACTTCGAGACTCGGCAGCACTGGATCGGCTTCCACCACCCGGGGAAGTTCCGCATCCGGCTCTACGACGACGCCGCGCTCGTGTATGACTCCGTGATCATGCTCGGTGGAAGCGGGGTGAACTTCTTCACCGGGATCGTCGGACTGTCGGGCTTCAATCGGGCCGTTCTTGATGATCCCTTCGATGGGTTCTTCGCCATCGACAACTTCTACTTCGGCGCCATCCCCGCCCCTCCGGTGGCGGCCCTGCTCGGGGCCGTCCTCTTCGGCAGGGGGCGGCGCCGCAGCGCGCAGCGCAGGCGTGAGAAGGGGCGGGTCTGAGATCCGCCCGACGGCGCGCGCCCATGGTCGCGGCGATCACGTCTTCCGCGAAGCCCGCCTCCGGATGAGCGACGCACGCTGACGAGCGGCGCCCATTGACGAGGCCCGAGAGAAGCGCCGTGCCGGACGGCCATCGGCGCTCGTCGTGCCGACTCGACCGCTGGGCGTCACCGCCCGTCGCCCCTCGCTGCGCTGGGTGCGCATCGCGCGGCCGCGTGTCGGCGGCGTCGATGAACGAAGGTCCGGTCGCTTCGGTCGTGGCGCGTCCGGTGTGCGCCGGGGCCGTTGTCCATCGGCGTTGGCTGCGGCGCCTGCACGGCGCGCGTGCCTGCTCAACGTCGCCGCCGCGCTGCCGCCGAAAGGCGCACCGAGTCGGAACCTACGATCGCGGCATGCCGCACGCACGCCGTCTGCGCTGGCCGGTTCTCCTGACGACCCTCGCCGTCATCGCGACGGCGATCGTCGTCGTTCGCGGCGCGCTTCGAGAGCGCGGGACGGAACGTGGGTCGCGGATCGTCGATGCGATCGAGCTGGCGCCGCGGGCGTTGGGTGAGGGAGAACGCCTCGCTGCGGGCGCGGGGCTCGACCCCCAGTCCGGCGTGCGCCTCTCGGCGGGCGCCTGGGTGGAGGTCGCCGATCCGTCGACGGGCAGGCTCGCGCAGCGCTATCGCGCTTCGCGCGTCGAGCCGCTCCCGGAAGAGTGGGTTCGGCTCGGCGATCCCCGGGCGACCTTCATCGGCGGCTCGGGGAGGATCGTCACCGTCGAGGGGCTGGAGGCGATCGCCCACGTTCCGCGCCGGGCCCTCGATTCCGGTCGCATCGAGGGCGAGGTCGTCATCCGCATGTACCGGCCTGTCGAGGGCCGGGCGGTCGATCCCGCCATCGATGCGCCGATGCTCGAGGTCCACACCGATGAGGCGGAGTTCGACGCCGCCCTCGGGCAGCTCCGCTGCGACCGCCTCGTCGACGTTCGCACGCCCGCGCTGCGCTTCACGGGGCGCGGCCTGACGATGCTCCTCGACGCAGCCGGGGATGCCCCCGAGCGGGTCGAGATCGAGGAGCCAGTCGAGCCGATCCGCATCGATCTCGTCGCGCTGGAGCGCGAGCGCTCGCGCGACGCGGCGGCGAAGAGCGCGACGGCGGGCGCCGGACAGGCGGCGTCGCGATCGACCCAGGCTTCGGCAGTCCAGTCCCCCACCGTCCAATCCCAGGCACCCCACTCGCAACCGCCGCAGCCTCCTCCCGCATCCGCATCGCCGGCCTCCCCGGGCGGCGCTCCCGCACCGGCCGAGCCGCGCTTCTTCCGGCTGACGCTCACTGAGGAGGTCGTCGTCGTCCGCGAGCGCGACGGCGTTCGCAGCGTCGTCGAGGGAGACCAGCTCGCCATCATCTTCTCGCTCGAGGGCGCCTCGCTGCGCGAGGCGGTCGCCGCGGCGCCGTCGGGGAACCCGCACGACACGGCCGGACTCCGCGCCGGAGCGCCCGGGAGCGAAGGAGCATCGCTGCCTCATCGCGTCGCCGCGCTGACCGTCGCCTCGATGCCCACGCCAGGGCTCGACGCTTCGGGGGATCGCCCCGGCGACGCGCCTGCGCAGTCGGACACTCTGACGATCACCTACACCGGTCGGCTGGTGATGCAGCCGACCGAGGATCCCGCGGATCGCCTTGGCTCGGTGGAGGAGACGCGGATCGAGATCGTCGGCTCGCCGGTCCGCTTCGAGGACCCGGAGAAGGAGCTCGTCGGGCGCTGCCGTCTGCTCCGCTACGACGCGCTTCCTGGACGGATCGAGCTTGCTGCCGGGGATGCGATCCCGCTCGAGATCTCCGCGCCGCGCCTCGAGCTCGTCGGTGAACGGCTCTGGGCGGCGCGCGGCAGCGGCACCGGGCGGATCGACGGCGCCGGTCGAATGCTGATGAAGGACCCCGGCAGCGGCGACGGGGCGAAGCCGGTGGCGCTCGCCTGCGCGAGCGAACCCGGCGCTCGCGATGCCGCGAGCGCGGCGCTGCTGGCCCAGCTTGTCGCGGGAATCCTCTCGGGCCGCGATGATGGACAGGCGGCCCGGCGCGACCTTCCGCTGGAGATCGTCTGGCAGGATGGAGTTGACCTGCGCTTCGAGCCCGCACGCGAAGGCGACGAAGGCGGCCGCCTCCGCGCGGCGACCTTCGCCGGGGACGTGAAGGTCAGCGGCGAGGACTTCCTGCTCCGCGCCGATCATCTCGATGTCGCCTTCGACGGCGCAGGCGGGGCCGAGGACGCGATCTCCCGGATCGACGCAGCGGGCGCGGTCAAGGTCGAGCGGCTGGGCGAGACGGGAGCGATGGACGCCGAGCGCATGTCCCTCGCGATGACGCGGTACGAGGGCCGGAGCATCCCCGAGCGGCTGATCGCATCGGGGGCGGTGGCCGTCCGCGATGCCCGGCAGGTGATCCGATCGCAGGCGCTCGATGTGAGCTTCCGCCCGCGCGCGGCCACCGCGCCGGACGAGGCGCGCGGCAACTCCGGGCGCCCCGCAGGCGACGCGCTTCCGGCTGGAGGCCGGGAGCGGCCGGCGAATGCCGCGGTCCCCGCAGGCGGCGTCGACGATCGTCTCGGGAACGTCGAGATCGAGAAGGTGCTCGCCGAGCGCGATGTCCGCGTCCAGCTCGAGGATGGCGCCCGCGTCTACGCGGATCGCCTCGCGGGCGACTCGATCCGCGGCACGCTCCGGCTTGAGGGCGAGGACGTGATGATCGTCCGCGACCGCGTGGTCGCCGACCGCCTGCGCGACGTGCGCTTCGACGACGCCACGCGGACGGTGCACGCCCCCGGCGCCGGCCGCTTCCGATACTTCGCGGAGCCCCCGGCGATTCCGCCGATCGACGACGCCGAGCGTCCCCGCATCGCGGCGGCTCCGACGATGGAAGCGACCTGGAGCGATGCGTTCCATCACGACGACCGCGCCCGCAGCGGAGGCGGCGAGATTCGCCTCGTCGGCGCCGTCGATGTGCGCAGCACCCCCGAGCCGCGCGAGGTCGACACCGTCCGCGCCCGCGAGCTGCATCTGGGACTCGCACGCACGGAGCGCGGGCGGGGGGCCGCGACCGGCTTTGCGGCCGCGCCGCGGGACGGCACCGCGGGAGAGTCGCGGCGCGACCGCGGAACCTCTGACGATGCGCTCGCCGGGCGGCGCGACATCGTCTCGATGACCGCCATCGGCGGGGCCGATCTCGAAGCGAAGCGCTGGGCGACGGAGGATCGGAGCGGGCTGCCGGAGCAGCTCTTCCGCGTGCGCGGCGAGCGCGTCGCGTACGACTTCGCGACCCGCAATGCAGCCGTCGAGGGCGCCGGTCAGCTCCTGATCCACGATGTCACGCCCGACCGCGCCCCGGAAGAGGCCGCTCCGGGCGGGGGCCGTCCATCCGCCTTCGGCCGCCGCGGCACGTCGACCTTCTCCTTCGCCAACGGGATGACGATGACCGCGCTTGACGCCGAGCGATCGCTCATCACCCTCGATGGCAGCGTCGAGGTGCTCTATGCGGGGGTCCGCAGCGGCGACGAGCTGACGCTGGCCACCGATCGGCTCGAGATCACCATCCGCCGCACCGAACGCGGTGCGGCGCGGCGCGACGAGCTTTCCGGCGTGATCGATCTCGGCGGCGGGGCCGAGGTGCTCCGCCTCCGCGCCATCGGACGGGTGCTCGTCCGAGCCCCGGAGCAGGACATCCACTGCTGGGAGTTCGACTACAACGCCGGAACCGGGATCGCCCAGATCCTCGCGCGCCCCGGCTCGATGGCGCACGTCGACATGCGCGGTGCCACGACGCCGCTGCGCGCCGAGGCGATGATCTGGGATCTCCAGCGCGGCACCATCCAGCTCCGGCAGGCGGGCGCCGCGATCGGTCGGTGAGGCGAGTCCCGTCGCCTTCGGCGGCTCTCGAGCTTCGACGGAGCGGAACGCCGCGTCCGGAGGCCCCGGCGGCGGCGAAGCGGCGCTGGAGCGAGCACGCGCTCGTCGCCATCATCGCCCCGCGGTCGCGTGACAGAGCACGCAGGCGTGAGGGCTCCGCGCAGCCCACGCGAAGTCGGGATCGTTGGAGGGATCCTCGTCCGCCCAGCGCCGGACGCGATCGCGCAGCGCGTCGAGGCGCTCGTCGATCAAGGAGCGGTGCGGCCAGGCGCCGGTCTCCGGCTGTGCGGCGGCGGCGAGAAGCAGCTCTTCGGCCCCGCCCGGATCGCCGCTCCGCGCGAAGAGGTCGGCCGCCCCGACGAGGAATCCCTGCACGGTGTATGGCCAGCGCGGGGCGTTGCCGATGCGCTCGGCATCGGCGCCCGCGCGAGCTGCGCCGTGGTCGTTCCCGAGGTTGCCTCCGCGCCGGGGTTCGGCGAGGGCGGCGCGCCGGGCGAAGGCGACGGCGTCGTTGAAGGCGGGCGAGCCGCGCGGGCTCTCGAAGGCGACGATGCCGTAGGCGACCGAGTGAAACGCGGGGCTCGCATCGGCGATGGCGCGGAGCGCCGCGAGCTGGGCGTCGGCATCCGCGGTGCGGCCCTGACGCCTGGCGAGGAAGTGCTTCGACGAGTGCAGCCAGCTTGCGATCCGGTCATCCTCGGGCAGGAGCTTCGCCGCGCTCTCGAAGAGCGCGATCGCCTCGCGAAGGTGCCCCTCGACGGCAGCTTCGGGAGTCTCGATGTCGCTCGCGGCCCAGAGATGCCCGGCACCGAGCAGGAGCGTCGGGCGTCCGGCATCCGGCTGGGCCCGGACCACCGCGGCGAGCAGCTCCATCGCGGCGGCGCGCTGATCGGGAGCGTGCTGGAGAGCGTGGAAGAACGACCGCTGCGCCTCGACGGAGGTCGCGGCAGCCGCAGGGCGCGGTTCGGTCGGAGTCTCCGAGCCGCGCGACGCGCGGGCGGCGTCGGTCCTCGCCGCGGGCTCGGGCGCGATGGAGGGCGCCGCGGCCGAAGTCGGCCGATCTGCGGGTGCATGCGTTTCGGCGCTCGAGGCCCGAAGCTCGAACGAGTCGATCGTCCACGCGCAGTCGACCGCCGGAGCTCCCATGTGCCCGGAGATGTCCAAGAGCGTGAGGAGCGTCATCGACGCCAGGTCCGGCGCGGCTGGAATCGTCTTGCCCGCGTTCTGCCAGCGATCGGGGCGGAGCTCCGCAAGCCGTAGCGTGGCCTCCGCGCTCGCGCCTCCCACCCGGAGCGGCGGGAACGACCAGACGACACCCTCCGAGTCCGTCAGGGCGACGATCAGCCGCTGTTCCGGATCGGCGCTGAGCCGCAGGTCGATCGAGTCGATCCCGTCGAGCGTCGAGGCCGGAAGCGGGAAGGCGGTCCCCGACGCGGTTCCCGGTGTCCGGTGGTAGCGCACCGTGAGGCGCTGCGCGGCCGCCTTCCCGGTCGCGCCGTCGGCGTCCGCGGGTGCGGGCGCTCCCGGCTCCGCCGCGATGGCGACCTCGGGGCGAGTGGGCACCCAGCGGAATGGAGGCTCTTGGCCGAGCGGGACGACGCGACCGGGTCGCTCCGCCGGCGCCGCCGGGAGCGGGGGGAGCGCACGCGTGGCGTCGCGCAGGCCGGCGGGTGGTGTCGCTGCCGGATGGGTGGATTCGGGAGCGGCTGGGCCGGGCTTCGCGTCGCCCGGCGGTGGCGCGCTGGCCGCGGCGAGGAGCAGGGCGGACGTCGTCGCCAGCGCCGCCACGGCGAGGTGCGGAAGGGGGCCGCGAGCGCTCTCAGGGCTGGTCGGGCGCCGGCTCTCGGGTCCAAAGCGCGGACGCTCGGCGGCGGTCCGGTGCGGCTCACTCGTTCTCAGTCTCATCGGCACGGTCTCCTCTCGCGGTCGATCTGGCTGCACGGCGCGCTGGCGCTCGGCCGCGACGATCAGGGTGCGACTCGGGACGAAGCAGGGCGACGATCGCCCGCATCACGGAGGAGAACCTACGAGCAGATGACGCGCCGCGGCAGTGCCGGAAGTCATGCTCAGTCGGGCCGGCTCTTCCGGCATGACTTCCGGCAGGGGTGGGCGCATCGCAGATCGGTAGACTCGCTCAGGATGCACGGCGATGGCCCACGCGATGAAGAGACGATCGACGGCGACCCCGCGGAGCGCGGAGGACGTTCCCCGCGCTGGGGGGCGTGGGGGATCGTCCTCGCGCTGACCGCCTTCGTCGCGGTGGCGCTGCCGGTGGCGATCGCGACGCAGCGCTCCGGGCTGGGGCGGGAGGTCGTTCTGTGGTGGCTCGCCTTCGGCGCGTTCGTCGTCGGCTGGGCGGGGAGCTCCCGCTGGAGACGACACCGCGGCGGAGTCGGCGATCGACGGGTTCCGGGCGCTCCGGGCGGCGGCTGGCTCGCGTTCACCGCGCTTCAGTCGATCGCGGCGCTGGTGGCCAACTGGGCGATTCCCACCGTGCTTCCCGGGGTGGCGACCAGCGGCGTCCTTCTCGTGGTGGTGGCGGCGCAGCTTGGCGGGCTTCGGCTCGGCGTCGCGCTGCCGTGGATCGGGCTCCAGTCGGCCGGGCTTCTCGGCATCTACGTCGCGGGATGGTCGCCTGCGATCGCATGGACGGCCGCGAGCGCCTACTTCGCCTTTCAGCTCGGGATGCTCGGTTTCGGCCGGCTCGCCGAGCGCGAGCGGGCGCTCCGCGAAGAGCTGGCGACGATCGTCGCCGACCTGCGCTCGACGCGGGCGCTTCTCGCGTCGAGCATCCGCGACGCAGAGCGGGTGCGGATCTCGCGCGAGCTGCACGACCTCCTCGGGCACCATCTCGTCGCGCTCGGGCTGCAGCTCGACGCCGCTGCGCTGGAGAGCGGCGAACCGGCGCGCTCCCGGGTCCTTCAGGCCCGAGCGCTGGCGCGGCTGCTGCTGGCGGATGTCCGCGCCGCGGTCAGCGATCTCCGGGCGGGGCCGGCGATCGATCTCGCCGCAGCGCTGCGGGCGCTGGAGATCCCCGGGATCGCGCCGCGGGTCGTGCTCAGGATCGGCCCCGGTTTCATCGAGCCGGAGGCGGGCATCGCGGCGGTGCTCCTCCGCTGCGCTCAGGAGGCGGTGACCAACGCACGGCGCCACGCGGGGGCGACCTGCGTGGAGGTGGAGCTGCGCCGCGGCGAGCGACCGGATCGAGAGGAGACTCTCCTCGTCGTCGGCGATGATGGACGGGGTGTCGCAGCGACCGTCCGCGCCGCGATCGCGCAGGGGCGGCGCCGTTCGGAGCGCGGCACTCCGGCGGTCAGCGGGGAGGTCGCGAGGCCCGTCGGCCGGAAGGGCGACGGCGCTCTGGGCGGCCGGGGTCTTGCGGGAATGCGCGAGCGCCTCGCCGAGATCGGCGGCACGCTCGAGGTGCGCGACCGCGCCGCGGGCGGGATCGAGATCGTCGTCGCCGTCCCCGACGTTGCGGCGGCTTCCCACGAGGGCGAGCCCGTCGACCGAGAGCGCCGCCCCGATGACGACGGTCCGTCGCCGGGGGCGCGGGAGCGGGCGATCGCGAGCGCCGAGGTCCGCCGATGATCCGGGTCGGGATCGTCGACGATCATGCCCTCGTCCGCGAAGGACTCCGCGCGCTCCTCACGCACGCCGACGGAATCGCAGTCGCCTTCGACGCCGCCGACGGGGAGCAGGCGATCGCGCTCGCCGTCCGGCACGCTCCGGACGTCCTGCTGCTGGACCTGCGGATGCCCGTCCTCGATGGTCTTGGCACGCTCCGCCGCCTCCGCGACGAGGGTGCGGCCGCCCGCGTCCTGGTCCTGACGACCTTCGATGACGACGAGGCCCTGATCGAGGCGGTGGCGCTCGGAGCGCGGGGATTCCTGCTGAAGGACGCCGCGCTCGACGACCTCGTCGCGGCGATTCAGTCGGTCGCCGCCGGGGAGACCGCGGTGCGGCCCGCCGCAACCACGCGCGTCGCCGACGCCCTCCGGCGCCCGGCCCGTCCGGAAGCCCGGCGTCGCGCTCCGCAGCTCACGATGCGCGAGATCGAGGTCCTGCGCCTGCTCTCGGCGGGCCTGAGCAATCGCGAGATCGGCGAGGCGCTCCTGCTCGCCGAGGGGACCGTCAAGAACCACGTCTCCGTGATACTCTCCAAACTCGGGGTTCGAGACCGGACGCGGGCCGTTCTGCGGGCGGTCGAGGAAGGGCTGGTCTGAAGGAGCGCACAATGCCGAAGCCTGGCAAAGCCGGTCGCGGGGATCGCGGAGCGGATCGTGACTCCAGCCCTGACAAGCCTCGCGCCTCGGGAGAACGTGCCAAGGTTCCGTCCGGATCCAGCCCGTTCAGGGTCTCCGCAGCCGGACTGCGGCAGCTCGACCGCCTGATCGACCGGACGTGCCTCGTCAAGCCCGGGTCGAAGGCGCGCGTCGCGAGCCGGCAGACGGCGCCGAAGCCGCACGGGCGGATCGAGGGGATCGAGGAGGACAATCCGAAGGAACGCGCCCGCAGCTTCCTCGCAGGGAACCTCGTCGTGCTGACCGACGCGCAGGAACTGCTCTGGGCCAACGCGACGCACTCGATTCTGGTGGTCCTCCAGGCGATGGACGCTGCGGGGAAGGACGGCACGATCAAGCACGTGATGTCGGGGCTCAACCCGGCCGGGTGTCGCGTCGAGAGCTTCAAGCAGCCGACGCGCGAGGACCTCGCGCGGACGTGGCTCTGGCGCTACTGGCGCGCCGTTCCCCGGCGCGGCGAGATCTGCGTCTTCAACCGTTCCCACTACGAGGACGTGCTCGTCACGCGCGTCCACCCGGAGCTCCTCGAGGGGACGGGTCTGCCTCCGGGCCGCCGCGACGGCGAGTTCTGGCGGCGTCGCCTCGAGGACATCAACGCCTTCGAGCGGCACCTGGCCGAGAACGGGACGCTGGTGCTCAAGTTCTTCCTGAACGTCTCCCGCGCGGAGCAGCGGCGGCGCTTCCTCGATCGGCTCGACGAGCGCGAGAAGAACTGGAAGTTCTCCCCCTCAGACGTGCGCGAGCGCGGACATTGGGACGACTACATGAAGGTCTACGAGAAGGCCATCACCGCGACGAGCGCTCCCTGGGCGCCGTGGTACATCGTCCCCGCCGATCGCAAGGGGATCATGCGCGCCGTCGTGGCCCGCGTGATCGCGCGCTCGATCCAGGGCCTGAAGCTCCGACCGCCGGAGGTCTCGGAGGCGAAGCGGGCGGAGCTGGAGTCCGCGCGGGCGGCGCTCCTCGCCGAGAAGGGGTGAGGCCGGGGCGGCCGAGTCCCCGGGGCGGAGCCGAGCGTGACGGCGCGAACTTCGGTGCCGGCGCGTTCGGCTCCGCGACGCCGTCGCTGCCTGACGTCCGGCCCCGTTCCGGGGGAAGCGGCGAAACGTGCGGGCCGCCCGCCGCAGAGGCCGCGCCCTCCGCTACACTCGACGCCTTCCTGAGCCAGGGGAGGGAACGCCCTGCACGCTGGAGGAGAGCCGTCACGACCGACATGCACGCGCTGCGCGTCCTTCTCGACTCGATCATCGACTACGCGGGGCTCTTTCCGCCGGCGCGGCATGACATGGCCACCACGGTGCGGAAGTTCGACGAGCACCTCCGCGCCGCGGAGTCGTGGATGCTCTCGCGCCTCGTCGTTCCCGCGGCGCGCCTCTCCGAGTTCGAGTCAGCGGCGGAGGCGCTCCTTCCGACCGCCGAGGATGACGCCCTCTGGCGGATCACGGCGCTGGTCGCGGACGCCGGAGCGCCGGCGCTCGATGCCGAGATCGACGCGATCTTCGCCTTCAACGCCAGGCACGCCGACCGAGGGTCGGCGACGGTCGACATGATCGAGCTCCGCGCCGCTTCGGCCGCGTCGATCGAGCAGGCGCTCGATGTGATCCCCGAAGGCCTGCATCCCTGCTTCGAGATCGGCCTCGACGGCGATCCGCGCGGCCTGATCGCGGCGCTCGCCGGAGAGGACGCCTCGGCGAAGGTCCGCACCGGCGGCCTGACGCCGGCCGCGTTTCCGTCGATCGGAACGCTCGCGTCGTTCATCGAGCGCTCTGCCGCGGCGGGAGTCCCGTTCAAGGCCACGGCCGGACTCCACCATCCGATCCGACGGCACGATGCCGCCATCGGCGCGGAGATGCACGGCTTCCTCAACGTCTTCTGCGCCGCTGCGGCGGCGTGGACGCATCGACTCGACTCCCCCGCGATCGAGTCGATCCTCGCCGAGACCTCCGCCGGGGCGTTCCGCTTCGACGAGAGCTCGGCGACCATCTGCGGGCATGTGATTCCGGTCGACCGGCTCGCCGTCGCCCGGGAGCGCTTTGCCCGGTCGTTCGGCTCCTGTTCCGTCGACGAGCCCGTGGAGGACCTCCGCGCGCTCGGCCTTCTCTCGGGAGCCTCATCGCCCTGAAACGCCCGCGCGGTCTGCGCGACCGCCCCTTCCGGGGAGTCTCGTGAGCAACGCATGAATACGACTGATCCGCAGCTTCGCAGCTGGATCGAATCCGCCAACGCGAAGGACTCGGCGTTCCCCATCCAGATGCTTCCCTGGTGCTCGTTCCGCCGCGCCGGCTCCTCGGAGCTGCCGCGCCTCGGCGTCGCCATCGGCGACGTGATCCTCGAGGTCAAGAAGTGCGTCGAGGCCGGCCTGATGCGCGCCATCGACCCGGTGGTCGGCGAGGCCCTCTGCGGCCGGACGCTGAACCCGCTGCTCGCCCTCGGCGAGGCGGCGTGGATCGAGGCCCGCGCGTCCGTCGCCGAGCTTCTCTCCGAAGCGTGCGAGACGCTCCGGGAGAGCAACCGGTGGCGCAAGCGGGCGATCATCCCGGCCGACAAGGCGGAGTTCGCGATGCCCGTGGAGATCGGCAACTACACCGACTTCTACGCCTCGCTGCACCACGCCACCAACGTCGGTTCGATGTTCCGGCCCGACAACCCGCTGATGCCGAACTGGAAGCACATGCCGGTGGGCTACCACGGCCGCGCCAGCTCGGTGATCCTCGGCGGCACGCCCATCCGCAGACCGATGGGGCAGAGCGTGGCGAAGGAGGGCGCGGCTCCGGAGTTCGGCCCTTCCGCCGCCCTCGACTATGAGCTCGAGCTCGGCTGCATCATCGGGACGGGCAACGCCCTCGGGACGAGGATTCCCGTCGGCGAGGCGACGCGGCACATCTTCGGATACGTCCTCGTCAACGACTGGTCGGCGCGGGACATCCAGCGCTGGGAGTACCAGCCGCTGGGACCCTTCAACGGCAAGAACTTCGCCACCTCGATCAGTCCCTTCGTCGTGCAGCGGCACGCGCTGGAGCCGTTCCTGGCGGCGCCTCCGAAGCGCGCCAAGGGGGATCCGAAGCCGCTTCCCTACCTCGTCGCCGAGGAGGACCGCTCCCTCGACATCCGGCTCGAGGTGCTGCTCTCGAGCGCCGCGATGCGCGAGAAGGGACTCGATCCGATCGTCGTCTCGACGTCGAATGCGAAGGAGCTCTACTGGACCTTCGCGCAGATGATCGCGCACCACAGCTCCTCGGGATGCAATCTGCGTCCGGGGGATCTCGTCGCGAGCGGGACGATCTCGGGCAAGGACGACGACGAACGCGGCTGCCTGCTCGAACGCACATGGAAGGGCGAGAAGCCGATCAAGCTTCCCGACGGCACCAAGCGGACATGGCTTGAGGACGGCGACGAGGTCATCATGCGCGCGAGCTGCGTCAAGCGCGGCGCCCGCACGCTCAGCCTCGGCGAGGTTCGCGGCGTCGTGCTGCCGGCGGAGTGAGGCCGCCGGAGAGGCGGCGATCACCCGTCGTGCCGCGAAGGCGCCGGTGCGGCCGCGTCGGTCGATGCCTGCGGCCGCGGACCGCCGAGGGCCGGTGCCGGGGGCGGCGCCGTCGCCTTGACGCCGACGATGCCCACGACGATCAGCGCGACAAAGCCGTACTGGAGAGCGCCGAGCTGCTCGCGGAAGACGAGGGCGCCGATGAGCACGGTGCCGACGGCGCCGAATCCCGTCCAGACCGCGTAGGCGATGCTCAGCGGGATCGAGCGCGTGGCGATCGCGAGGAGTCCGAAGCTCAGCACCGCGCAGATCAGGAAGAGGATCGTCCAGAGCGGCTGCGAGAAGCCGAGGGACTTCTTCATGCAGGTCGTGAAGCCGACCTCGAAGAGCCCCGCTGCGAAGAGGATCGTCCACGCCATGCGCCGAGGGTACCCGCCGACGGGAGGCGTCGACGGGGCGACCGCCGCGGCTCGCGCCGCTCGACCTCGCCGCACGCCTTCGCGCGCTGCGCCGGCCCCCTCGGTCCGCCCTGTCCCGCGGGGGCGGTCCGGAACTCGGCGCGCACCGCGCTCGGCTCGGCTTGCACCACAGCGCCCCTTGGCTTCGTCGCGAGGTCGTCCGAAGCCAAGGGGCGCTGGAGTGCTACGACCAGGTGTCGATGTCGCCGCCCGCCGCTCGCGCCGAACCGGCGCCGCGCTTCTTCGCGGCGCGCCCCGCCTTCGCGGGCTTGACGCCGCGCGCGGGCCGTCCGTTCGCCGCGCTTCGCCCGGCCCCGTTGACGTGGGCGTCGGCGCCGCGCCGCGCTTCGAGGAACGAGCCGTCCGGCGCGTGCTGGCCATCCCGGGCGGGGACGTGATCGTGCCACGACTTCGGATACTTCGGATCGTCGATGCCCAGCGCCGCCTTCGTCGGGAAGAGCGGACGGAAGGTGTCGCACATCACCGCCAGCTCGTTGGTGTGCGTCGCTCCGATGGAGGCCTCGACGGTGCCGGGGTGGGGGCCGTGGGGGATCCCCTGCGGGTGCAGCGTCAGCGAGGCGACCTCGATGCCGCGCCGGGCCTTGTAGTTGCCCTCGACGTAGTAGAGCACCTCGTCGCTGTCGAGGTTGCTGTGGTTGTACGGCACCACGATCGCCTGCGGGTGGAAGTCGAGCGGGCGCGGACAGAACGAGCAGATGACGAAGTTGTGCGCCTCGAAGGTCTGGTGCGTCGGCGGCGGGAGGTGGTGCTTGCCGACGATCGGGCTGAAGTCGTCGATGTTGAAGATGTACGGGTAGTAGCAGCCGTCCCAGCCGACGGTGTCGAGCGGGTGATGGTCGTAGATGTAGGAGTGGACGCGGTCCCGCGCCTTGATCCGCACCTCGAACTTCCCCGCCTGGTCGAAGGTGAGCGGCAGCTCCGGGAGCCGGAAGTCGCGCTCGCAGAAGGGAGCGTGCTCGAGAAGCTGCGCCGACTGCTTCGAGAGATACCGCGGCGGCGGCGCGATGTGCGAACCGTTGGCCGTCTCGATCACGAGAAAGCGCGGGCGGGGCTCGTCCGACCCGCGCGCGGGGCTCTCGAACTCCATCCGGTAGGTCACCCCCTTGGGGATGATGATGTAGTCCTTCTCGCGGAAGGGGAGCGTGCCGAAGCTCGTCCAGACCGTGCCCCTGCCGAAGTGCACGAAGATGCACTCGTCGCCCATGGCGTTGCGGTAGTGGTACTCCATCGGCCGCGCCGGGACGCAGACGGCCATCTCGCAGTCGGCGTTCCCGAAGAGGACGACCCGCCCCGTCACCGGGTCCCCCTTGGGCTTCATCTGCGCCGAGCGCGCATGGCGCATGCGCATCACGTCGGTCTCGACGTACTCGGGCTTGGTCGAGTAGAGCGTCTTCCATCCCGTGACCTGGGTCGGCGGGTGGATGTGGTAGAGCGTCGAGGTCGGTCCGACGAATCCCTCGGTGCCGAAGACCTCTTCGGCGTAGAGCCCGCCGTCCGGCCGGCGGAACTGGATGTGACGCTTGGGGGGAAGCTGTCCGAGCTTGAAGTAGTGGGGCATGGGCGCACCTGCGGAGGGCGTCTCCGGGGGCGGGCGCGACCCGCGCGGCGCCCGCTGACGGAGATGGTGGAGCCGCGATCGCTCGCCGGCGGAGGTGAAACCGAGTCTAGCTCCGACCCGCCGCGGGCGCGTGCTCGATCACGAGCCGCCGCGCCGGGTCGCCCGCGAGCATCAGCGTGCGCGTCGGGAAGGCGAACTCGATGCCCGCGTCCTCGAAGCGGCGAAGCAGCCGGAGGTTGAATCGCTCGGCGTGCATCTGGTACGTCTCCCACGTCCGGTCCGGGGGGCGGAGCTGGTACCAGTAGACGACGAGGAGGTTGAGGCTGTCGGCGTTCAGGTCGTTGAAGCGGATGACCGGCGTGCGATCGGGGAGAAGCTCTTCCGCGAGGTCCGGCTCGGCGAGGAGGGAGCGGACGATCGACAGCGCCTCCTCGACCTTCTCCGGCGGCGTGTCGTAGGGGATCGTCACGTTGAGGAGGCGGCGCACGCCGGGTCGCGCGGAGACGTTCTCGACCTTGCCGTCGATGAAGCGCATGTTCGGCAGCGTCATGAGGTTTCCGCTGAGAAGCCGGATCCTCGTCGAGCGCAGGCCGATGCGCTCGACCGTGCCCTCGGCGCCATCGAAGATGATGCGGTCGCCCACCGCGAAGGGCTTGTCGAGGAGGACGGTGATCGAGCCGAAGAGGTTGCGGACGGAGTCCTGCGAGGCCAGCGAGATCGCCAGCCCCGCGATGCCCAGTCCGGCCAGCCATGCCTTGATGTCCGCCTGGAAGATGTTCTCCGCCGCGAAGAGCGCGAAGACGACCACGACGAAGACGCGCAGCGCCTTGCCGACCAGCGGCGCGACCATCGCCGCGGCCCGCTGATCGGTGCGGGCGATCGCCCGATGCGCGAGCGTCTCGAGGACGTCGACGAGGTTGATCGCCGCCCACGCCAGCGCGACGACGTAGAGCAGCGCGATCGTCCCCGCCGCGATCCGCGCCAGCGTCGGCGAGAGATGGAGCATCCCCAGCCCGAAGGCGAGCCCGAGGACGAGCAGACCCAGCCCGATCGGCCGCGCGACGGCGGCGATCGCCAGCCCCGCGAGCTCGCGCCGCGGCTTCATCCGCTCGCCGAAAGCCTCGATCGCGCTGCCGATGAGCCGTGCGGCGACGACGCCGGCGAGGATGCCCGCGAGGAGCGTCAGCCACCCGGTCCAGCGGGTGTGGGTGAAGGTCGGCCCGAGCGCCTTGCCGATCGTTCCGCCGACGGATTCGACCGCCTGGCCGAGGGGGTCCTTCAGGGGAAGCGCCGCGTCGGCTTCGACGCCCTCCGGGCGCATGGGGTCGGCGACCCCGACGGCGCGCGAGTCGGCCTGGGTTCCAGCCCCTTCGGTTCCAGCGCCCGGGGTTGCAGCGCCCTGGGTCCTGTCGGCATGGCTCCCGTCGGTCTGGGTCCCAGCCGTCTGGATCGCCGGCGTCCGCAGCTCGGTCTGCGGCGGCGCGGCTGCGAGCGTCGATGTCGTGAGGATCAGTGCCGCCAGCATGGCCGGCGGCGCTGCGAAGGAGAGTCGGCTGCGCATCGACTGAGTGTGCTGTCCTGACGGATTCAGCCCCGATCCCTGCTCCGGGCATTCAGGCCGGAGGGTCACGGGGCGAGAGGGAGCGGGCTGCGGTGCCGGGGCGGTGGACTTCCGTGCGTCGCTCCGGAGGCGAGGCGCTCAGGTCCGGCGAGCGCCGCGGGCCCGCGCCCCGCGATCCGCGCGGCACGATCAGGGGCCGTCATCAAAGGTTCCCCCGCCGTTCCTGCTCGTGCTCGAGCGCCTCGAAGAGCGCCTTGAAGTTGCCCTTGCCGAAGCTCTGCGAGCCGCGCCGGCAGATGATCTCGAAGAAGAGCGTGGGACGATCCTGGAGCGGCTTCGTGAAGAGCTGGAGGAGGTATCCCTCGTCGTCGGCGTCGACGAGGATGCCCAGCTCGCGCACGCGATCGTGATCCTCGCGGACGACCGAGTGTCCGTGCGCGCGGAGCGTGCTGTCGACGCGCTCCCAGACCTGGTCGTAATAGGCCTCAGGGATCGCCAGGAAGTCGACGCCGCGGCGGCGCAGCTCGGTGATCGAGGAGAGCTCGTCGTCGGTCCGCAGCGCCAGGTGCTGGACGCCGGGAACCTGTCCGGTGAAGTCGAGATACTCCTGGACCTGGCTCTTCTTCTTGCCCGCGGCGGGCTCGTTGATCGGCATCTTGATGAGCTGATTGCCGCTGGCCATCACCTTGCTCATCAGCGCCGAGTACTCCGTCGAGATGTCCTTGTCGTCGAAGTGCTTGAAGAGCTTGAACTCGAGGACGTTCTCGTACCACGCGACCCAGTGGTTCATCCGTCCCAGCTCGACGTTGCCCACGAGGTGGTCGACGTACTTCAGCCCGCACGGATGGGCGCGGTTCATCTCGTTGAGCGCGAAGGAGTCGACCTTCCGGAACCGCGGCATGAAGCGTCCGCCCTGCTTCAGGCTCGGAAGCGCGTAGCCGCCGTGGCGGCTGACGAAGGAGTGGATCACCTCTCCGTACGTCCTGATGCCCGCGGTGACGACCGTTCCGGTCTCGTCGGTCGTCTCCACGGGGGCATACGCGGGTTCGGCACCGTTCGCGACCGCCCGCTCGAACGCCTTGGCGGCGTCGAAGACGGTGAAGGCGACGTCCTTGACGCCGTCGCCGAACCGAGCGACGTGGCGCATCGACTCGTGGTCGGGGCCGAGGCCGGTGGTCAGGACGATGCGGATGTTCCCCTGGGTGAGCAGGTAGTGGGCCGCGTCGCGGCTGCCCGTGGTGAGGTCGGCGATCTGCTCGACCTGGAAGCCGTAGCACGAGGCGTAGAAGTACGCCGCCTGCTTGGCGTTGCCGACGTAGAAGCGGACGTGGTCGACGTCGATGAGCTGGAGCGGATCGGTCGCGGACGAGTCTGCGGCGACGGGACGGGGCGTGGCGGTGGTCATGGAGGTCGTCTCCGGAGTCCGAGGAAGCGAAACGGCTCGATGATAGGGATCGGGGATGCGGGCGGCGTGCGGCAGGCGCCCCGCGGAGCGAGCGCACGCGGCGGCCGCAGCAGACGAGTTCCAGCGCTGTAGTGTGAAGCGCGGTCAGGTCGAGATCACGCTGAAGACCTCGGTCGGCGCGACGACCGCGCGGCCGCGAAGCGACTCGAGCTCGATCAGGACGGAGGCCCCGACGACCTCCGCTCCGAGGCGGCGGACGAGATCGCAGCAGGCCTTCATGGTGCCGCCGGTGGCGAGGAGATCGTCGACGACGAGGACGCGGTGCGGCGCCCGCAGGGCGTCTTCGTGCATTTCGAGCGTGTCGGAGCCATACTCGAGCGCGTAGGTGATCGCGGTCTTGCGCGACGGGAGCTTCCCCGGCTTGCGCACCGGGACGAAGCCGGCGCTGAGGGACTGCGCGACGGCCGTTCCGAAGATGAAGCCGCGACTCTCCGCGCCGACGACGAGGTCGATCCCGCGACCGCGAAATGGATTGGCCATCAGCTCGACGGCCAGGGCGAGGGCTCCCGGGTCGGCCAGCAGCGGCGTGATGTCCTTGAAGAGGATGCCCGGCCTGGGGAAGTCGGGAACGTCGCGGATGAACGCTGCGAGTCGCTCGATCATCGAGCGGGATCGTACCATCGGCGGATGCCCACCCCCCGCGTGCCGCGGAGTCGCCCGGCTGTGATCGAGACCATCGAGCCTATCGGCAAGCGCGTCCTCATCCGCAAGGATGACGATCGCAAGGTGACCAAGGTCGGCATCCACCTCCCCGACAAGATCGAGATTCCCACGCTCACCGGACGGGTGGTCGCGGTCAGCGCCGAGATCGAGGCCGACAGCAACTACCCGATCCGCCAGTACGACAAGGTGCTCTTCAACCCGAAGCACGGGATTCCCGTGGACTTCGAAGGCGACAACCGCCTCTTCGTGATCCCGATCGACGACATCGTCGCGGTCTTCAGGCGCGACCCGCTCCGCGGAGACTCCGTCGACGAGGGGCAGCGCGAGGGCGGGGGACCGGCGTGACCGGCGACGAGGCGCGAGCCGCCCGCGGAACGACCCCCGGAACGACCCCCGGAACGACCCCCGGAACCTCGCCCGGATCGATCCCGCACGCGAACCCCGGCGCCCCGGGAGCGCAGCCGCAGAGCTGCGATCTCGACCTCGGACCGGACCCGCGCCCCATCGCCCGGGTCGGCGGCGCGATCGACGCGCGCATCACGCCGCCGGGAAGCAAGTCGATCACGAACCGCCTCTACCTGCTTGCCGCCCTCGCGGAGGGCCGCAGCCGCATCCGCGGGCCGCTTCGTTCAGGCGACGCTGATCGGCTCCTTGACGCCCTGGTCGCGCTTGGGGCGGCGGCGACGTGGGAGGGCGGGGACGTGCTGATCGACGGCGTCGGCGGGAAGTTCTCCCGCGGCGGGCGCGTCGACCTCGGCGACGGCGGCACGCCGACGCGCTTCATGCTGGCGGCGGCGTGCTTCGCCGCGCAGCCGGTCACGATCGACGGCTCGCCGCGAATGCGCGAACGCCCGATCGCCGAGGGGGTGGACCTGCTGCGCCGGCTGGGTGCGTCCATCGCCTACGTCGAGGAGGAGGGACGGCTGCCGGTGCGCGTCGCGCCGGCGCCGCTCCGCGGCGGGAGGATCGAGGTCGGGGCGACGCGCTCCAGCCAGTTCGTATCCGCCCTCATGCTTGTGGCACCGCTGCTTCCGGGCGGTCTCGAGATCGCCTGGACGGCACCGCCGACAAGCGCTTCCTACCTCGCGCTGACGCGCGCGGCTCTGGAGCGGTTCGGCGTCGGTGTCGGCGCTCCGCCTCTCCGCGCGGTGCGCCCGGCGGGGCCGTCCGCACCCATCCCGGGGATGTCGGTGGCGCAGCAGCCGCTCCGCGCAGCCGATGTCGCCGTCGAGGCGGACGCAAGCAGCGCCGCCTACTTCCTCGCGCTGGCCGCGCTGCTGCCGGGCTCGAGAGTCGTGGTCGAGGGGCTCGCCCCCGGCTCGGCGCAGCCGGACGCCGGGGTGCTCGCGGCCCTCGACGCCTGCGGAACGGGCTGGTCCGCGACGATCGCGCCGCCGACGATCGCTGCGGTCGGGTCGGATCCGATCCGGCCTTTCACGCTCGACCTGATCGGGATGCCCGATGCGGCGCTGGCGATCGCGGCGATCGCGGCGCGGAGCGAGGGGCGCTGCCGCATCGAGGGTCTGGCGACGCTCCGCGACAAGGAGTGCGACCGGGTCGCGGCGATCGCGACCGAGCTGCGCCGCGTCGGCTGCGGGGTCGAGGTCCTCGGCGACGCGATCGAGATCGATCCGACCACCGCCCACGACCGGCCGGTGACGATCGAGACCTATCGAGATCATCGCGTGGCGATGGCCTTCGCGATCCTCGGCTGCGCCCGCGGCGGCATCTCGATCGCAGATCCAGGCTGCGTCGCCAAGAGCTACCCGGGGTTCTGGCGCGATCTGGAGCGCGTCGCAGCGGCGCCCGCGCGCCGGCGTCTCGATCGCGGATGAACGCCGGGTCGGCCGTTCGGGTCGCGCAGCCGAGGCCATCCCGCGCGGAGGGGGCGGTACGATCGACCTCATGCACGGCTTCTGGCGATTCGCCCGGCTGATGCTCCGCGACCGGGGCGCCCTCGCGGCGGCGATCGCCTTCGCGTTCATTTCCGCGGGAGGTCTCGGACTCGGGCTGGTGAGCATCGCGCCGCTGCTGCGGATGATCCTCGAGGAGGACGCGACGCTTCCCGGCGAGCTGGCCCGGATCGGCGCCGAACGGCTCGGGGGCTGGATCCCCCAGGAGGTCTTCGCGCTGCTTCCGGCCGGTCGGCTCGAGGGCGTCGCGGTGCTGCTCGGGGCGCTCGCGGCGCTGACCCTGATCGGAGCGACCGCGAACTTCCTCCACGAGTACCTCGCCGCGACCGTCTCGATCCGCACGACGGCGCGGGTGCGGGCGATGGCATTCCGCACGGCGATCCACCTGCCGCTGCGCACCGTCGTCCGCCGCGGGCCCGCCGAGTTCGTCGCCAAGATCGTGCGCGACGCGGCCGAGCTTCAGCGCGGCTTCATGGTCCTCACGAGCCGCTCCGTGGCGCAGATCACCAAGGGGATCGCGGCCTTCGCCGCCGCCGTGGTGATCGAGTGGCGGCTCACCCTCGTGGCCATCGTGGTCGCCCCGCCGATGGCGATCCTGCTCCGCAAGATCGGCAAGCGGATCCGGCGCGGCACGCGCGGTGCGCTCGAGGCGCAGGAGGCGCTGCTGCGCACGACGACGGAGTCGCTTCAGGGACTGCGCGCCATCAAGACCTCGCTCGCGGAGCGCGACGCGGAGGGTCGCTTCCGCCGGGCGAACCGCGCGGCGATGGCGGGGGAGCTTCGCGTGCGGACCGCCCGGGCGATCGCCGGGCCGCTGGTGGAGTCGATGGCGATCATCGTCGTCTGCGGCCTCGCGCTCTTCGCGGCCCGGGAGATCCTCGCGGAGCGGCTCGCCTTCGAGCGCTTCGTCCTCGCGCTCGTCGCCCTCGGAGTCTCCGCGGCGTCGTTCAAGCCGGTGGCGGCGCTGGTCGGGGAGATCCAGGCGGCCGAGGCTCCGGCCAGGCGCCTCGAGGAGATCGTCGACGAGCCGATCGAGCCGCGCAATCGCGGCTTGCCGCGGCTTCCGCGGGCCTCGCGCAGCATCGGCTTCGAGCGCGTAAGGGTGCGCTATCCCGGCGCGACCGAGGATGCGCTCCGCGGGGTCGAGCTCGCGATCCCCTTCGGTCAGTGGATCGCCGTCGTCGGCCCCAACGGAAGCGGAAAGACCACGCTCGCCAGCCTGCTCCCGCGCCTGCTCCTGCCCGACGAGGGCCGCGTGCTCATCGACGGCGTCGACATCGCGAAGGTCGATCTGAGGTCGCTGCGCTCGCAGATCGCGGTCGTGACGCAGGACGTCGTGCTCTTCCGCGCCTCCATCGCCGAGAACATCGCCTTCGGCATGGTCGGGCTCTCGCGGGAGTCGATCATCGGCGCGGCGCGGCGGGCGCACGCCGACGAGTTCATCCGCGCCCTTCCCGGCGGATACGACCACGTCGTCGCCGAACACGGGGCGTCGCTCTCGGGCGGACAGCGGCAGCGGCTCTCGATCGCCCGGGCCATCGTCCGAGACCCCGCGATCCTCGTCCTCGATGAGGCGACGAGTCAGATCGATCCCGAGAGCGAGCGCCTGCTCAACGCGACGCTGGCCGAGCTCCGCCCCGGGCGGACGATCGTCGCCATCGCCCATCGCGTCGAGACGATGCGCGCCGCCGATCGCATCATCGCGATGGACCGCGGCGTCATCGTCGCGGATGGCGCGCACGCCGAACTGCTGGAGCAGTCGCCGCTCTACCGCAGGATCTCCGGCGAGACGCGCGACGATCCCGCGCTCCCCGACGCGGCGGCCCGGGAGATGCCGATCAGCGCGCCAGCACGATGACCAGGGCGGTCGCGGCGACGATCATGCCCGCGGCCACCACCGCGAGGAGGCCGATCGACCACGCGCGCCACGACTGCATCTCGCCGATGAGGCGCTCCTCGCGCTCGATCTGCCGCTCGGCGAGCTGGGAGAGCGTCGTCGAGGCCCGGGCGCTGTGCTCGGCGATGTCGGTGAGCGACGATCGGAGGCGGTCGAGATCGTCGCCGAGCGTGCCGACCGTCCTGACGACGAGGTTGACCTGCTCGTGCATCTGCCCGACCGTCTCCGCCTGCCCGACGAGCGAATCGCCGACGCGCTCGAGCAGCCCGCTCATCGCCTCGGACGAACGCTGGCTGCGGTCGGCGTGCTGCGCGAAGGTCTCGTGGATCACGACCGCGTGCCGGCGCACGTCGCCGACCCCTTCGGCGATCCTCGGCAGCGGCGCGAGCGCCTCGCCCAGCGCGGCCAGCGCGTCCCGCTCCCGCCGCAGCTCCGCGACGATCTCTTCGGCCGCGAGGCGCAGGGCGGCGCCGGAGTCGGCCTCGCCCGGGGGGAGGGCGGGGGCGCTGCCGTCGATCGCCGTCGCCTTGGGCGAGCGTCCGAAGAAGCGTCGAAGGTCTGGCAGCAGCGGCATCGGGCGAATGTAGGATTGAGCCGTTGAGGCGGTCAACGCAGATTCTCCATCGCCGTCGCGGCGCCGTGCCGTGGGCGCTCGCAGCCGTCGCTGCGGGGACTGCCGCATGGATGCTGGCGCCTCGGGCATCCGATCCGACGGCGCCGCCGTCGCCTCCGGAGTCCGCCGAGGTGACGCGGATCGCCGACCTGCGAATCGCGTCGCTCAGCCCGGCGATGACCGATGCTGCGATCGCGCTCGGACTCGGTGAGCGCATCGTGGGGCGGACGCCCTGGTGCCCGGCCACGGTCGCCGAGGCTCCGGTCGTCGGCACGCTCGTGGACTTCGATGCGGAGCGGCTGCTCCGGCTCCGACCGACGCACCTCCTCGTGCAGCCGCCCCGCAGCGGGATCGAGCCCGGCCTCGACTCCGTCGCGCGGTCCCTCGGCGCGGTCGTGATCGCACGGCACCTCGACGGGGTCGAGGATGTCCGGTCGCTGCTCGCGGCGCTGCCGGGGCTGCTCGGCTTCATGGCCCCCGGCGCGGAGGGCGGCGCGACGGAGACCGACGGCTCGGATCGCGCGAGGCTCGCAGAAGCCTCCGGATCGGTCCTCGAGGAGATCGACCGCTCGATCGCGGCGGCGCGGACGCGGGTCGCCGGGCATGATCCCGGTCGGGTGCTCCTGCTCTTCGCGTGCGATCCCGTCATGGCCTTCGGCAGCGGGAGCTACCTCGGCGATCTGCTGCTGGCCATCGGCGGAACCAACGCGCTGGCGCTGCGCGGCTTCCCCGAGCTCTCGGTCGAGGACGTGCAGCGGCTGGCGCCGGACGCGATCGTCCTGGTGCGCACCGCCGGCGCGGCCGGCACCGCCGGTGCCGCGATCGATGCCCACGAGGAGACCCTTCGGCGGTTCGCTCGGCGCCTCGACGTCCCCGCGACGCGGCGCGGCCGGCTTGGCGTGCTCGTCCATCCCTCGGCGATGCTCCCCGGACCGGCGGTGGGCGGGCTCGCCGCGGCGCTCGCCGCGACGCTCGAGTCGCTCGAGCGCGGGACCACGGCACGATGAAGTCGCCGCCTCGCGCAAGAGCCGATCCTGCCGCGCGGACCTGGCGCAGGATCGCCGCCATCGGCGCAGCGCTCGCGGCGCTGGTCGTCCTGCGGCTCTTCGTCGAGCGCCCGCTCGGCGGCGCCGCGAGCTTCGGCTGGCCCGAGGAGGCGATCCGCACGCTGCGCATGACGGCGATCGCCGCGGCGCTTTCGGTCGGGGCGGCGCTGGGCGTGGCCGGCGTGTTCCTTCAGGGGCTGCTGCGCAACCCGCTGGCGGAGCCCTTCATCCTCGGTGTCTCGGGAGGCGCCGGGCTCGGCGTGACGATCGCCCTCGCCTTCGCGTGGGCGGGGACGGCAGGAAGCTCGATCGCCGGCTTCGCGGCGCCGGAGTGGCTTCCCGGGGCGGAGCTCGTCGCGGATGCGGTCCGCCAGCTCGGGCTGGTCCTCCCCGCGGCGATCGGCGGCATCGCGGCGCTGGTCGCCGTCATCGCCCTCGGTCAGCGCCGCGGAGCGCCGGATCCGCTCGCCCTCGTCCTCGCTGGCGTCGTGGTCTCGACGATGTGCGGCGCGGTCGTGCTGCTCCTTCAGCACCTCTCGCCCCAAGGCCTGCGCTCCGATCTCGCCGCATGGATGATCGGACGGATCCCCGAAGCGGTGGAGCCGGCGCTGCTGGTGGTGGTCTCGGCGCTGGCCATCGCCGGCGTCGCGCTCGGGGCGGCCCTGGGGAGGTCGATGGATGCGGCGACCTTCGGAGACGATGAGGCGCACGCCGTCGGCGTTCCGCTCCGCCGCCTCCGCTGGACGCTCGGCATCGCCTCTGGCCTCCTTGCCGCAGCGGCGGTGACCGTCGCGGGGCCGATCGCCTTCGTCGGGCTCGTGGCGCCGCATCTGGTCCGAAGCCTCGCGGGGGCGCGGCACGCTCCGCTGGTCGTCGGCGCTGCGCTGGCGGGCGGCGCTCTGCTTCTCGCCGCGGACATTCTCAGGCAGCTCGTCGATCTCGGCGGCGGGCGGATCCCGGTGGGGATCTTCGCCGCCCTCGCGGGTGGTCCGGTCTTCCTCGTCCTGCTCCGCCGAGGAAAGGGGTTCGGGTGACGCTGCTCGCGGCGGGACTGCGGAAGCGATTCGGCGCGGTGGCTGCACTTGACGGCGTCGACGCCCGCTTCGAGCGCGGACGGATCGTCGCCATCCTCGGGCCCAACGGCGCGGGGAAGAGCACGCTGCTGCGCACCCTGATCGGCGCCCTGCGACCGGACGCGGGCACGATCCTGATCGACGGCGTCGAGACGGGCGCCCTCGCCCGCGCAGCCAGGGTCCGCTGCCTCGGCTATGTCGCCCAGCGGCCGCTCCTCGCCGGAGCGCTCTCGGTGCGCGAGGTCGTCGCGCTCGGCCGCTTCGCCCTCGACCGAAGCCAGGAACGGGTCGAGCGGGCGCTCGCCGCGACCGAGCTGACCCGGGAGGCCGAGCGCGTCGCATCGACGCTCTCGCTCGGGCAGCAGCAGCGCGTCGCGCTCGCACGGGCGCTCGCCCAGGTCGACGCAGCCGGCTGGCTGGTGCTCGACGAACCGCTCGCCGCGCTCGATCCGGCGCATTCGGTGCACGCGATGGCGCTGCTGCGGGCGCACGCCCGCGGCGGCGGCGGCGTGATCGCGACCATCCACGACCCCACCTCCGCGGCGCTGATCGCAGACGATGCCCTGCTCCTCGATCGCGGGCGCGCGGTCGCCGCGGGGCCGGCCCCGGCGACGCTTGCGCCGCGCATGCTGGAGGCGCTCTACGGCGTGCCCTTTGCGCAGCTCGACGGCGACGGCCTCGTCGCGCTGCTGCCGCGTCCGATGCATCGGTCGAGCCAGGGCGGCGGATCGACGTCCTGAGGCGCTGCGGCGCCGCACGCCGGACGCGGGCGGTCAGGAGTTTGCCTTGCGGTATGCTCTCGCCCCATGGCCAGGAACCCCGCCCGCTACATCGACGGCTTCGTCATTCCCATTCCGCGAAGCAAGCTCGCCGCGTATCGGGAGCTCGCCAAGGTCGCCGCGCAGGTGTGGATCGAGCACGGCGCGCTCGAGTACGTCGAGGCCGTCCTCGAGCATGCCCTGCCGGGCTTCGGCCTGCCGTTTCCCAAGCTCGTCGAGTGCCGTCGCGGCGAGACGGTGATCTTCTCGTACATCGTCTACCGCAGCCGGGCGCATCGCGACCGCGTCAACGCCAAGGTGATGACCGATCGGCGCATCGCAGAGAGCTGCACCGGCGGAGCGATGCCCTTCGATCCGAAACGCATGACGTGGGGCGGGTTCACCGACCTGGTCGCGCACCGCGGGAGCGAACGCGCGAAGGACGCGATCAAGGCACCCCGGAAGGGCGAGCAGCGGGGAGGAAGCAAGACGGCGAAGCGGGCCGGAGGAAGGACGGCCGCGAAGTCGGCGAAGTGAGTCGGCGCGGCGCGGTCGTCGGCCATCCGGCGCCGGCGCGAACGCGCGGCAGCGAGCCCTCCAGCGCCCCTCGCGTGCCGCTGCGGTCGTCCGAAGCGGCGTTCCGCCACGTCGGAGCCCGCATGCGGTTCTTGATGGCCCGCAGAGGGGCCGCCGGGGCCCCATCTGCTTCCCTTCTCCTCGCAGGACATCCGCGTCCGTCCGCCTCGCGGCGGAGCCAAGGGGCGCCCAGGGGCGCCCGGGGGCGCTCGATCGCCCGGTGACGCCGACTCCTACGATCGCGAAGTGACGCAACTGGTCCTCGTCGTCATCTTCGTGATCGCGGTCAACGCCATCGGCGCCATCGTGCGGGCGCGGGCGCAGGCCAAGGAGCGGCGACTCAGGCAGGAGGAGGCGGCGCGACTTCAGCGCTCCCATGCGGCGCAGGGGCGGCAGGGCGGCATGCAGCCCTCCGGAGCTCCGAAGCGAATCGTGATCCAGCGCCCTGGCGAGCCACCGATCGTCATCGTCTCTGAGACCCCCTCCGACGCGCCTCCGACCGGCTTTCCCAGCGGGTCAGGAGCGCGGCGCAGTGCCGGCGCGGAGCGTGGCGGGTCCGCTCGAACCACGGACGAACGCGCCTTCGGCGTCCCGCGCGATGTCGCTGCCCAGAGCCGCGAAGACGCTCGACGCCGCGCCGCCACGCGGCGCGGCGATGCCGACCCGGTGACGGGACGACTCGGAGGAGCGCTCGACGAAGAGCGCAGGCTGGCCTCGCGCCGCGCGGAGAGCGCCCGCCGCGACGTTGCTCGACACCAGGCGGACGCCGAAGCGATGGATCGTGCGGTCCGCCGAGAGGCGGCAGAGCGATCGGAGCGCACGGCTGCGCAGCGCGCAGCCTCGGCGCGTGCGCCGCGCGACGCCGAGCGCCCCGGCGCCGGGCCGCCTCCGAGCGCGCCGTACGCGATCGCTCCCACCTCCGAGAGTCGCCGAGCGGCGGCGATCCCCGAGGGATGGGGTGGCGAGCGCGGCGTCGTGCGGAGCTCGGCCGGAGGGCTGCGGGACCGCGGAGCGCCCTCGATCGTTGAAGCGCTGCGAAGCCCGGCCGGGCTCCGGCAGGCGGTCCTGCTGCGCGAGATCCTCGGAACGCCGCCGGGGCTGCGATAGCGATCGAGCGAAGGGAGGCTGGCGGGCTCGTTCGGGAGCCCCGAGGTGCGCGCCCAAGCGCTCGAATGACAACCCGGGGACCGCTGAGCCGAGCGCCTCGGGCCTCGGCGGAAACTTGCACGAAATGCCGTTAAAGGTGACCAAAGGTGCGCCAACGCCCGCGATCGCCCGGCGATCGTGATCGGTGACGGAGACCTCGCATGCAGGAACGCGAGGCGTCATGTACACTCCTCGTCACGCGTCCCCGACGCCCTCGCGACAGCTCTCCGAGTCGCGGTGCGGCGGAGGTTGCCGGAGACCCCATGCTCGACATCCGCAAGCTGAAGGAACTCGTCCGACTGATGGTCGTCAACGACCTCACCGAGATCGACCTGCGCGATAGCCAAGAGCAGGTGACGCTGAAGCGCACCGGCCCCGCGGCGATTCCGACCGTGACGCACCTGCCCGTCGCGGGCCATGCGGGCGTGCCCGTGACCGCGACCCTCGCCGTCCACCCCGGGAGCGGAGGCGGAGGGGGGAGCGGGGCGGGCGTCGGAGCGGGGGCCGCCGCCGATCGCTCCGCCGCCGACGCCGGCGACGACGACGAGCTGGTCGCGATCGAGAGTCCGATGGTCGGGACGTTCTACGCGTCGCCCGCGCCGGACAAGCCGACCTTCGTCAAGGTCGGCGGATCGATCGGCGCCGAGACGGTGGTCTGCCTGATCGAGGCCATGAAGGTCTTCAACGAGATCAAGGCCGAGTGCGAGGGGACGATCGAGAAGGTGCTCGTCCGCAGCGGCGAGCCCGTCGAGTTCGGCCAGAAGCTCTTCCTCGTCCGACCGGCCTGAGCGGCTGCGCCGCTTCCGCGCCCGGCGTTCCGGCGCGGACCTCGCCGCCGGCGGTCGTCGCCACCCTCACCCGCATCAATCGCGGACAGTCGCCCGGAGCAGCATGTTTCACCGCATCCTCATCGCCAATCGCGGAGAGATCGCGCTGCGGATCATCCGCGCCGCGAAGGAGCTCGGCATCGAGACCGTCTGCGTCCACTCGACGGCTGACCGCGACGGACCCTGGCTCGAGATGGCGGACCAGGTGGTCTGCATCGGTCCCGCCCCGGCGAGGGAGAGCTACCTGCGCATCGATCGGATCATCTCCGCGGCCGAGGTCGCCAACGTCGATGCGATCCACCCCGGCTACGGCTTCCTCGCCGAGAACGCCCACTTCGCCGAGGTCTGCCGCGACTGCCGGATCGAGTTCATCGGTCCGAGTCCGGAGGCGATGGCCCGCCTCGGCGACAAGGTCTCATGCAAGCGGCTCGCCCGGCAGTCGGGAACGCCGGTCTTTCCGGGTTCCGACGGCGCGATCGAGGATGAGGAGGAGGGCGTCGAGCTGGCGCGCGAGATCGGCTACCCCGTCATCGTGAAGGCCTCGGCGGGAGGGGGCGGGCGCGGCATGCGCGTCGCGCACAACGAGCCCGCGCTGCGGGCCGGACTTCAGGCGGCGCGGCAGGAAGCGCAGGCGGCCTTCGGGGACGGGACCGTCTACATCGAGAAGTTCCTCGAGCAGGCGCGGCACTTCGAGGTGCAGGTGATCGGCGACAAGCACGGCAGCGCCGTGCATCTCTATGAGCGCGACTGCACCAGCCAGCGCCGGCACCAGAAGCTGATCGAGGAAGCGACGGCGCCCGGAGTCGATCCTGCGAAGCGCGACGCCGTCTGCCGCTCGGCGGCGGAGCTGGTCCGGGCTGCGGAGTACGCCGGGGCCGCGACCGTCGAGTTCCTGATGGACCGGGCGCAGAACTTCTACATGCTCGAGGTGAACACGCGCGTCCAGGTCGAACATCCCGTCACCGAGATGGTCACGGGAGTGGACATCGTGAAGACGCAGCTCCGCGTCGCCGCCGGAGAGCCGCTGCCTTGGTCGCAGGCCGACATCAAGGCGAACGGTCACGCGATCGAGTGCCGCATCAACGCAGAGGATCCGGAGCGCGGCTTCATGCCTCAGGCAGGCCGGATCGAGTTCCTCGCCGCGCCGGGCGGTCCCGGCGTGCGCGTCGACAGCCATGCTCGCTCGGGCTACCGCATCCCGCCCGACTATGACTCGATGATCGGCAAGCTGATCGTCCACGCGCCGACCCGGGGCGAGGCCATCGCGCGGATGCGCCGGGCCCTTGACGAGTACCGCATCGCGCCGATCCGCACGACCATCCCGTTGCATCGCCGCCTGCTCGACAGCCGGGAGTTCGTCGACGCCGACTTCGACATCCACTACGTCGAGCGGCTGCTCAAGCACGGCTGATCTCCCCGCCGCACCGCCTGCACCGGCCAGTCCGCTTCGGCCAGTCCGCGGCGCCGGAACGACTCGGCACGGCGAGCGCCGCGCGACCGTCGCGGTCGCTCCCGGACGCGCGCTTCGGACTACGCCGAAAGCCGCTCGAGCAGGCGGACGCGCGCGAGACGCCACCGGCGCTTGGCGGTGGCTTCGCTCACTCCCAGCACGGTCGAGATCTCCGCGTGGTCGAGACCCGCGACGAAGCGGAGTTCGACCAGATCCGCAAGCTCGGCATCTTCGTTGCGCAGCGAGTCGATCGCGGCGTCGACGGCGAGGTACTCAAGCGGTCCGGATTCCTCGGCGGAGGCGATCGACCGGACGTCCAGGCCGGCGGAGCCCGCGATCCGCTCGCGCCGGATCCGGCGCCGCGCCCGCTCCGCGAGAATGTCGCGCATCGCCCGCGCCGCGGCGAAGATGAACTGCGGGAGGTCGTTCCAGGTCGCGCCGTCCTTGGAGAGCAGCCGCAGATAGGCCTCATGGACGAGGGCGGTCGCCTGAAGCGTGCGCTCCGCGGCGGCGCCGCGAAGACGGGCCTGCGCCATGCGCCGGAGATCCGCGTAGACATCCGGAAGCAGCTCGTCGAGGCAACGCCCGTCGGCCTCGGAGGCGGCGACGATCGCGTCCATCAGGGGTGTCGGCAACGTTGACGGCAGAGGCGCTGACGGCGGCGCCGAACGTCCGCCGGCGGATCGCGGCGGATCGGGAGCTGGCTGAGGCGCCGGAGCGTGCATCGCGGCTGGACGATATCGCACGATGGCGGCCGCCGGACGATCGCGCTCGATCGAGAGGTCCGGCAGGACGCGCCTCCCGTGAGTTCCTGCGAACCCCTGCGAGGGGGGCTTGACGCCTGAGGTCGACCGAGGCGAGCGGCGTGCTCCCTCCATGCTCCCGGTCCTTCCGGACCGTTCCTTTCGCGGCTGCTCGCGCAGCGTCTGCTGCGGCGTCCGGAAGCGGCGTTCTGCCTCGATCGCGACGGCACGGTTGGCGCCGAGGACCTCGCGATCCTGCTCGGTTCACGGGACCAAGGCGGGAACTCCGACCTCGACGGGGACGGGATCGTGGCCCGTCCCGATCCTGGCCTGCTGCGTTCGGCGTGGTCGGGGTAGCAACGGAGATGCGGACTCGTGCGCCACCCGGATGCCGGGGAAGGGGGCTGCCGGAGACGCGCGGTCCTGTCCGCGGGAGACCGGCCCCCGCTCGCTCCCGTCGGGCGACTCTCCCGCTCACGGGCACGCGCCCCAGCGCGCCAGCAGGACGCCGAGGTCGGCGCTGTCGATGATGCCATCGGCGTTGAGGTCGGCATGGCCGGATTCGGGGCCGAAGCTCGCGAGCATGATGCCGAGGTCCGCGCCGTCGATGGTGCCGTCGAGGTTGAGGTCGCCGAGGCAGGTTGGCGAGTAGACGATCGAGGCAAGATCGACGGTGAGAACGGAGAGGCCGATGACCTCGTAGGGGTCGCCGCCCAACGTGACCAGTGTCAACTCGAGCGACGCTGAAGCCGGGGAGAGGAGCCCCTGCGGATCGCCGAAGGGCAGTGGCGGCGTTCCCTGGGTGCAGACCGCAGGCGAGACCATCACGACGGTGTCCGGCCCGAGCGTGCCGAGGTTGGCCAGCTCCGCCACGCCGACGGCGACGCCCTTCTCGAGGGAAAGCGCGAGCAGGAGCGAGCCGTTGACGGTGATTCCGACGCCAGACCCGGTGCTGGGAACGAGTCCGACGACGGGAGTGGACGCTGCGATCGCCGCGACAACGGGACAGTCGTCCTTGCAGGTGGTGGTCCCAAGTCCCCAGCCCGAACAGCAGGGGATCTCCGATCCCTCGAACATCTGGATCACGCCGTTGCTCTGAGTCAGAGTCACCTTCGCCCCCACGGTCCCATGCGCGGGTCCCAGCAGGGCGATGGCGGCGACGGCGTTGGTGGTGATTCGGTTCATCGGAAGCTCCGTTTTGTCCCGTCGCGCAAGCCAGATCCGGCGGCCGGACTCACGGGACCGGCCCTTCACGCGATCGACCGATCAGCCTGCGGCGAACGTCACTCGGGCTGCGGACGAGCGGAGAGGCGAATCGCATCTTCGCCTCCCCGCTCGCCCTCGCCTGCGAAGCACTCTCGCCTCAGGCTGCTGGCCTCGGCGCGCATCGGGAGGCGCATTGGGGACTCCCTGATGAACGGAGAAGGGCGAGCCAGGCGATGCGCAACGCGATGCACGCACGCCGGCGCATTGGGGACTCCCTGATGAACGGAGAAGGGCTCCTCTGCTCACGGTCTCAGCGGCGCGGGCAGCGAGTTCCGCGAGGGGATAGGCCCGCAGGGTATTGAGTCAGATCGGCGGGCGACCGCCGGCATGGCGAGCGCCGAAACGGGCGCCGCAGCGCCCGATGCGGGCAGGATCGGTGATTCGGCCGGCGCGCGTCAGCGAACAGCCTCCGGCGGAGGCGCGCGCAGAGCCCCTCGGCACCGGCGGCGACTCTTCGTTCGTCCTCGGGTGCATGACCGACTCCGCGGCCATCTTCGGTGCGCGGCCTTCCAGGCCGCATCTGGTGATACGTCGCGCCCTCGTCCGCGTGTGCGCCGGACTCGGGCCGCGCACCAGCGACCGCCGAATCGGTCATGCACCCATCGCCCTGCTCGAGCGCCCGGAGTGCTTCGCGCAGCGCACCCCGAGCGGTACACTGCGGCCACCAGTGTCGGCGATCGATGTGAGCCGTGGAGTCGAACGTCGAGACTCGGGACAGGCGTCAGGCGGCGCTCCGCATGTCCCGCCCTGCTGCCCCGCCGCCGCGTCGTGATCGAAGGCCGATCGTGCGGGCGTCCGGCTGCCCCTGCTCGGGAAGCATCGACCTCCTGAACGTCCCCTGCTCGATCGAGCTCCTTCCGGCATCCTCGGCGAAGCCGTGCTGAGTCGATCGACTTCGACGAACTGTCATTCAACCTCACTGGAGGATCGGTCCATGCAAGATCACATGGTGGGTCAGTCGCTGGTCGTCTCGATCGTTCTCTCGATGTCGGCGCCGCTCCTCGCCGTGCCCCTTCCGTGCGAGGCTGCGACGAGTCCGCCCTCCAAGGCGGACATCCTCGAGATCGTCGCCGCCAACCGCGCGGCGATGCTCGGGTCCGGCGGTCCGATCTCGTTCGCCTTCGCCGTCGATGTGGCCGCCGCGCCCGTGAGTCACTTTCCCAAGGAGGTGCGGCATGTCGCCTTCGATCAGGACGGCATGAGCGTCGATACGACGCGGTGGACGCTCGATGGCAAGAGCTTCCGCGTCCGGCACGTCCAGGATGGAGACTCCGTCGCGCAGATCGACGTCGCCGGCAGCGTGGCGATCGTCTTCGAGACGCTCTCCGGCGAGGCCCTCCGGAAGCTGGGCAATCCCTTCGTGGCCAACGAGATGTTCTGGCAGATGCGGCAGATTCCTGTCGCTCCCGAAGGCGCGGCGCACCCGGCCGATCTCGCAGCGATCCTCGAGTCGCCGCAGTGGGTCCTTCGACCGGCGTTCGAGCTCATCGAGTCGACGCCCTGCGTGGTGCTCGATCAGATGGTGGAAGGCTTCGACGCTCCGGCGGCGACGCTGTGGCTCGACCCGGCGGCGGGCTACCTGCCGCGGCTTCAGCGGAGTTTCGGACTTGGCGCCCCTCCGAACGGTTCCGGAGTCGTCCTCGCCTCCGAGCGCGGCGTCGCGGAGTTCGGCGAGTTCGGCGGGATCATGCTTCCGCTGCGGGGCTGGATGCGCGCGCCGCACAACGGCGGTTCATCGGAGATCGATCAGACGATCGAGGCCTCGTTCGAGCTGATCGCGCCCGGCTCGGCCGGATGGGATCCGGCGTGGAACGCTCCCTTCGCGGGAGCGAACGCCGTCGCCGACGCCACTCACGGCATGGTCATCCTCGACGGGTCGGCGCCGCCCGCGGAGTGAGCGTGGCCGTCGGGCCACGTGCGGCACGGTCGCGGACGCGCCGTTTCCGCTCGCTGCGCGGAGCACCGCGTCGTCGCCGACGGTCACGGCGGCGCGTCGCGCCTGCGCTGCCTCCGTTCGCTGGGCTGCGCGGCGATCGCCCCCGCCGCGACGACGCGCGGGGCCGGAGCGCCGCGTCGACGCCGTCTCCCCATCGCGAGCTTCGAGACCAACGCGCCTGCGCGAGCGGCGGCGGACCCGCGAACGGAGCCGACCGTCGGCTCAGCGGCGTCGAACCTCGAAGGGACGGCGAAGCGGGTCGACGCCGGCAGCATCTGGGTTCGGCACGCCGAGCGATGCCGGCCGCCGCGCTATCGGGTGCCGCCGGTGATGTGCAGCGTTTCACCGGTGATGTATCCCGACGCCTCCGAGGCGAGGAAGACCACGGCGGGAGAGACGTCGGCCACGGCGCCGATGCGCCCCAGAGGCGTGATCGCCTCCACCCAGGCGCGCATGTCTCCTTTGTTGCCTCCTCAGGCGAATCTGTGAAGGCACTTCGGTTGGGGTAGCTCTCCAAGCTCGTGATACAGCGCGACTTCCATTGCGTCGTAGGTTCGATACCCGTGCGCCATTCTGCATCGCACTTTCGCCCGGTTGTTCTTCCCCTCGGCGATCGCCGCGCTGATCTGACCATTGGCGCGGAACCAGTTGAGGATCAGCTCGCGATGGGTCCGCAGGCTTCGTGCGACTCGCTTCATCGGCTCGAGCCTCGATCGCATCGCCGATCGGCACCAGATGTCGAGCATCCGTCCGCCTCCGTTCGCGCCGCGGAAGGTCCAGACCAGGTTCAGACTCTCCTTCAGCGTCCACGCCCGGACCGTCTTGAGGTCAAGCCGCACGATGTCGCGAAGCCGCGCGTCCTGCTTCTTCGTCAGCCACGACGGCCGCTTCAGGAACAGCCAGCGCCTCGCAGCCCTGCGCCTTGAGCCGCTTCGCCTCCTCGGCCCGCACCTCGTCGATGGCCTTGCTGACCGTGGCCGTGATGTGGAAGCGATCCAGCACGTGCACCGCCCGGCTCAGCCGCTCTCGAATCACGTTCAGGTACGCCTTCCACATGTCCGAGCAGACGAAGCGGATCCGGCCGCACACCTCCTCGCCCATCGCATCGAAGAACGACCTCAGCGAGGCCTCCGACCGGTCCTTCGACACGAACAGCAGGCGCCTGGCGCCGGAGTCGATCTGGTCGACCAGGGTGGCGTAGACGTGTCCCCTGGCGCGTGCCGGCTCATCGACGCCGACCGAGATCACGTTCGACAGGTCCCGATGCGCCAGTCCGTACTCGACCGCCGCTCTCACGGCCGAATGCACGCGATCCCAGCTCACGCGGAAGATCTCCGAGACCCGCTGCCAGCTCAGGTGCTTCGCCCACGTCGCGAGGAAGCGCTCCATCGCGATTGTGGTCGGAGACTTGCTGCCCGGTCGGATCCACGGCACATGCTCCACCTTCACCCCGCAGCGCGGACACCGCACCCGCCGCATCGGGTACAGGAGGAACACCGCGACGCCCCAGAGGGGCACGAAGTCGAAGCGCCGCTCGGTCTGGTGGTCATGGACGGGCGCTCGGCGCCCGCACCCCGAGCAGATGGCCGAGCGGCCCTTCCGTGCGCGGACCCGCATGTCCACCCGGAGCCCGTTGGGCTGGGCGGAATCCTCCACGATCTCCTCGCTCTCGTAGACGAAGGACTCGACGGGATGGACGCGGCGCAGGAGAGTCTTGAGTTGCATCGCTGGCGTGCTCCGGTGAGGCGTTGGCTTTGACACCAAGGACCTACCTTCGGCGCCTGCGCCGGCGCTCCTCGCGCCTCGGTGAGGTGTTGGCTTTGACACCAAGAACCTACCAGACGCGTCGGCGATGTTCTCTTGTGCCTGTGCCGTCCTGCGGTCCCCCGAGCCCTTTTGGGGGGTAGAGGGGATCCCCATGATCAAGTGGGGGGAGAGGGGCCCCGCGTCTCCCCTTGGTCGCGGCGCGGACGGCGCCGGCCGTCGCGACAGACGATCGCCGCCGCGAAACCTCCACCGGTCAGAGAGGCGCCGGCGCCTGGAGCGACCTTGGGCTCGGCACGGCTCCGGGACTCACGATCCCGGATTCGCATTCACGGATTCTCCGGAGGACCCGAAGATCTCGGCAACGTGCAGCGGTCGGGCCGTCACGCGCAGCCGTACCAAGTGAAGCAGGTGCGCGCCGTGATCACAAGACACGGGCTTGGAGGTACGGAGTGAAGCACAAGTACGAGATCATCATCTACTGGAGCGACGAGGACCAAGCGTTTGTAGCCGAAGTCCCGGAGCTGTCGGGCTGCGCGGCCCACGGCGCCACTCCCGAGGCGGCGCTCTCGAGCTGTGGCGAGGCCATCGTGCTGTGGATCGACACCGCGAAGGAGACAGGCCGACCGATTCCGGCCCCCAAGGGCCGGCGGCTCCGGCTGGCGTGAGAGTGGACGACGGCTGTGCCGTCGTGCGGGACGGCACCCAGTCCGCGCTCGCACACCGACGACATCGAAGATGCTGACAACCTTCACGACGGCACAGCCGTCGGCTGCGCGCGACGCGTGCTGCCGCTCCTGACTGTCCCCGGAGTCCCCGTCCCGAAGTTCTGCCCGCGTTCCTCGATGCGTGCGGCAGCGCCCCGCTTGCCCCCTTGCCGGCGTCGACGAGAATCGGCGAAGTGAGGCTGCCAAACGCTGAACTCGCCGTGATCGACCCTGCGAAGCTGCGCGACTGGGCTCCGCGCCGCCGCTGGTGCTGAGCGTTAGGCACACCAGAAACCGGGACGCGCGGCGAGCGAATCCTCATCGAGGCCGCTTGCTGCGTACATACGGCGTCGGTACACTGTCCCTGTGAGCCAGATCCGCTTCGAGTGGGACGACCGCAAGGACGCGTCCAACAGAGCTAAGCACGGCGTCTCCTTCGACGAAGCGTCCACCGCTTTCGCCGACGAGAACGGCGTGCTTGTGCACGATCCCGACCACTCGGACGCGGAGGATCGCTTCGTCCTTCTGGGGCTGAGTTCGCGGCTCCGGCTCCTTGTGGTCGTTCACTGCTACCGCGAGTCGGACTCTGTCATTCGCATCATCTCCGCCCGCAAGGCCGACAAGCGTGAGCGGTCGGATTACCTCTCCCGGAACTCGCCATGAGAAAGAGCTACGACTTCTCCAAGGGAATCCGCAACCCGTATGCGCGCAAGCTCAAGCAGTCGGTGACTATCCGGCTGGACTCGCAGACTGTCGAGTACTTCAAGGCGCTTGCCGAACGCAAGGGCATCCCCTACCAGAGCCTCATCAATCTCTACCTTCGCGACTGCGCCGAGCGGCGAGTCGAGCTTGCCATGGCTTGGAAAGCGGGTCGGCATGGGGCTGCCTAACGCATCGCTCATGCCGACGCGCCCGTGTGTTGCACTCCTGTGCGAGGCCTACGGCCTCGGCCGCACGTGCGTGCGGCAGAGCTCAAGTCGTCAGCCGGAGCCAGCGAGAGCGGCTGAATCCCAGCCTCTCGGGGACTGGGGCGAGGTCTGAGGCGCGGTAGACTGACTCCATGGCGGCCTTCACCCGAATCTCGATAGACCCCGCCGTTCGCTTCGGCAAGCCCTGTGTCAAGGGCACCCGCATCACCGTCGGAGAGGTCCTCGGTCACCTGGCAGCTGGCGTGACCGAAGTCGAACTCCTGAAGGAGTTTCCTCAGCTCAGCCACGAAGACGTGCTTGAGTGCCTCGCGTTCGCGGCCGAGCGGGAACGCCGGATCGTCATCGACCCCGCCGCGTGATCCCCATGCCGTTGTTGCTCGACGAGAACCTCTCGGAGTCCGTCGCGGCGCGGATCACTTCCGAGTTCCCGGATGCCGAGCACGTGCGGCGGGTCCTTGGGGCCGGCGCATCGGATCAGCGGGTTTGGGAGTACGCCAAGGCCCGCAACCACCTCATCGTGACCTTGGACCAGGACTTCGAGCGTCTGAGCGTCGCTCGCGGCGCGCCGCCCAAAGTGGTGCTCATCGATGCACGCAACGCCCGCAGCGCTCTGATCGCCGCGTCGCTCATCGAGCGTGCGAACCTCATTCGCCGCTTCGAAAGCGACCCTGCGCTTGCCCCGGGTGAAGTCCGAGGCGGAGCTGGCGGCACTGCTGCCGGACCGGTGGATCGCCGCGAACCCGAGCCATCGCCTGCCGCTGGCTCGAAGCAACAAGGGGTGGTGAGCGACGGGCGGGTGGACGCCGACCGAGCCCCGCCCTCGGCGCCGGAACCGGTCAGGCGGATGTCAAGCGGAATCCGGCCGGCGGCGGGGTGGGCTTGGGGCGACGCTTACACACGCTCCGCAAGCCCACCGTGCCTGCTTCGGTGAGTTCGCGCCGAGGCCGCCCGCTGCCGCGCGAGTGGCAGTCGTCCGTGACGGTTCAGCCGTCGTCCGGCGCGCGCTGCGGCGTCTTCAGGCAAGGGGACGTCCACGATTCTCGGTTCCACCGATTCTCTTGGGATGCGCACCGGTGTGGCCACGGCGAGGTCCCGACACCGGGCTGGACGCCCGGGTATCTCCACGGCGCATGCGCCACGGTGACGCGCGAGTCATCGAGGACGAGGCAGTCGATCGCGCTGCGCCGGCCTGCGGCCTGAGTCACTCCCGCGCTCAGCCCGGCGATCCCTCGATCACGAACGCTCCCGAGGTCACGTCGAGGCGGTAGAGATAGGACCCCAGCGTGAACGCGTCCGTTCCGAGCTCGATCGTGCAGTCGCCGGAGATCGCGAGGGGCAGGTGCCCTGAGTAGATGGCGGAGATCAGATTGCACAGGGCCTCTGCGCAGAACTGGCCATCGAGGGTCTCCTGGAGCTTGGCCGAAGGAAGGCGCAGGGCTGCGGCGGCGAAGGACGAGTCGGCATCCGCGCCGTCCCGCTGGGCGTGGATCCAGATTCCGAGGTCGGTGCCTGCCGCGCACTCGCCGGTCACGGTGACCACCAGTCCGGTCTGGCTGACGGTGCCGAAGAAGGTCCCGTCGATGGGGGCGCTCGAACGATCGAACTGAAACTCCACCGAGGAGTTCACGCTGTCGCTGGTGAACGCCCAGACCCAGGCTGGGGACGCATAGTCGAATCCCGAGGGGAGCGCGCTCGTCGGCACCAGGTTTCCGAAGCCCATGGTGATCGCGAGAGTCGCGCTGCTCGTGCCCGGTGGATACGGCCCCACGCGGGCCGTCAGCGAGTCGGCGGTGACCGCCGTCACTTCGAAGGGCACCACCGCGCCGTCGCCGGTGATGGCGACGAGCGAGTAGTCGAGGTAGTCGTCGTTCGGGAAGGTCCCCGAGAGCACGACCTCGGTGCCGGCGGCTCCCGAAGTCGGACTGACCGAGGTGATCGAGAGGCACGCGGCCGCAGGAACGTCGCCCCATGCCGCGAGCAGCAGGCCGAGATCCGCAGCGTCCACCTCGCCGTCGCCGTCGAGGTCGGCCGGACCCCTCGCTCCTGCTGCGCCCCAGTTGGCGAGCAGAAGCCCGAGGTCGGCGCCATCGACGGCGCCGGAGGCGTCGAGATCCTCCGGAATGCACGCGCCGGCGCAGGCCGAGCCCAGGACGAGACTGGCGAGGAGCACGGCGCCGGAGGCCGCCGGAAGTGAGGAGTGGCGATTGGATGCGGTGCTGGATCGAGGCATGGAGAGTCCCTTGAGAGAACGGAACGCGCTGGTTCGCGTCGATGCGAATGTCCCCGCCCGCGCTCGCTGGTGCGCTCCGATGGGGAGGTTCGACTGTATCGCCGACGAATGGGGGCGTGTTCGCGCGTGGACGCTTCCCAGCGTTTCGCCGCACCGGCTGGGAGACTCTGCGGGCCGTTCGCGCAGCCCGCCGAAGGACCGCGCCATGACCCGAACCTCATTGGGGCGAGCGAGCGGAGCCGTCGCGTCGGCCGCGATCGCCGGGAGCGCCATTGCCGGCGCGATCTCGCTCCGGGGGCGCTCTGCGTCGTCACGTCCGCACATCGCGCCTCGGTCGTGAGGCTGGGTGATCACGGGGGCGCCGAACTACCCGCGTCCCTCTCCCCATCTCATCCCGCTCCTCCCGCGCTTCTTCGCGCTGCACATGACTCCTCCGTCGCACTCGACGGCCCGGCGGAGCTCTCCTTCGGGGCCAAGCAGCCTGCGGCATCGCGGAGCCGTGGATGGTCGCGGGCATGGTGATGCTGTACGAGTGGTGGTGCCGCGTGCAGGGCCCCGTGACTGGTGCATGAGAAACGACCGTGGGCCCGAGAAGGGCGGCTACTGACACGCTCCCCACGCCGAGAGCAGCACGCCGAGATCGGCGCCATCGCTGGTGCCGTCGCCGGTGAGGTCCGTCGGGCCGGGCTGTCCCCAGCTCCCGAGCAGCGCTCCGAGATCGGCGCCGCCGACCTCGCCGTCGCCGTTCAGATCGGCCGGACAGGGAGGCGGCGGCGCGACGATCGGCGTCTCCTCGACGAGTGCGAAGGCCGGCAGACCGGCGACGAGCAGGTCGAGTCGCATGGCCGCGCCGCCGTACGGCGGAAGCTGCGGCGCGGGCACGCAGAGGACGATCTCGTCGACGAATGTGCTGAAGAGCGGCGTGAAGAACGGGTGCTGATAGCACTTGCGGACGTAGAGGCGCTGGTTCGATCCGTCGACCTCGAACTTGTATCGGAAGAGCGCAATCGGGTTCGGCGCGACCTGGAGGTTCGCGAACGGTCCAGCGGTCTGGATCCGGCCGACCTGACTGCCGCCAAGCATGCCCAGCCACTCGAGCGCCGACGGGTTCAGCGGCGAGAAGTCGGCGATCAGCGACGTTCCGGTCTGGGATCCCTGCTCGGTGAAGACCCCGAGCTGCGATCCGTGCCCTCCCGAGTGCACGAGGCCCGGCGCCAGCGCGATCGAAGAGTCCGGCGGCGTGATCCCGAGGACCTCGGGGCGGACGATGATGCCGATGATCTCCGGCCCGGGCAGCTCCGGCGGTCCGTAGTCCAATCCGATGCGCGTGCCGAAGAGATCGGCGCCGGGCAGCGGCTGAAACACGATCCGATCCGTCGCCGGCCCGCCGTCCGCGGCCATGAGCACATCGCCGAGCGCCTTGTGCGGATTGCCGAACTCCCTGAGAAGCACTTCGTTGATCGGCAGCGCATCGAAGCCGGTGCAGCGCAGCTCGACACGGGCCAGCGCCGCCTCGGCGCTCGGGTCGTTCGGGACGGTGAAGATCGCAAGCTGGTCTGCGTCGACGGTGAGCGTTCCGAGACCGGGCGTCGCGATGCTGACCGGTCGCGCTTGATTGAAGGTCGCGGTCCATCCCGGGTGCCCGCCCGGCACCCCGTCGGGGAGGTGGTGGATGTCGTTGATGATCGGGCCGTCGGGTCCGGGGAGCGGCCATTCGATGATGATCGGCGGCACGCCGGGTGGCGTCGGGAGGAGCGCAGTCGTCGCGACGATCGCGCCCCCCTGCAACGCCGCGACGACCAGTGAACCCGGGTCGCCGCCGCCGAAGCTCACGCTCATCCCCAGGTGTCCCGGACCGACGCGCCGATAGACGGCGGAGGCGAGCATCGCACCGTCCGGAGCGAGACCGGTCATCGTGAGCGACGGAGCGTCGCCGGAGCCCCCGGCGATTCCGCCATCGGCAGCCATCAGCGGACCGACGTCGATCGCCGCGCAGATCGCGTCGGCGAGTCCGACGTCGATCCCGGCGCCGCTGCCGGGACCGCCGAGCTCCGAGAGCACGAGCGAACCGCCGACGAACGTCAGCGTCGCCGCGCCGATCGGCTCGATCAGCAGGCCTCCGAAGATCGGCCCGCCGGTGCAGGCCGGATTCGCGAGGTCCGGCGAGTCGTTGCCGATGGGCGGCAGGGGAAACGCGCCGATCCGCCACGGCCGATGGTCCGTCAGCGGAATCTGACATCGGTGGACATGCGGCGGCGCGTTGCCGGTGGAGGTCGGACCGCGCCGCGCGGCGCAATACGTGGGCGCTCCAGTCGGATTCTGCACGATGGCGATGCAGTCGAGCACGGCATCCCAGAGCGGAAGCGGCCAGTCGATCGTCCCGTCGTCGTCCGCGTCGAGGTCGACGCTCTCATCCACGCCGGGAAGCCCCCCGCAGGCGCAGACCAGCAGGTGCGTGCGGTTGCCCGAGTCCGCAAAGTCGAGAGCGGTGACCAGATCGGGCGTCGGTGCGCCGGGGAACGCCGACGGGTTGAACCCCGCCTCGGCGATCAGGTAGAGGCCCGACGGCCCGATGGCGCCGGAGAGCGAGATCAGCTCCTCGACGACCCCGCCCGGGCCGAGGACGACGTACCAGGCGCAGTCGAGCGACGCCCCCGGCTGTGCCGCAAGCTCGACGTACTCGTTGTTCTGCGGCATGCCCGGGTGAGACACACGGATCTCGTTGATGCGAACCGCGCTCTCCGGGCAGCTCGCCGGCGAGGCACCGAAGATGGCGGTGGCAGGCACCGCGCTCAGCGTCAAGGCGACCGCCGCGAGGGCCGGACTGAGAGAGTGCAACTTGCTCATCGACATGACTTTGCTCCACGGGCTGGGGGTGAGGGGCGACGCGCGGGGCCGACGTGCCGCCGCGCTGCCATCGCCCGTAACACGCAGAACTCGCCCGTGGCGCCCAACCGGTGGAGCGGTACACTCCGCCCGGAGGTGCGGCGGCGGCGCACCGGCTGACTCTCAAGTCGCACTCCGATTGCGCCGCGCCGATCGGAGTGCCGGAGGCGCTGGCGTCATGCGAGTGGGGAGCGATGATGGAGCTGGCGGTGGCGACGGTCCGGACGTGACCGGGTCCTCGCTCCACCCCGACGATCGAGCCGATCCGCGCTTCGGTGTCTCCGCCGCGGACCGCGCGCGAGTCGCCCCGTTGCTCGCTCATGTCTACGCCGACCTGCGCAACATGGCGCGCGCCTTGCTCCGCGCGCGCGGCGGATCCGCGATCGATCCGACGTCCGTCGTCCATGAGGTGTGCATCAGGGTTCTCGCCGCACGGTCGGTGGCCTTGCGCGACCGTGCCCACCTGCGGGCGCTCGCGGCGGTCGCGATGCGGCAGATTCTGGTGGACCACAGCCGTCGGAGGCGCGCGATCAGGCGCGGCGGTTCGGTGGCCGTGGTCCCGCTCGATGGCTCCGAGCCTGCGCGTCGACCGCCCGCCGGCGCGCCGGAGTCGGACGACGCGGGCGTCGATGTCCTCGCGCTCTCCGAGTCGATTCTTCGACTTCACGGAGAGCACGCACGGCAGGCGCGCGTGGTCGAGCTTCGATTCTTCGGAGGCCTGACGATCGACGAGGCGGCCGCGGCGCTGGATGTCTCGCGCGCCACGATCGCCAACGACTGGCGCTTCGCCCGGGCGTGGATCATCGACGACATGCGGAGGCACGGCGCGGCATGAGCGTCGCGCACGCCGACCTGGCTCGGTTGTTCGAGGAGGGCCGACGGCTCTCGGTGGTCGAGCGCGAAGCGCACTACCTCAGTCGCGGGACCGACGCCGCGACGATCGCGGCGGTCGAGCGGCTCCTGACGATCGATGCGAGCCCGCCCACGGCGCTGCGCGACACCGGCCTCGGCGAGCGCGCGTGGGAGCGGACGGTCGCTGCGGTCGATCCCGCCTCGTGGGTGGGCGAACGGCTGGATCGATACCGACTCCTCGAGCTCGTCGGCAGCGGCGGCGGCGGCGTCGTCTTCCGGGCCGTCCACGAGGCCCTCGATCGCGTCTGCGCGGTCAAGCTCCTCTGGTCGACTGCCGATGCCGGCGTGCTCCAGCGCGAGGCGAGCATCATGGCCCGACTTCAGCATCCGGCGATCGCCGAAGTGTTCGACGCAGGCGTGGCCGAACGCGGCGATGACCGGATTCCGTTCATCGTGATGCAGTACGTCAAGGGTCCGCCGATCACCCGCTACGCGGCTCTGCACCGGCTCGACGCCGCGGCGCGCGCTTCGCTGCTCGTGCCGGTCGGCGCCGCCGTCGACCACGCCCACGGACTCGGGTTCGTCCATCGGGACATCAAGCCCGCCAATGTGCTTGTCGCGGGCGACGAGCGGCCGAGCCCGAAGCTCGTCGACTTCGGAATCGCCGCGCTCATCGATGAGCTGCGGGCGGTCGATGACCAGGGCGGCCGGGGAATCGACGTCGCGGCGCGTCGCATCGGAGCCCTCGGGACGGCTCGGTACATGAGTCCCGAGCAGCGTCTTGGCGACGCGCAGATGATCGACGGCCGCAGCGACACCTACGCGCTCGGCCGGATCGCCGAAGACCTCTTCGCGGAGTGCGCCGCCGAGGTGCCCGAGCGCGCCCTCGCGATCGTGCGGGAGGCGATGGCGGACCTGCCGACCGATCGGCCGGCTTCGGCTCGCGAATGGGCGGAGCGGCTCCAAGCGGCGGCCGGGTCGCTCCCGCCGCGTCGCGTCCGCTCCGCGGCGACGCCCGCCTCGCGCGTCGCCGCCACAGGCCTCGCGCTGCTGACGCTTGGCGCGGCGTCGATTCTGGCGACGCCGCGGCGTGCGGCGATCGATGCACGCGGTGCCGGGCCGGCGATCGGCGCATCGATCGACGCGGCGCAGCCGGCCGCGAACAGCCCGCTCCCATCGGTGCTCGCCGACGGCGGGCGCGGGGCGGACGTCCACAGGCCGCTCGAGATCGCGTTCGGGCGCACCGATGCGGAGCTGCGTCAGGAGATTCGCGACATCGACCGGCGGATGGCGCGAGGGTCCGGCAACGAGCGCATCGGGCGATTGCGGCGGGGGATCGCCTACCTGTGCCTCGGCGAGCTGGAGCATGCCCGCGACGATCTGATCTGGGTCGTCGAGACCGACCGGCGATCGGCCCGTGGGCCGATCGACCACGGTCTTCCGGCGATCACATCGCTCGGCTGGCTCGATCTGGAGGCTGGTCGGATCGAGGATGTGCTGGCGCTGATCGATGGGCGTGTGGCCGCCGCGGACCGGCCGATCGGCCCCGCCGACGTGGAGGTCGAACTCGCGGTGCTCGGCGCGGCTGCGCTCGCCGCCGCCGATGCGCACGGCGAGGCCCTCCAGGCGCTCGCCGCCGCCGAGCGTCGGTTCGGCAGCGACGCGGGGTCAGCTCGTGTCCGCGACATCGCGGCGAAAGTCCGAGGTGAGTCGTCGCGCCGTCTCGGGGGCGCGTTGGCGCCTTCGAGCGAGGAGCAGCCGGCGCCGCCGCCGCACGTCCACGCCGCCCGTCTGGGCCGGACGATCTTCGGGGCGTCGCCGCGCGACCGCGCCGACGGGCGCCGGAGCGCGAGCCAGCCGTCGGGGCTCCGTGGCCGATCGGATCGATGAAGCGATCGCCGGGCGCTCATCGCCTGAGGTGAGGCGGCGATCGGTCGGGTGCCCATCGGGCGAGAGCCGAACGTCGAGACCTGATACGCTCTCGCCTTTCCGACAGCGCTGGCCCGCAACCGACTCCCACGCCGACCTTGTCCTCAGTGACCACCATGCTCACGCTCGCCGATGCCCGCCGTGTGATCGCCGCCGCCGAAAAGCAGGCGGCCGCGATCGGACAGCCGATGAACATCGCCGTTGCCGACGGCGGCGGCAACCTCGTCGCTCACGTCCGCATGGACGGCGCCTGGCTGGGCTCGATCGACATCTCGATCAAGAAGGCCTACACCTCGCGCGCCTTCGACATCGCCACCAAGGACCTCGCCGCCCACAGCCAGTCGGGCGGCCAGTTCTTCGGCATCCACGCGTCGAACGACGGGCGCATCATGATCTTCGCCGGCGGGATTCCCCTGCGCCGCGACGGCAAGGTCGTCGGCGCCATCGGCGTGAGCGGCGGTTCAGGCGAACAGGATCACGCCGTCGCCGAGGCGGGTGCGCAGGCGCTGTGACCTGATCGGCCGTGCGCAGGCCGCGCTCCGACGCTCTCCCGGTCGCGTCGCTCGGGGCTCGTCAGGAGGCGTCGCGAGAGGCTGTCGCTCACCCCGCGAGGTGCTCGGCGACCGCGAGCGAGATCGGCTGACCGGTGTTTGCCTCGTAGTACGAGTACCCCGGACTGGGATTGACCTCGAAGCAGTACGTCTCGCCCTGCGGCGTGAACTTGAGATCGATGCCGGCGAAGGGCAGGTCGAGCCGCTGCGCGAGTTCCACGCAGCGCGCTTCGATGGCAGCGTCGAGCGCGGCCGCCTCGAGGAGGGCGGATTCGCCGACCTGCTGCGCGGCGTAGCGGTAGTCGGTCGCTTCGGACAGGATGCGCGTCGCGAAGACCCGCTCGCCGACCACGTGCACGCGCACGTTCTCGCCGGGGACGAACGCCTGGAACTGGACGGGGCACCAGCGAATGGCGTCGAGGCGTCCGAAGTCCTCCGCGTCGAGTTCGCGCACGATCGAGCGCACGCCGCTCATCGACTTGAAGATGACTCGTCCGTGCTCGGAATGGAATCGCCGAACCTCGAGGGGATCGTTGCTGACGAGCGTCTCCGGCGTGAGAAAGCCGCACGCCATGATGCTCTGCGCCTGGAACGGCTTGGATGCGTTCGAGCCCATGGCCGAGATGCGGTTGACGATCCGCGCGGGAGTCACTTCGCTCCAGGTCATCAGCGCGTCGTGCCATGCCCGCAGCCTTCGTCGCCGTGGCGAACCGGGCGGATCGTCGGCGACCTCGGGCAGGGCGCTCTCGTCCATAGGGCGCAGGTAGGCGCCGACGCAGCGCTCAAGCGCGATCCGCCGCCCGTCGACCTCGATTCGCCCGGTGATCGCCGCTTCGGCGCCGGAGCCGATCGCGACTTCGACCGCGCTCGCGAGCGCGTCGCGCTGCGAGAGCATCGTGTACGCGGCGCCCATGGCGTCGAGGCGTTCGCGCACCATCGCCAGCGGCGGCTCGGTGGGGATGCCGAGGAGCAGGATCATCGCGACAGCGCCTCCGCTCGCGCGCGCGGTGCGGTCGTTCCGGCGGCAGGCGCGGGACGCAGCGCTCCGCGGCCGGAGAGACGGGATTCGATGGCGTCCACCAGAGGCGCGCCGCCTGCGCGGAGGTCCGGCATCGGCGTGACCCCGGAGAGGACGACCCCGCCGCCGGGCGCGACCGCGAAGTCGAGGCCGAGGAGCTCGCACCCCGCGCGCGAGGCGAGCTTCATGGCGCACTCCCCCAGCGCTGGAGCGATCCGCCGGCAATCGCCCAGCGACCCGCGGAGGACGGGGGCCGCGGGCGATCCGGTTGAGTCGACCGGCGCGCCGGGCGCGCTCTCTTCGGCGGGTCGGTCGCCGGGCGCGGTCGACGGCAGCGCGCAGGGTCCGACTCCGGCGCGGCGTGAACGGGGGATCCAGACCGCACCGCGTCCTGCGACGATGATCGACGCCAGGGGCAGTGATCCAGCGGGCAGAGGCATGAACGCCGTCATCTCCTGCGAGGAACCGAGCGTGACGCGATGGGTCGGAAGGCCGACCGAGATGGCGAGCGCGGCCCATTCGGCGGGCGAGCGCCAGGCGCCGCAGAGTCCGCGAGCATCGGGGCGGTTGAGGACCGGGGCCGGAATCGACCGGAGCCAGCTCATGAAGAGGGCGGTCCACTCCTGAAGGGCGTAGAGGCGGTCCTCGGCGTTCGCGCGGCCCACGAGCTCCGGGGGAATCAAGGCGATGCGGTTGACCACCCCGAGCACGTCCTCCTGGCGGAGCTCGCGCCCATCGCCGAGGACGAGCCCGCTCCGGGCGCCGAGTCGGTCGAGGCGGTGATCCCAGCGGGTCCCATGAACGAGCGACTCGACCGCGATGAGCGCAGCGTCATGCAGCCGGGCGCGAAGCTGATCGGCGATCCAGCGGGCGTGAACATCATGTCGATGGGCGAGGATGAGGGTGAGCATGGGACGCCGGGCTCCGTGTTCGAACAGCGCTCGGGCAGCGAACGGCGCGGCGCCGCCCTCGGGGCGGCGCCGCGCGCAGTCCACGCGTCGGTGGACTCAGACCAGATCGTCACGCCTGCGGTTCCGCGCCGCCGAGGCGCGCGAGCGATCGAGCGATCTGCACGATCGCCGACTCCATCTCGGCGAGCCGGGCGCTGATCGACTCAAGGGCGCCTGAGCTGCCGACTCCTCCGGGCCGTCGGCCCTGTTCCAGGGCGCCGAGCTGGTGCTCGACGATCAGGCGCTGGACGAGCTCGTGCAGGCGAGGGTCGACGCGGACGTCGTACGTCGAGTGCTTGTCGATCTCCGGCTTGGTCTCGCGGAACCACTTGTCGATCCGCTCGGAGCTGTCCTTGAAGTCCTTGACGTCCTTGATGCCGTGCTGCTTCTCCAGCTTCAGGTTCACCGCGTCCGGGATCGCCTTCCGCGACGACGGATCCTCGGCGCCGCCGACGTCGGGCTCCTGCCGGAGCGCACCGTGGGAGAGGTCGGGACGCAGCGCGCTGCCTATGAAGTGCGTGAGCTGGACCACCGCCGACTCGAGCTGTTCCAGACGGGCCTCGGAGGCCCCCGGCGCGTCGTTCGGGGAGACCCCGCCGGCGTCCGCGGCCGCCGGTGAGGCGGAGGGCGCGTGCCCGGTCGCGGGTCCGAAGCCGAGTCCTCCGAGCAGCCGCTGGATGAGCAGGCCAAGTCCGCCCTCGACGGGCTTCTCGATCAGCTTGTCGAAGTACTTGTCGAGGCCGACCTGCTTGTCGAATTCCGGCTTGCCCTCCTTGATCTCGAGCTTCTTGTCGATCAACTCCAGCTTCTCGATCTTGAAGTCCTTGTTCTCCGACTTGACCGACTTCGCCACCGCCGGAAAGAGCTGCTTGAGGTTGGGGCGCGTGCCGATGCGCTGCGTCGCGGGCCGGCCCGGCGCATCCTGCTGCGGCGAGCCGGTGCTGCGGAGACGGTGGCGCATCTGCGCGGGGGTGTGGAGAGGCTGGCCGAGCGCCTTGCGCCTGCCCTGCGTGCACGCGATGGCGCCGACGACGACGGGCGAAGCGCTCGACGTTCCCGAGAAGCGATCGGTGTACCAGAGATCCTCGTCGTTGCCGGCCTGGAGGAAGCCGTAGCCGGTGGTCGTGACCTCTCGGCCCCAGCCCTGCGCGTCGAGACTCGACCCGTAGTTCGAGAAGGCCAGGCGCGAGCGATCGGGTCCGTGATCGCGGCCGTGGGTGCCCGGAGGCGGCGCGCCGGCGCCGACGAGGATCGCGCCGCTGTCGCGGTTGGCGCGGTTGAACGGATTGGTCCAGGAGGCGGGAAACCACGCCGGTCGGATCGCGTAGATCGCGTCGTCGAGGTTCTCGCCGCCGTTGCCCGCGGCCTCCACGACGATGACGCCCTTGTCGGTCGCGTACTTGATGGCGGCGAAGTCGTCCTCCCACCACTCGATGGCGATGTAGCCGGCCTGATCCTGCCGCTGCTGGAAGTTGTGGCGAGGGCCGGGACGGTGCAGCTCGATCAGGATGATGTCACCGGCGCTGAGCAGGTCGGCCGCATCCTTGATCGCCTTCGCCGAGCCCTGACCGGCGGTGGATCCGCCGCTGGTGCTGAAGATCGAGATGGCGCGGGTGTTCGACTGCGGCGAGATGCCGACCACGCCGAAGGTGTTCTCGTCGCCTCCGAAGACGCCGATGACCGCGGTGCCATGATCGCGCCAGCCGAGGTCCGACGACTGCACGCCACCGACGACTCCGCCCTGCACCTCGGTGAGATCCTCGTGGGTGAAGCGCCAGGCGCCCTCGATGTCGATGACCCGCATGCCCTGGCCGCGGCCGCCGGCCTGCGTGTGCGCCCAGAGCGCCTCGATGCCGCCCGGCGCCGCACCGAGGTAGGACTGGCTTGCGGTGAAGTCCGGGGTGACGGGAGGCGCGTCGGCGAGGAACGTCGATGGGGAAGCCTCGAGCGAACGCGTCGAGGCATCGATCGGAGGAGCAATGGGCGGCTCGGCGGGCGGCTTGATGTACACCGCCTCGACGACCGCCTCGGCGCGGAGCGTCTCCGCGAGATCGGCCATCTCCTCGAGGGGGGCCTCCACGTGATAGAAGCGGGCGAGATTCGCGGCAGACGCGCTGGGCGCCTCTCCGGGGATGCCCCGGGCGCCCCGCGCGAGCAGCCGCTCCTCGCTGCCGAAGAGCGGCGTGAGCGTGACGCCCTCCTGAAGCAGTCGAGAGATGGCGCTGGTGTCGACGCCGGTGACCGAGGCGACCTCGGTGCCGGCGCCCCGAGAGCGGATGCCGGCATCGGCGCGCATGACGACGATGAGTTCGGAACCCGGAGCGATCGGCGCGGTCTCTCCGGAACGTCGGGGACGAGCGGTCTTGGCCAAGGCAGGATCTCCCAGGTGTGCGTTCCGACCCGAAGGCCTCGGGACGGACAGGCGAACGAGACGCCGGGGTCTGACTCCCGACGACGATGACGTTGGATGCGACCTCGAGCCCGCCGCCCGGCACGGCGCAGCGATGCATGAGTCGCCGTGGCTACATCGGCTTCGGGAGCTCGGGCGGCTCGTCGGACGGCTTCACGTATGCCGCCTCGACGTGCGGATTGCGGCGGAGCTGTTCGGCGAGGCGCTGCGCTTCCTCAGCGCCCCCGGTCGAGAGCGTGAAGAAGACCTGGAGTGCCGGCTCGGTCGCGCCCGGGTGCACCGGTCGGAGCCGCTGTGCGAGGAAGTCGAGATCGGGATCGCGCGCTGCCGTCCCGGGCGCACCCCGACCCGCGTGCAGCGACCTTGCGGCGGAGGGCGTGAGCTGGACGGAAAGTTCCATCGGTGGTCGGCTGGCCTCTTGAACGAGGCGGCGCGGGCGGCTGTCCGTCTCCGGGTTGTGCCGGGACCCGGGTGCGGGCCCGAGTCCGGGACGAAGGCCTCTCAGGAGAGAAGTGCGCAGACCCCCCGTGCGTGCGCCGAATTGTCAGACGATCCTGGAGGAGACGATCCGCAGCACGCTGACGATCCTGGATGTTCGGATCGCGCTCGGGGCACTCCCACCCGCAGCAGCGGGAGAGGGCACGGCGCCGGATTCGTCCGCGGGAGCGTCTCGCGCTTCCCTCGCCCTTCCTGCGCCTGTCCGCTCGTTCGCAGCCCGAATGACCTTCGCCACGGGCTGCCAGGAGCCTGCGACGCAGGCTGCTCAGTGTGAGACCTGCATCCTCATCGAGCCTCGGCTTGCTTCACGCCGTTGCGAGTGTCCATTCCATCCTCGGGTGCAGTCTTCTGATGTTCAGCGCCATGCACGCCAGCTTGAATTCCCCTGCGACCTTCGCTGCACCCCGCAGGCTGAACTGCCTGAATCCCACCACCTTCTTCAGCCACCCGATCGCAGGCTCGACCAGATGCGTGCGACGGGCATATTTCGTTCGGCCCGATCGGGTCGTCAAGCGACGCCTCATTCGCATCGTCGCTTCCGCCTTCGGCGCCGCACCCTTTGCCGGCTTGCCCTCGCGGCGCAGCGAGACATGCGCCCGCACCCCCACCTGCTCCATCGCCACGAGGTTCGCCTCCGACGGGAAGCCGGCGTCGGCCAGCACGGCGCGGGGTGCGACGCCCGTGCTGGCGCTCGCCTCCTCCACGCTGCGGACCGGCGCCTTCCCATCCGACGCAGACTGGGACGTCCAAGCCGCGACCACGATCCGCGGGGCCGGTTGAACCTGAGCATGACCAGCGCCGCCGGGGCTCTCTCTCGCGCACTCCGTCGCCCGTGCGCTGCCCACGATCGGCAGCCTGCGAGCGCTCGTCGGCTTCATGCCGCGCTGCACAGCCGCCGCGCTTCCATGGACGACATCCGAGATCGCTCCGTCGCCCTTGAGAGCGGGGCGCGCAGGCGTCTCGAAGTCGCTTGCCGCGATCGGACCGCTGTGGTACGTTCATCGGGCGTGTCGGCTGTTCCAGCCCGCGGGAGGTTGGTGCATGAGGTCGCCGGGCGCAGCATGCTTCGAGCCACGAGGGAGGAATGTCGTGAAGAAGAGCATCGTGTCGTTCGCGGGGGCGGTCGTCCTGTGGGGCGGGGTGAGCGGGGCCGGCGCGGATGTCGTCCTGGAGTGGAACGAGCAGGTTCTCCAGACCATTCGTCAGAACGGTGACTTCGAGCTGTCCTCTCCGGGGTGGGTCTCCCGGTACGCCGCGATCGTCTTCGTCTCGATGTACGACGCGGTGAACTCGATCGCCCGGACGCACGAGCCGTTCGTCGGGTTCGAGGAGTGTCCGGCCGGAACTTCGAAGGAGGCGGCGGCAGCGACCGCCGCCTACCGCGCGCTCACGCAGATGTTCCAGCTTCCCGTGGATCTCGCGCAGTTCAACGCGCTCTACGCGGCGCAGATGGCGGCGATTCCGGACGGGCCCGAGAAGCTCGCCGGCGTGGCTCTCGGGATGGCCTGCGCCGATGCCTGCCTCGCGGCTCGGATGGGGGACGGGTCGACGGACTACGTCGAGTACGTCTCCGGCGTCGGCCCCGGCCACTGGGTGCCGACCTTCCCCGACTACACCGGGCCATGGGGTCCGCACTGGGCGGCGGTCACGCCATGGTGCATGACCAGCGGCGATCAGTTCCGGCCGGCGACCGGACCGTTCGGGTACAGCGACATGACCTCGCTGCTCGCGAGTCCGGAGTGGGCGGCCGACTACGAGGACGTGCTCACGAACGGCGCGATCTTCAGCCTCACGCGGACTGAGGACGAGACGATCGCGGCGATCTACTGGGCCAACGATCGCAATGGCACCTTCAAGCCACCCGGACATCTGCTCCATATCACGCAGGTGATCGCCGAAGATCGGGGCAACACCCTCGAGGAGAACGCGAGGCTGTTCGCGCTGGTCGCGCTCGGCATGGCCGACGCGGGAATCGCCGCGTGGGATGCGAAGTACGCCACCGACATCGATCTCTGGCGGCCGATCACGGCGATCTGGGCCGGGGACGATGATGGCAACCCTGCCACGGTCGGCGACCCGTCCTGGCTGGGGCTCTCGTACGACCCCGCGTACCTGATCTTCACGCCCCCGTTCCCCGCGTGGGTTTCGGGACACGCCACGTTCGGCGCCGTCCATGCGGCGATCGTGCGGAACTTCTACGGCACGGACGCGATCACCTTCACCGCGACCTCCGACGACACCCCGGGCTACTGGCGCACTTTCCACAGTCTCGAGGCCGCCGCCCGAGAGAACGGACGAAGCCGGATCTGGCTCGGCGTCCACTATCAGGTCGATGTCGACGACGGATTCGACATGGGCACCGCGATCGGCGACTACGTCAGCTCCGGCTTCCTTCGGCGCCTCGGCGATCTCGACGGGAACGGGCTCGTCGATGGCGCAGACCTCGGGCTTCTCCTCGGTGCGTGGGGATCGAAGGACCCGGCTGCGGACCTCGACCGCGACGGTACGGTCACCGGGGCGGACCTGGGGATCCTGCTCGGCAACTGGGGATGACCCGTCCGGCCGCGCCCGCGACGCGCAGAGGGCCGATCTGCTGCGTCGCGAGTTCGCGCTCGCATCGAGAAGGGTGCCGCTTGGCGAGGCGCCGGGGCAGTGTGTCGTCGGAGCAGCGTGCGGCGGTCGTTTCGCCGAGCTGCGCGACGAGAAGGAGGGAGCGGTGAGCCATCGCAGCAGCGGCGGAACGTCTCGCCCCTTCCCCCCGGGGGGGAATCCAGGGAGCCAGGAAGCCAGTGAGCCAAGAAGCCAGTGAGCCAGGGGGCACCGGGGCACCGGGGGGCGGGGGCACCGGGGGGGGAGCGCTCTCGGCGGTGAGCCCGCAGGCCGCCGCCGCTCGAGGAAGATTTCTGCCCGTCCGTCTGCGGACGGGAGGACCGAGTCGACGGCGGCTCGAGTCAGGATCGTTCACTTCAACATTGGGAGGCAGGCAGTCATGAGTTCAGCATCGTCCCGCTCCGTCTCGGTGGCCGGACTTCTCCTACTCGCTTCTCCGGCGGCGGCTCAGATCGCGCTCGAGGATCGGACCATCGACGCCAACGTGCTCTTCGTCCATGCTCCGGATGCCCTCGCGGTCCCCGGACCCCAGGAGTTCATGACCTCCGGCATCGCCGTCGGAGACTTCAATCGCGACGGGTGGCCCGACATGTTCTGGGCATCCGGGGGGATCGGTCCCGACAAGCTGTTCATCAACAATGGCGACGGGACGTTCACCGACCGCGCCGCCGAGTGGGGCCTCACCGACGTCCATGCGGCGTGCGGGGCCTGCGCGGGGGACTTCGACGGAGACGGCTGGATCGACATCTACGTCACCAGCTTCGGGAACGGCTCGAACAACCAGGGACAGGTCGGCAAGAACCGCCTCTACCGCAACAACGGCAACGGGACGTTCACGAACGTCGCCGAGCAGGCCGGCGTGCACATGACGGCCACCGTGTTCTCGAGCGGCTACGGCTGCGCGTTCGGCGACTACGACCTCGATGGCGATCTCGATCTGGCCGTCGCGGCGTGGTTCGGCCCGGCCCAGGGCAATCGCCTCTTCAGGAACAACGGTGACGGGACGTTCACCAACGTCACCGGCAGCGCGATCGTGTTCCCGATGTCGACGTGGGGATTCCAGACCCGCTTCGCGGACATGGACCATGACGGCTGGCCGGACCTTCTCCTCTCGGCCGACTTCGGAACCAGCCGCTACTACCGCAACAACGGCGACGGGACGTTCACCGACCTGACGCTGGCCTCGAACACGGGCCACGACCAGAACGGCATGGGCCAGTGCATCGGCGACTTCAACAACGACGGGCGCTTCGACTGGTATGTGACGTCGATCTATCTCGACGTGCAGCAGCCGAACTCCGGCGAGGGCAACAAGCTCTACATGAACAACGGCGATCACAGCTACATCGAGGCGGCCGCGGCGTGTCTCGTCGATGACGGAGGCTGGGGGTGGGGAACGGTCGCGGTCGATCTCGACCACGACGGGTGGATCGACATCGTCGAGGTCAACGGGCGCCCGCTGAGCCCGGAGTTCACCGGCGAGCAGGAGTATCTCTGGCGCAACAACGGGGACGGGACGTTCACCGAGGATGCCCTCGCGTGCGGACTGACCTTCCAGGCCGAGGGCAAGTCGCTCGCCACGCTGGACTATGACCGGGATGGACGAGTCGACCTCGCGATCGGCTTCAATGCCGACGAGAACAGGCTCTATCGCAACGCCAGCGCCGTCGGGTCGTGGATCGCGATCGAACTCGACACCTCGAACAATCCGCTGATCGCTCCCGACGGCCTCGGCACCCGCGTCGAGGCGACCGTCGGAGCCCAGCGGCAGGTCCGCCTGATGGACGGTGCGCCGGCCTTTCTCAACACCGGCGAGTTTCTCATCCACTTCGGCTTCGGCGACGCGAAGGTCATCGATGAGATCCGCATCGAGTGGCCGCGCGGCTACGTCTCGACGCTTCGCGATGTCCCCGTGAACCAGTTCCTGCTGGTGACGAGCCCGGCGCTCGAGGACCTCAGCGCCGATGGAGTGGTCGATGGCGCGGATCTCGCCCTCATGATCCAGAAGTGGGGCGTGCTGGGGACCTCGGCCGACCGCAAGGCGGACCTCAACAACGACGGAGTGGTCGACAGCTTCGACCTCGGCATGCTCCTCGGCGCCTGGTCCGCCAGGTAGTCCGCCGCGACTCCCTGGATGGACGTTGTCTGAAGGGATGAACGTTGCCGGAGGTGTCGGGGTCGGCGTCGTCGACCCCGACACCTCCGGCGCATTTCCGGGCAGGTCGCTGCGGCGATGGGTGGTTGCGGGTTCTGGGGTGAGCCTGGCGTGCTTCGGGGTGGTCCTGGGGTGATTCGGGACCGTCGGGCGGTCGTGCGAACGGGTCGGATGTCGCAGTCTCCTCCCGGGGCCGGGCCGCTGCGCGCGGACCTCGCGTCCAGGATGGACGTTGAGGCTGTCGTGCTGGCCCCGGGGCCGGGCCGCTGCGCGCGGACCTCGCGTCCTGACGATGAAGCAGATGCCAGCCGCGCTTGACGGGCTGCTGCGGCCGGGTACCCTAACAGATACCGACCATGAATGCTCTGTCCTCGGTCTCCTCCAGCTCCAAGGTCTCGGGGCTGCCGTTGCATCTGGAGCTGCTCGCCGAAGCACTCCGGGCGCGGCTGCGCGCGCGTGCAGAGGGGGGCGAGGGCGGGGGTCATGGCGAAGGTCATGGCGAAGGTCATGGCGAAGGTCATGGCGAAGGCCGTGGCGCGGGGGCAGCGCTGCTGTCCGAGCTGCCCGATGGCTGCTCCGCAGCGCTGCTGCATCCCACGGGGTGGCCCGCAGTCGATCAGGCTCTCGGCGGCGGGCTGCTGCGCGGCGCGATGCACGAGTGGTTCTTCCGCTGGCAGACGCCCTCCAGCGCGACCTCGCAGCCGCGGCGCGGAGGGTTCTGGCTGCCGCCGATGGCGATCCTTCTTCACCTGACCTCGCAGCGGCAGTCGGAGGGAGGTCGCACTCCGGTGCCGCGTCCGGACGCCGCAGCAGAAGCCGAACCGCGCTGGAACGCTCGGGAGCCGCTCGCCACCTCGTCGCCATCGCCCTCCTCCGAATCGCGGGGGCTGCTGCTCTGGATCGGTCGCGACGTCTGGCCACACGCACAGGCGATGACGACGGTGCGCCGGTCCATCGCCCCGATCGGGTCTGCGGGAGGGCTTGCCGGGAGGTTGGCTGGATGCTCGTCTCGATCGTCGGAGGAGAGTGCGAGTGCCGCATCGGAGGATCTCGCCGGGACCGGCATCGGAAACCCGCGGTGCGAGGACCTGCTGCGGCGCTCGCTCTTCGTCGACGCGCGCAGCGCCGTCGAGCGGCTCTGGGCTGCCGATGCGGCGCTGCGCTCCGCGACGGCGGAGGCCGTCATCGTTGCCGGAGAGGGCTTCGACCGCTCCGCGACGCGACGGCTCCAGCTTGCAGCCGAGTCGGGCGTGCTCGCGGGGTCCCCGGCCCTGCTGCTGGTCGTCCGTCCGCCATGGGAGCTCGACACGCTCTCGGCGGCGACGACGCGCTGGCTCGTCGAGCCGTCGTCCGGTCGGCGGGCGTCTCACGGATGGCGCGTCCATCTCATTCGCTGCCGGGCGCCGCAGGGCCGCGGCCGCTTCCGTGCGCCGACCCACGACGCGGCCGGGGATCTCGGTCTCGTCATCGAACTGGAGGGTGAGCATGAGAGCGCTCTCTCTGTGGCTGCCGATGTGGTCCGTGGATCTGCTGCGTCGCCGCATCCGCCATGAACAGATGGCACAGATGGCACAGATGGAACAGGCGGATCGCGGCAGGATGCAAGGAGCGCCGACGATCGTGCGGCGCAGCCTCGCGGGCGCCCAGTTCGTGGTCTCCTGCTGCGATGTCGCCGCGGCGCGGGGCGTCGTGCCCGGAATGAGCGTGGCTCACGCCCGGGCGCTGCTGCGTCCGCGCGAGGCCGAGCGGCTGCTGCTCGCCGAGCACGACCCCCATCGCGATCTGGCGGCGCTGCGCCGCCTGGCGCACTGGGCGATGCGCTGCACGCCCATCGTCGCTCTCGACGACTCGCTGGAGGCGATCGATGCCAGCGAGAGCGCTGCTGGTGATCCGCGCAGGAGCGCTGCTGGCAGTGCGCGCAGGAGCGCTGCTGGCGACGCCGGTCTCTGGCTCGACGTGACGGGATGCCGCAGGCTCTTTCGCGGCGAAGAGCGCCTGCTCGCGCAGCTTCTCCGCGAACTGTCGGCAAAGGGCATCCGCGCCCGCGCCGCGATCGCTCCGACCTTCGGCGCCGCATGGGCGCTCGCCCGCTTCGGGACCGCGCCCGCCGCGGTCGTCGATGAGGCGGGGGACCTTGCGGAGGTGCTCGCGCCCCTGCCGGTGGCGGCGCTGCGGCTTTCCCGCGAGCAGGTCGAGGCGCTCGCCGATCTCGACGTGCGCCGGATCGGCGAGCTGCACCGGCTGCCCCGGACCCAGCTCGCCTTGCGCTTCGGTCCTGCGCTCCTGCGCCGCATGGACCAGGCGCTGGGCGCCGCGTTCGAGACGATCGTGCCGATCCGCCCCGTCTCGCCGCCGCGGGCGGAGCGGACCTTCGAGGGAGCGGTGCACGATCAGGCCGCGCTGATCCACTGCGCCGAGCTGTTGCTGGCGGAGGTCGCCGCGGCGATGCGGCATGCTTCCATCGGAGCGCGTCGCCTCGTCGTCGATCTGCGCCGCGTCGATGCGGCGGCGCTGCGGATCGCCCTCGAGCTGGCCCATCCGACGCACCGGGTCGGACACCTTCGCACGCTGCTGCGCCCGCGGCTGGAGGCGGTCGACATGGGCTTCGGGATCGAACACGTCGCCATCGAGGCGCAGCGCACGGCGCGGCTTCGGACGGGCGCAACACCCCCGCTTGACGGCGGAGGGGCCATCGAGGCCGCGGCAATCGGGATGGAGGGCGATCGCGGCGCGGCGCGGCAGGAAGCGCTCGAGGGGGAGCTCGTCGATCTGCTCGTCGCGCGGCTCGGCGCCGAGGCGGTCCTGACGCCGCACCTCGTCGACGCCCATCTGCCCGAGCGCGCCGTGGAGCTGCGCTCGGCGCTGCACGGCGCCGCCTCCGGCGCCCGGGGACGGGCGCGGGTCCGCGGGCATGGCGACGGTCGCTCCTCCGCCATCGAGATCGCCCGGCCGACGATCCTCTTCGAGAGGCCGGAGCAGGTGCTCGTTGAGGAGATGGCGCGGGAGATGACGCTGGAGATGGCGAGCCAGGAGGCTGAAGCCGGGTCTCCTCGACCTCCGCGGCGCCTGCGCTGGCGCGGCGCCGTCGTCGAGATCGTCTCCGCGAGCGGGCCCGAGCGCCTCCGAGGGCCGTGGTGGGAGGAGCAGCGGCGCTTCGGCGGCTCGACGGGATCCGCCGGGCCGGACGAGCGCGACTACTGGCGCGTCGTCGGTGCCTGCGGCTGCGCCCTCTGGCTCTGCCTGCGGCGGCGCGGCGGAGGGGTGCGCTGGTGCGTGCACGGAGTGTGGACGTGACCGGATGTCCGCGCCGTGAGAACGCAGGGAAGGAAGCTCGTCGATGCCGGAAGATCCCATCCCCAAGCCGCGCATGCACCCGTGGCAGCGCCGCGCCATCGTCGCGCAGCCGCCGCCGACGCCGATTCCGGATTCGGAGCCGACCGATGCAGCGGCATCCGGGCCAGCCCCCGGTGGGGCTTCCGGTGGGGCTTCCGGTGGGGCCTTTGGGCCGCTGCGATACGCCGAGCTGGAAGTCCGCTCCAACTTCACCTTCCTCGCCGGGGCGAGCCATCCCGACGAGCTGGTGGAGCGGGCGGCGCGCCTCGGCCACGCCGTCGCGTGCATCGCCGACGTCAACTCGCTCGCGGGCGTCGTGCGCGGTCATCTCTCCGCGAAGCAGGTCGGCATTCCCTTCGCCGTCGGCTGCCGGATCGAGCTGCGGGCCCCCTCGGAGCGAGCGTTCCTCGCCTATCCGCTCGGACGCGCCGCCTACGCGCGCCTCTGCCGGCTGCTGACCATCGGCAAGCGTCGGGCGCCCAAGGGCGACTGCCACCTCGAGCTGCACGATCTCCTCGGGCATCTCGAAGGGATGCACCTGGTCGCGCTGCCGCCGCGCCGCCGCGATCGCGGCGGCGATGCCGAGACGATCGCGATCCTGCGCGAGCTGCGCCGCCGCTGCGGCGACCGGATCTCCCTCGGCGTGCGCCGCCTCCACGAGCCGGGTGACGAGGCGCGTCTCGAGGAGGCGATCCATCTCGGGGAAGCGATGGGGATTCCGCTGGTCGCATGCAACGACGTCCACTGCCACGTCGCGGCGCGGCAGCGGCTCCAGGATGTGCTCGTCTGCATCCGCTGCGGCTGCACGCTCGGGGAGGCGGGGCGCCGCCTCTTCGCCAACTCCGAGCGCCGGCTCAAGTCGGCGGCGGAGATGGCTGCGCTCCTGCCGGGAATCCCCGAGGCGATCGCCCGGGCCGCGGCGATCGCCGAGGAGTCGGCGCAGGGCTTCTCCCTCGACGAGCTGCGCTACGAGTACCCCGACGAGGTCGTGCCCGAAGGCCGCACGCCGATGGAGCATCTACGGTCGCTGGTGCTCGAGGGCGCGGCCCGCCGCTGGCCGGAAGGGACGCCGGAACGGGTGCGCTCGCTGCTGGCGCACGAGCTGGCGCTGATCGAGGAGCTCGGCTACGCGAAGTACTTCCTGACCGTCGAGGACATCTGCCGCTTCGCCCGCGGACGCGCGATCCTCCACCAGGGACGGGGGGCGGCGGCCAACAGCGCCGTCTGCTACTGCCTCGGCGTGACCGCGGTCGACCCGGCGCGGATCGACATGCTCTTCGAGCGCTTCGTCAGCCGCGAGCGCGACGAGCCGCCGGACATCGACATCGACTTCGAGCACGAGCGCCGCGAGGAGGTGATCCAGTACATCTACCGGCGGTACGGCCGCGACCGCGCGGCGCTGGTCGCCGAGGTGATCTCCTACCGGGCCCGCAGCGCTCTCCGCGATGTCGGCAAGGCGCTGGGGCTCTCGCTGGATCTCGTCGACCGGCTCGCGAAGGACCACGATTGGTGGTCGTCATCGGGCGCCGCGATCGACGGCGGCGACGGCATCGACGCCGAGCGCGCCCGCGCGCTCGGCCTGGACCCCGGAGATCCGACGCTGCGCCTGCTGGGATCCCTCTGCGGGGAGATCCTCGGCTTTCCCCGCCACCTCTCGCAGCACGTCGGCGGCTTCGTGATCTCGCGCGGGCCGCTTGCCGAGCTGGTTCCGGTCGAGAACGCCGCGATGCCCGAGCGCACGGTGATCGAATGGGACAAGGACGATGTCGACGCGATGGGGATGCTCAAGGTCGACGTGCTCGGGCTGGGGATGCTCTCCTGCCTCCGCAAGGCGATGGCCTTGGTGGACGAATGGGCGGAGGAGGGGGCGCCCGGGGCGGCTCCGGCGGGATCTCCGTCGACGCGGGTCTCCCTCTGCCTGGCGACGATCCCGGCGGAGGATCCCGCCGTCTACGAGATGCTCTGCCGCGCCGACACCGTCGGCGTCTTTCAGATCGAGAGCCGCGCCCAGATGTCGATGCTGCCGCGGCTTCGCCCGCGCTGCTTCTACGACCTGGTCATCGAGGTCGCCATCGTGCGTCCGGGGCCGATCCAGGGACAGATGGTCCATCCCTACCTGCGCCGCCGCGACGGCCTCGAGCCGGTGGTCTTTCCCGACGAGGCGGTCCGGCGGGTGCTGGGCAAGACGCTCGGGGTTCCCCTCTTCCAGGAGCAGGCGATGTCGCTGGCGGTCGCCGCGGCGGGGTTCACGCCGGGCGAGGCGGACCAGCTTCGCCGCGCCATCGGCGCGTGGAAGAGCCGCGGCAACCAGCTTGCCGTCTTCGGCGAGCGCATCGTCGAAGGCATGATCGCGCGCGGCTACGGACGCGACTTTGCGGAGCAGGTCTTCACCCAGATCAAGGGCTTCAGCGGCTACGGCTTCCCGGAGAGCCATGCCGCGAGCTTCGCGCTGCTGGTCTATGCCTCGGCCTGGCTGAAGCGGCACCATCCCGCGGCGTTCGCGGCGGCGCTGATCAACAGCCAGCCGATGGGCTTCTACGCCCCGGCGCAGCTCGTCCGCGACGCGATCGAGCACGGCGTGCGGGTGCTCCCCGTCGACGTGGGACACAGCGGGTGGGACTGCACCCTGGAGGCGCCGGCGCAGCGCGTCGAGGAGCCGGGCGCTCCCCCCGCCGAGCGCGAAAGGGAGCCGGGCGCGGGGCGGGCGACCGAGCGGATCGCCGGACGGGCCGCTGGGCGATCCGCTCCGGCGCTGCGGCTGGGCATGCGCCTCGTCGCGGGGCTTCGCCGCGATGACGCCGAGCGCATCGTCGAGGCGGTGCGCCGCCGCGGACCGCTGCGATCGATCGCCGGCCTCGTCGCGGCGATGGGTGAGGGAGCGGTTCCGCGGATGGCGCTGCGCCGGCTCGCCGCGGCGGATGCATTCCGCTCGATGGGCCTCGATCGGCAGCGGGCCCTCTGGGCGATCGCAGCGCTTGTCGACGAGGATCTGCCGCTCTTCAGGATGGGCGCCGCCGCCGCCGCCTCGGCCGAGGAGAGCGCTCAGGAAGAGGCCGCCGCGCTGCCGCTGCCGACCCGGCTGGCGACGGTCGCGCGGGACTGCGCCGTCGTCGGCCTCACGCTGCGGGAGCACCCGATGAGCTTCGCGCGGCGAGCGCTGCGCGAGCGCGGCGTCGTCGAGGCGGCCATGCTGCGCGACGAGGCCCGGATGCCGCAGGGGAGGGAGGTCTCGGTGGCGGGGCTGGTCCTCGTGCGGCAGCGGCCCGCGACGGCCAAGGGCATCGTCTTCATGACCATCGAGGACGAGAGCGCGGTGGCCAACATCATCGTGCGGCCGGACGTCTGGCGGCGCGACCGCCGCGCCGCGAAGCATGGCGTTGCGCTGCTCGTCCATGGTCACGTCGAGCGGCAGGGACAGGTCGTCCATGTCGTCGCCCGGCGCGTGGAGTCGATCGAGATCGGCAGCGCCGTCGCCGGACGCGCTCGGGAGTTCCGTTAGCGTGCCGGCGCGTCGGCGGCGCTCCCGCCGTGCGGCGGCACGAGGAGATTCGCCTTTCCGCTCGTCCGCAGCCCGAGTGACTTTCGCCACAGGCTGCGAGCGGCGGTGTCGAGGTGCATGGCGCTGAACGACGATCGATCCGCCGCGGCGCGGCGCGCCGCCTCCTCGCCGGCCGCGACCGAGCAGTCGATGGCCCCGCCTGCCTGACGGTCCCGCACTCCGGGTATCGGCGCGCCGGCGCCATCGCCGATCGCCGCCGCCGCTGCGCTATTTCCAGAGCAGGGCGCTGAGCACCTCCCAGGCGATCAGGAGGATGATGATCCACTCCAGCAGCTCGATCCGCCGCGCAGCCTGCTCGTCGCTCCCGACGGAGTAGATCCGGTCGAGGGTCTCGAGCTTGCGCCGCACGCTGACGCTCCAGTCGGGCACATGGAGCCGCCGCGCCGTGAGGCGATAGACGCGGGCGAGATACTCGTCGCCGAAGAGCTTGACCGCGTTGTCCACCTGTTCGAAGAGCAGCGCCGCGTCCATCTGGAGCGCCGCGAGGCGGCTGAGCTCCTGCCGCACGCGGCCGAGGCCGATCCGATCGCGGAAGGTGCGCCGCGGCAGGCGCTCGTAGGTTCCCTCGAGCAGGTCGTCCAGCAGGCGGTCGAGCAGGCGCAGCTCGGCGAGCTCGACGTTGGCGACCCCCAGCAGCGCCTCGACGCTCTCGAAGTCGTCGTCGAGGGCGAAGGCGGCGTTCCAGTCGACCACGAGCATGTCGTCGGGGCGGTAGGAGATCGACTGGCCGAGCGCCTCGGCGATCTCCTGCGCCGAGAGCGCTCCCGGCTCGGCGCGCAGGATCGCCGCGATCGTCGCCCCGTGGTCGCGAAGCAGGTCCTCGGGCGCGATGGGCGTCTCGAAGGCGGCGACCTGGAAGACCGCGTAGTCCTCCAGCGGAAAGTGCGCCTGCGGGCGCACGAGCGCCGGTGCGAAGCGGGCGACGATCCCGCGAAAGACCTCCTCCGCCGCCGCCGCCAGCTCGGGATTCTCGTAGACCGCCTCGCTGAGCTCGACGACGCCGAGGAGCGGTCCGGCGAACTCGGCCTTGAAGCTCGCCAGCGCTCCGCCGAAGTCGAAGAGCGTCACCTCCGCGAGCGCCCGCGTCTCGATGCCGCGGAGGGCGACCGGTCGGACCGCGACCTCGAAGCGCAGCGGCGGCGGCTCGATCCGCAGATGGCTCGGCGTGCGCCGCTCACGGAAGGCGCCGCGCTCCGCGGGCCCGTCGACGAGCAGCGCGGCGCGGTCGAGATCGATGGTCGAGGCGAGGTCGCAGGCGAAGAGGACATGCACCGTGCCGCGGGCGATCGACGGCGCCGGGGATCCCGCCATCGTCGCCGCCGCCGCGCCCGGCGCGCTCACGGCGGAGCCTCCGCGGGCGCGGACGCTCCCGTGACGAGCAGCTCGACGAACCGCGCGGCCTCGACCGCGACATCGTCGCCGCGGCCGTGCGCCTCCTCGATGCGCCGCACCAGCGCCGACCCGACGATGGCGCCCTCGGCGACGGCGAGCACGTCGCGGACCTGCTCCGGAGTGGAGATGCCGAAGCCGACCGCCAGCGGAAGCGGCGTAGCCGCCCGCAGCGCTGCGATCCGCGCCGGAAGCCCGGCGGGGAGCGCCCCGCGTTCGCCGGTGATCCCGGTGCGGGCGAGGACATAGACGAAGCCGCTGCACAGCCCAGCGATCTGCGCGGCGCGGGACTGCGGGGTCGTCGGCGCGATGAGCAGCGCGAAGGAGATCCCGGCGCGGTCGCACGAGCCGCGGAGCGCCGGGGCTTCGTCGAGATCGAGGTCGGGGACGATCAGCCCGTCGATGCCCGCCGAGGCGAGATCGCCGACGAACCGATCGCGTCCGATCCGATCGACGATCGAGATCGAGACCATCGCGATGATCGGAAGGTCGCGCGCCTGACCGGAGCCGGCGCGAAGGCGTCGCACCATCGCCAGGATCGCCTCGGGCGTGGCCCCGTGCCGAAGCGCCGCATGCATCGCCTCGGCGATCACCGGGCCGTCGGCGATGGGATCGGAGAAGGGAATCCCCAGCTCGATCGCCTGTGCGCCCGCGGCCGCGATCGCCTCGATCGTCGCCTCGGTCGCCGCGAGATCGGGATGGCCGGCGACCAGAAAGGGCATGAGAGCGCCCCCGCCTCGGCCCCGGCGGCGAGGATCGCGATCTCCGCCGGGATGCATGTGCCCATCCGTGCCACGCTCGCGCACCGGCCCGGAGACTTCCTCTGCGTCGGCGGAGTCTGAAACGGCGGCAAATGCCCGATCGATGCGCCCGACGCCCATGAGGGGCGATCCTACGTTCGCCACCGGACGCCCCTCGGGCTCCCCGCCCCGGGGATCTCCGCAGAAGGCCGCGCGGGGCGGCAGGCGGCGTCTCCGGAACTGGTCGCGAGTCGGGCGGTCTGAGTGACCTCGCACTCCGGCGCCCGTCGTCTCGTGCTGCGGCGTCCGGAAGCGGCGTTCGGCTGCGTCGAGGCTCGCAGCTCGTTTCGTCCTTGGGGGGCTTGATGGCCCGCAGAGGGGCCGCCGGCGCCCCATCTGCGTCCCGTCTCCTTGCACAGCATCCGCTTCCGACCGCTTCGCGACGGCGCCAAGGGGCGCCGGAGCAAGAAGCCCGCTACTTCGTGCCTGCCGGGCCGCCGTCCTTGATGTACTTGGCGTGAAACGCGGCGGTCAGATCGACGCCGGTGACGTTCGCGAGCGTCGTCAGCCACGCGAGCACGTCGGCGAACTCCTCGGCGAGATTCTCCGGATCCGGGTCGCCGCGTTGAAAGCGGCCGAGGGCGTGAGCCAGCTCGCCCAGCTCTTCGGAGAACCACAGGTGCGTTCCCGCCACGCCCCGGGCGCTGTCCGTGGCGTGATAGCGGTCGCGGATGAACTGCTGGAGCTCTGCGAGGGTCATGCGGGATGGGCGTGGGGACGGCGTGCGTCGCCGCCCGCACGCAACGACGACAGGCGGGCTGCGTCGAGGCGAATCGGGGAGGTGCCCCCGAAGGCGAGCCGCGAGAGGTGGACGCGACCGATGGACCCGAGAGGTCAGCCCGACGGGAGGACGCGACCGGCGGAGGCGACCCTAAGACCGCCGTGCGGGGCCTTCTTTCGAGCAACGTCCGCGTCGGGACTTGAACCCAAAACCTTCGCCTTCGGAGGGCGACGCTCTATCCAATTGAGCTACGCGGACTGAACGGGGCGATGGTAGCCGACGCCCGCGAGCGGTGCGAGGGGCGGTCATGCACCCCCGTCGAGCGGTCGAGCGGTCGAGCGCGACGAAGGGCCCTCACGGAACCTCCGCGCCGTCGCGATCGCGGATCGGTCCCCGCCCCGCGCTGGCGCGCTCGGGCGTGCGCCGCTCGATCGGCAGCCGGAGGGGCCGCGCGTGGAGCGGAGGCGCCCCGGCCGATCGGTACCATCCCGCTGTCGGCAGCGGATGCCGGCGTGCCATGACCTCGCCCAGCCACATCCCGGCGCGCGCCGTCGCGGCCGAGATCGCCGCAGCGCTCTCGGCCGCCGGGCACATCGCCTACTTCGCGGGCGGATGCGTCCGCGATCGCCTGCGCGGGGAGACGCCGACCGACTATGACATCGCCACCGATGCGACTCCCGCGACGATCCGCCGGCTCTTCCCCAGGGCGCTCGGCGTCGGGGAGGCTTTCGGCGTCATGCTCGTGCGGCGTCACGGCCGAAGCGTCGAGGTCGCGACGTTTCGCAGCGACGGGACGTACAGCGATCGACGCCGCCCGGACGCGGTCAGCTTCGGCACGCCGGAGCAGGACGCCCTCCGTCGGGACTTCACGATCAACGGGCTCTTCGAGGATCCCGCGACCGGCGCGGTGATCGACTTCGTGGGCGGTCAGGAAGACCTGCGGCGCAATCTCCTTCGGGCGATCGGCGATCCCGCAGCGCGGCTGCGGGAGGATCCGCTCCGAGCCCTCCGCGCCGTCCGCTTCGCAGCTCGCTTCTCGCTGGCGATCGATCCGGCGACGGCGGGCGCGGTCGGGGACGCTGCGGCACTCGAAGGCGTCAGCCGGGAGCGGATCGGGCAGGAGGTCCGACGGATGCTCGGCCACGCGAGCCGGGCGACGGCGATTGCGCAGCTCCAGGAGCTCGGACTGGACGGCGTCGTGCTCGGTGAACCGTCGTTCTCCGCTCCGTTGCCCCGCCTCGGCGGACTCAGCGGACTGGAGCCGACGGGGTGGAGCGGCGCGCAGCCGGCGCCGGAGGTCGCAGCCCGCGCGGAGCTCCCGATGGCCGCCTGGCTGCTCGATCGGGTGCATGGACGGCGGGCGCTTCGCGCGAGCGACGCGCGGTCGCTCGCCCAAGCGGGCGGGCTCCCGGAGCTGCTTCGCTCCGCCATCGATCGCTGGAGCGAGCGGCTCGTCCTCTCCAACGCGGAGCGGCAAGCGCTCGGCGAGATGCTGCTTCGCTTCGGCCCGGCGATCGGCCTCGTCGATCCGATCCCAGAGGGCGGAGCGCCGTCGAGCGGCATCGGGCGGCGGGGAGACGCGCCGCCGATGCGATGGGCAACCCTCGGAGTCGCCGCCCGAAAGCGCCTCGCAGCCGGCCCGTGGATGCAGGCGGCCCTCGCGCTGCTGGAGACCACCGATCGTGCGCGGGCCATGCAGATCCGCTCCGAGATCACCACCCTCGCCGCCGAACCCGGCGGCCTTTCGCCGACGCCGCTGCTCAGCGGGGACGACCTCATCGCGGAGGGCTTCGCGCCCGGTCCGCGCTTCGCGACGGTGCTCCGCGCGGTTTACGACGCGCAGCTCGAGGCGCGGGTTCGGACCGGGGCGGAGGCGATCGACCTCGCGCGGCGGCTGTCGGACGGGGCGGCGCCCGTTCCCGGCGGCGCTCGGGCTGGGCGACGAGCCGGAAGGAGGCCTGACGGCGGGCTCGCTCCCGGGAACGGCGCAAACGACTGATGCTGCGGTGCCGCGGCTGTGTCACGGAACCAATCGCGGCCCCTCGCGTCGTACCTTCCTGTCAGCCTCGATCGCAGCGCGGAGACCAAACGACCCGCGTTCTTCGAGCGCTCAGCCGCCGATCGGCGGGAGCCTGCACGCGGCGATCGCTCGTCAAGGCGCGGCTTCGGCGACCGTCGTCGGTCAGCCCCTCCGCGGCGCCGCGGCAGGCGAGTCTCGTTAGCGATCCTCTCGCGGTCCTGTGGCGGTCTTGGTTGGGGGCTGACAGCGCGGCGCACCGCTGAGCGCTCAGGGCAGGCGAGCGTGCCGCAGCGAGCCCACCGCCCGCCGTGCGTTCTGAGCCACGCGGGTTGCCGAGCGGTGGGCCACGCGGTGGCTGGGCGGCGAGGCGGCGAAGATGGCCGGGCGGCGAAGCAGATCGCGAAGCGCCGGCCCGCAGGTCTTCTTGCAGAGCGGGCCGCCTGTGGCCGGACGCGGGTTTCCGGTCTCCGCTCTCCAGTTCGACGTATCCTCGGCAGTCCGTCTTCCTGAATGCACCCCCTCTTCCTCGGGAGATTCCCCATGCACTACCAGCATGACGTGCGGCACGACTTGCAGGATCACATCTCCGTCGATCGATGCGACACCACCGCAGGTCGCGACGGCGTCCCCGCACGACGGGGAAGGCGCGGGCTCGCCGGCGTCGTCGCAGCGGCGATTGCGCTCGGTGCGGGCGGCGCTGCGATCGGGGGTCCATCGACTCAGGACGACGGGTCGACCGAAGTCGCGGTGCCGAAGGTCTACGTCGTTCCCATGCGCGGTCAGATGGGCACCGACATCGTCAAGTCGATCTACGACGACGTCATCAAGGACATCAAGCGGGTGAACCCCGACCTGGTCGTCTACGAGATGGAGTCGTTCGACTACAACCAGAACTACTACCTCCCCGATGACGACCCCGAGGAGGTCGGCGTCGCCGATCTCGATGAGATCCGCACGCTCGCCGAGACGCTGAAGCGAGAGCTGATCGGCGTGCGGCAGGTGATGTGGGTCCACGACGCGGTCGGAAACTCGGTCTTCCTCGCCGCGGCCTTTCCCGACCTCTACATGGCCAGCTCGGCGCGGTTCGCGGGCGGCGATGGAATGGTCCGCAGCGCCCGCCGCCGCGCGCCGGATGCCCAGGTCGGCGCGAAGTGGACGGCGGCGGTCGTCGCCTACGGCGCAGGTCTCTTCGAGCTCGGCGGGTATCCCAAGGAGATCGCCGAGGCCTTCATGATGCCGGAGCGGATGCTCAGCGTCTCCTTCGAGGGACGCAACCTGAAGTGGTCGCTCGACAACGCCGGCCAGTGGATCATCGACAACAGCGACAAGTCCGCCGCGGGGATGTCCGCGCGGACTGCGTCCGACATCGGCTTTGCCCAGGGCATGGCCGACGACCTCTCGGAGCTGATGCTGCTGCTCGGCTACCGCGAGTACGAGGTCGTCCCGGACAGCGGCAAGATCGTCGAGCGCTACGTCGAGGAGTGGCGCCGGCAGATGGAGAACGCCGCGAAGCGGATGCTCGACTACCAGGACGCGATGCGCTACGCCTCCGGGCGCGACGCCGCCCGCTACCTCGGGCAGGCGCGGCAGGCGCTCCAGGACATCGTCAACGCGATGCGGCGCTACCCGGCCATCGAGACCCGGTGGCGGATGTCGCGCGGCGTCACGCGCATGGCGCTCGAGCGCGAGATCGACCGGATCACGCGCTTGCTTGAAGAGGCCCGCAGGGCCAACCAGACCGGCGGCTCCCGCGGCGGCGGCGGCGGTGCGGGCCTCGGCGGCGGAACTGGCGGCGGAGGCGGCGGCCGTCGCGGTCGCTGACGCGAGGATGCCGCGGACGTGACGCGGGCTTGGGGTTGCGCCGTCGTTCCGGCCTCGCTCCGGCTCGTCGCATCCCCGGCGCCCGCCCGGGCGTGCTTCGATTCCCCGCCTCTCCTGACGATCTTTCGTGAACTTCAATCGGTAGCTTCTCCATGCGAACGTTCTTCTCGGCACTCGGTCCGAAGTCCTCTCCTGACCGCACGCACGGCCTCCGTCGGCGCGTCGCCGGGGCCGCGCTTGCGGCGCTCGGGTTCGTCGCCGTCGGACTTCTCGGGACGGTCCCGCTCGATCGCCCCGCGTCCGCAGCCCCGGTCGCGGCCGCTCGCGCCGCTCCGGCGCTCGAGGTCGTCCTCTCCAACGGCGTCGTCTGGCGTGGCGAGATCGGCGATCAGGTGGAGATCTCGGTGCTGGAGAACGGCGTCCTTCAGACCTACGTCGGCGAGCTTCGCGCCGTCGAGCGGCTCTTCGTCAAGCTCGAGACCAGCGTCGCGGGCATCAAGGGCACCAAGGTCGTCGTCCGCTCGGACATGCGTTCGATGACGGCGGTCGACGGCGGCGCGGCTGCGGGGTCCGGATCGAGTTCGAGCCCGGGCTCGGGTTCCGGAACCGCCGCAGCGCCGACGGGATCCGCCGCTCGACCGGGGACGGCGCCCGCGGCGGGCGGCCAGTCCGGCGAGTCCGGCACGTTCCAAGGGGTCTTCTTCCTTCCGATGGAAGGGACGCTCGGCATCGGAATGAGGAACGAGGAACTGGTCGCGATCTTCGAGGAAGCCGACAAGCACGGACCCGGACAGATCATCGTGCTTCTGATCGACTCGCCCGGCGGCCTCGTGATCGAAGGCGACAAGATCCACGAGACCTTCAAGAAGTGGAAGCACAAGCACCGCGTCGTCTCCTGGATCCGCAAGGCGATCTCCGGCGGCGCGTTCGTCGCCCTGCACTGCGATGAGATCTACTTCATGTCCGTGGGCTCGCTCGGCGCGATCACGATGTTCGACGCGACGGGATCGATCAAGGGCGAGCGTCTCCAGGCGTGGCTGGACATGTGCTCCAAGGTCGCCGAGATGGGCGGACGCAACCCCATTCCGGTCCGCTCGATGATCGACTTCAACAAGATCACCTCGTACGACGTCGATGAGCGCACCGGGAACGTGACGTGGTTCGACACGATGCAGGGCCAGTACGTCCTCTCCAGCGGCACCGAGAACCTGACCTTCAACGCCCGCAACGCCCTGCACTCGAGATTCAGCGACGGCACCGCGGACACCGAGGCGGAGCTTGCGGCGCTGCTCGGCCTGCCGGAATGGCGCGAGGTCAACGACCGCGGCCGGCGGCTCCACCGCAACTGGCAGGACACGATCAAGCGCTGCAAGGAAGAGGTTCCCCGGCTGATGATCCGGGCCCAGGATCAGGGCGACGCCTCGGAGCGAGGGCTGAGCGTCCGCGTCTCCGTCATCCGGGACCTGATCGCATGGTGGGATCGCGCGTTCAACGTCATGGCGTACGACCTCGGGGTTGCCCCGAAGGAGTACCTCGAGCGCCTGCTCCGCGACACGCAGAAGCAGCTTGCGGACCTGCGCGAGCAGCAGCGCCAGCAGCGTTCGACGCGCTGACGGGCGCGAGAGCCCGCTCCGAGCGCGATCCGGCGCATTCCGAATGACGACGCCGGCGACCGCGATGGTCGCCGACGTCGTCGTTGCACGGCTGTTCCCGGCTGCGGAGTCCGCCGCGACGGGCGCGTCGGCCGCACGGCCTCGGCGCGGAGGAGCCCGTCGCTACGTCGGCGAATGCGCTCGACCCGGGCCGGTGAGCTCGGAGAGGAGTTCCTCGTCGATCCCGAGGTACTCGCGCATGTGCCGGTCGTAGGTCTCCTGGTCGCGATCGCGGGAGAAGTCGAGCCGCAGCTCATTGATGACCTTGGTCCCCTGACCGATCCAGGTTCGCCAGGTCTCGGCCGAGATGTTCTCCTGGATCCAGGCCCCGACGGGACCGCGGAATGGCGGGCGATCGAGCTTGGTCCCGGGTCGGCCGGTTCGGCGGCAGACGAACGTGCCCGCGGGAAGCTCCTCGGGCAGGGCGGCCTCCGAGGCGAGCGCCGGAGGCTCGCGCCCGATGGAGCGGAGCAGCTCGGCGATCGCCTGCTGCGGGAGCCGATCGCCCCGGCGCGTCGCCGTCTCGTAGCCGCTGGTCAGGAAACCGACGGCCCGGTCGGCCCAGCCGGCCGCGATCATCGACCGCCCTCCGAGCTCGTACGCCTTGCTCATCGCCGGGTTGAGCTCGACGCAGCGTTCGAAGCTCCGCGCGGCTTCGGCAGAGCGCCCCGCGTCGAGGTAGGCCCGCCCCAGACTGAAGTGGGCCATGTCGTTCTCGGGATCGGCCGCCGCCATCTTCTCGAACTGCTCGATTCGCGTCGCCGTGGACATCGCCGCGAGGATAGGAGCAGCGCGGCGCCGAGGCTCATCCGCCGGGCCGCTCTCGCCCCGAGGTCGCTCTGACCTCGGCGACTCGCATCCCCTCGAAGGCGCGTCCCCGCCGCGTTCACACACCCCACCCGGCGAGCAGGATGCCGAGATCGGCGCCGTCGACGATCCCGTCGCGATTGAGGTCGGTCGCGCAGTCGTCGGTACCCCACGCGCCGAGCAGCGCGCCCAGATCGGCACCGTCCACCGAGCCGCTGCCGTCGAAGTCCGGCTCGGACGTGTAGTTGCACGCGCAGCCGAGCGGCGCGATGACGCGCACCGCGTTCTGCGAGTGCACCGAGACGAAGAGGTTTCCGCAGGGACCGAAGGCGATGTCCTTGGTCGCCGCGCCGGTCGCGAAGCCGGTGCCGATGATCGTCTTCGCGCCGGCTGGACTCACCCGGACGAGCGTGCCAGCCGCGCTGTCGAGGACGTGCAGGTCAGTCCCGAAGGCGCCGCCCGGGGCGTGCTCGATGCCGCCGAGCGAGCCGAAGCTCGCGAAGGACCCGTCGGCCGGCGATCCGTCGGCGTTGTAGATCCGAATCACCCCGTCGCTCCCCCCGACGACGATCTGGCCGCTCGGCGAGAAGGTCAGGTACGTGGGAGCGGCGCTGCCGGGGAGCGTCGCGAGGAGCGTCGGCGCGCTCCCGGTCGAGACCCAGATGCCGCGCGAGACGGAGTCGGTGAAGACGAGTCGGCCCTCCGCGTCGAACTTCATCTCCACCGGGTTCGCCCACGGGCCGCCGGCGAAGACCTGCACGACGGAGTCGTCCGGGCGGATCCCGCTGATCTGCCCGCTGGTGCTGCTGCCGTCGAGAAGACCGCCGACCAGAAGCGTGCCGGCGACTCCGGAGATGCTCCCGGTGACATCGAGCAGGACGGTGTCAGGATCGGGGATGTTCACGGCGCCCATCGAGGCGACCGGCGATCCACCGGGGCCGATTCTCGTCGGCTTCACGGGCGTGGTCGAGCCCGTCGCCACGGGATCGCGGCCTGCGAAGAGCGTTCCGTCGGGCCCGAACGACAGCAGCACCGGATGCGTCGGGTTCGCGTAGGTCGAGACCGTGAACCCGGGAACGCTCTGGGCGAACGACGGGGAGGCCGCCGCCGCGATCGGAGCGAGGGTGGCTGCGAGAAGCAACTTTGCTGAGGTCTGCACGTGAACTCCCTTGTCTGAAGGCCATCGCGGATGCGGCGCGAGCGTCGCTGCCGCCAGCCGAGGAAGGCGCGATTCGGGCGTCGCGCGCCCGGCGGATCGAGCGGACTCTCCCAGAAATTCCGGCTTCAGGAGCAGATCCAGAACCGACTCAGAACCGATCCAGAGCGCAGCCGGATCCTCTACCATCGCCGACCTTCGGCCGTGAGCGCCCTCTTCACCAACTTCGCAGGGATCCCGCTTCGCAACCCGGTCGTCGCGGCGGCCGGCACGTGCGGGTATGTCGACGAGATCGCCGACGCGATCGATCCGGCCTTGCTCGGGGCGATCATCTCGAAGTCGATCACGCGGCATTCCCGCGGGGGCAATCCGCCGTGGCGGATGGTCGGCCTCCCCGGGGCGATGTTCAACGCCATCGGGCTGGCGAACGTCGGCGTCGAGCGGTTCATCGCGGAGAAGCTCCCTGCGGCGGAGCGGCTGGGAACGGTCCTCGTCGCCTCGATCGCGGGCAACAGCGTCGAGGACTACGTCGCGATCGCGGCGGCGCTCGACGAGCGCTCCGCGGTCCAGATGGCCGAACTGAACGTCTCCTGCCCGAACACCGTCGACGGCCTGATGTTCGGCGAGGATCCGGCCTCGCTGCTGGGGCTCCTGCGCGAGGTGCGCCCGGCGCTCGGGCGGACGAAGATGCTCGTCAAGCTCTCGCCGAACGTCAGCGACATCGTGGCGATGGCGGCGGCGGCGATCGAGGGGGGCGCCGATGGGCTGAGCCTGATCAACACGATCAGCGCGATGTCGATCGACGTGCGGACGCGCCTGCCGCGGCTGAGCAACGGGCGCGGCGGCCTCAGCGGGCCCGCGATCCATCCCATCGCGGTGCGCATGGTCCACGATGTCCATCGAAGCGTCGCGCGGGACGCAGGCGTGCCGATCCTCGGAGTCGGCGGCGTGATGTGCTGGGAGGACGCGGCGGAGTTCATCCTCGCCGGGGCGACCGCGGTCGGGATGGGGACGGCGCTCTTCGTCGATCCGCGCCGCCCGCTGACGGTCCTTCGCGGGCTGGAGCGCTGGGTTCGCGACCAGGGCTGCGCCAACGTCGCCGAGCTCATCGGCGCCGTGCGCCCGCCCGCGCCGGCAGCGGCGCACGGCGCGGCCGCCTCGGCCGCCGGCACGGACGGAGCTCCGGGAGCGGGGCGGCCGACGGGCGTCGCCATCGCGGAGCGTTCGGGACGATGACGCCGCGCGAGCGGGAACGCTTCGACCGCCTGCTCGAGGAGATCCTCGCGGCGATCCCGCCGGCGCTGCACGAGCTGCTCGAGGAGGCGCCGGTGCTCGTCGACGACCGCCCCTCGCGGGCGCTGCTCCGCGAACTGGGAATCGACGCCGAGCAGGAGACGCTCTGCGGACTGCACTCGGGAACGCCGCTCACCGAACGCTCGTTCCAGCAGGGCTTCGACATGCCGGAGACCATCCACCTCTTCCGCGAGGGGATCATCGAACAGGCCGGCGGCTGGGACGAGCGCTTCGACGAGGAGGGAGCGCCGATGGGGGGCGAGGCGGCGGTCCGGGAGGAGATCCGCATCACGCTGCTTCACGAGATCGGTCATCACTTCGGTCTCGACGAGGACGACCTCGCGCGGCTTGGATACGAGTGAGCGGAGTCGCCCGGCGTGAGCGCACTTCGCTTCTCCATCCTCGCTCGCTGCTCGCGCACCGCGGCGCGCCTCGGACGGGTCGAGACGCCGCACGGAGGCTTCGACACGCCCGCCTTCATGCCGGTGGCGACGGCAGGGGCGATGAAGGGGCTCTCCGTCGATCAGGTCCGATCGACGGGCTCGCAGGTGATCCTCAACAACGCATTCCACCTGCTGCTGCGGCCGGGTCCGGAGATCGTGCAGGCGCTTGGAGGCGCCCATCGCTTCATGCGCTGGGACGGCCCGATCCTCACGGACTCCGGAGGATTCCAGGCCTGGTCGCATTCGGTGGCGCGGCGGCGAGGCGGACCGGACGCGGCCGGCACCGGCGCGGCGCGGCCGCGCCGCTCCGCGCCGGTCGGAACAGCGATCGACGATCGCGGCGTGCGCTTCCGGTCCTTCATCGATGGTTCGACGATCGATCTCTCGCCGGAGCGCTCGATCGAGGTGCAGAACGCCCTCGGCGCCGACATCATCATGGCCTTCGACGACTGCCCGCCGGCGCAGCCATCGGCCCCCGGCGCGGGGTCTTCGGCGCACCGCCTGCGCCTCGTCGAGGCCAACGCCCGCACGCTCCGCTGGCTCGATCGCTCTGTCCGGGCCCATCTCCGGCCCTCCGAGCAGGCGCTCTTCGGCATCGTTCAGGGGGGGACCGATCTCGAGTTGCGCTCGATCAGCGCCGCCGGCGTGACCTCCTTCGACCTGCCGGGGTACGCCATCGGAGGGGTCGCGGTGGGGGAGTCGCCCGAGGAGATCCGCCGGGTCGTCGAGCACACCGCCGAACTGCTCCCGACCGACCGGCCGCGGTACCTCATGGGGGTCGGATACGAGCGGGACATCGCGATGGCGGTGGCCGCCGGGGTCGACATGTTCGACTGCGTCCTCCCCACCCGCAACGGCCGCAAGGCCCTCGTCTTCACCCGTCACGGCCCGATTCGGCTCCGGAACGCCCAGTATCGGTTCGATCCGCTGCCGATCGATCCGCTCTGCGACTGCCCGACCTGCCGCGGGGGGTACTCCAGGGCCTATCTTCGGCACCTCTTCATGGCGGAGGAGATCCTCGGACCGACGCTCGCGAGCATGCACAACATCCGGCACTTCCAGCGCCTCCTGCTGGACATCCGCGAGGCGATCCGCCAAGATGCGTGGTCCTCGCTCGACCGCGACTGGCCGGTCCTCCGCGCCGACGGGGCCTGCGGCGGGTCGGCGGAGGTTCGGTCGCGCTGAGCGATGAGCCGCCGCGGCGCCCAGGGCTTCCCTCGCGCCTGCGCAGCGGGCGACCGCGCCCGGTCCGCCGCTGGACCCGATCGCGCGACGGGCCGGTGGTGCATCCGTCGGTCGCAGCCCACCGGCCGCTGCGCGTCAGTCGGGGCGAGGCGGGGCGCGAACAGTGCCTCGAGCGTGCTGAGGCCTGCCGCAGGCTCCCGCCCGACACGCCTGGGCGCACCGCGCGCCGACATCCGCCTTCGCGAGCGCCATCGCGGGGCCTTGAAGATCCCGGCGAGCATCGAATCACGGACGCTCCGCCGTCTCGAATCCGCCTCCGTTCGCCCGCATGTCCCATTTGTCCCGCCCGCCTCACTGGTCATCCATGGATCACGCCTCCCACGCCTCTCAGACCTTTCAGATGCCTCCAGCGATCAACGTCTTCGCGGCCCTTCCGCTCGCCGGACGGCCGGAGGTGGGCGCCGCGCCCGCCGGGGCCGTGGTCGATGGCGGATCGCCCCAGGTCCGCGGGGGGGGCGGCGGCGACATGTTCTTCATGTACATGGTGCTGGCGCTGGTGGTGGCGATGATCCTCATGACCGTCTTCGGCTCGCGCCGCGAGCGGAAGCGCCGCGAGGAGCTCCTCGGGGCGATCAAGAAGCACGATCGGGTTCAGACCGTCGGCGGCGTGATCGGCTCGGTCGTCGAGGTCAAGTCCGACACGGTCGTCCTCAAGGTCGACGAAGCCTCGAACGTCCGCATCACCTTCGCGAAGAGCTCCGTTCAGCAGATCCTCCGGGAGGCTGCGGGAGGAGCCGGCGACCGCGCCTCCGACTGAGGTCGGCGCCCGCGACCTCGACCCCTCGCCGCGCACGGCCGGCGCCGCGCTGCCTCGGGCGTCCAGCGAGGCATCTCCGCGACGCACCGGACCCGACCGCACGCCCGGCCTCCGCACCGACTTCCGCCGCACTCCGCCAGGGGCGGCCCAACGCCGCCGCCACCGGCAGCGCTCAACAGACGCGATCACCCGATGCGCAATCTCGTCATTCGAATCGTCCTCATCCTCGCGTTCCTCGCGTTCTGCGTCTGGTACATCGTCCCGCCGAGCCAGCGGCTCCGGCTCGGCAAGGACCTGCGCGGCGGCGTGAGCCTGGTCTACACGGTGAAGACGCCGGAGGGAGCCGACCGGGGAGCGACGATCGCGCAGGTCGTCGAGGTCCTGAAGGATCGCGTCAATCCCAGAGGCGTGCTCGACATCACGATCGCGCCGCAGGGCGGCGACCGGATCGAGGTCGTGATGCCGCTGCCGACGCCGGAGGTGCGCGCGCTCCAGGTGCAGTACCGCCGAGCTCTCGACGGGCTGCTCGACGGCGCCCGCATCTCCGAGGCCGATCTCGAGGAGGCGCTGCGCCAGCGCACCGCGCCGACGCGATTCTCCGATGAGGGAACGGTCCGCGACGCCGCCGTGCGGCTTCAGGAGACGTTCGATGCGGCGCGCGATCTGCGCACGCGGCTTCAGACGCTCGTCACGGAGTCCGCGGACGAGGCGGCGATCGCGGCGCTGGAAGCGGAGATCGCCGCCACCGAGATCGCCGAGGAGCGGCTCCGGGACGACCTGCTCGCGCTCGGGATGGACCAGGGCCGCTTCGTCCGCGCGCTCTCGCTCTCGAACGAGCCGACCGGGCTGCTCGGGCCTGACGGCCGTCCGGTCCTCGATGAAGCCGGTCGGCCGGTGATGGGCGACAGCCCGCGCGAGCGCGAACTGGTCGCGATCAAGACCCAGTTTCCGCACCTTTCCCGGAGGATCGAGGAGGTCGTCGCGGCGTGGGATGCCTATTCGGCGCGGCGGCGCACGCTCGACGATCCCGATGATCTGCGGCGGCTGCTCCGCGGCGCGGGCGTGCTCGAGTTCCGCATCGCCGTGCGGCCGGACCGCGCCGAGGGGGTGAACCCGGAGCAGCTTCGGCGTCAGCTCGAGGAGGGCGGGCCGCAGGCGGTCGACAGCGCCGTCGCCGGGTGGTTTCGCATCAACGACCGCAAGCAGTGGGCGGATTCGCCGGTCCTGCTCGAAGCGCTCGCAACCGATCCGGTGGGGTACTTCGCCGGGCGTGGCCTCGTCGCCGGGGTGCACGAGGGCGAGATCTACCTGCTGCTCTACACCACGCAGTCCAAGTCGATGGCCCACTCGCCCGACCGCCCGTGGTCGATGCAGCGCGTCGGGCGGACGATCGATTCGCTCGGGCGTCCCGCGGTCGCCTTCGGCCTCGACAGCGCCGGCGCGAGCCTGATGGGGCGGCTCACCGGAACCAACATCGGCCAGCCGATGGCGATCGTTCTCGACGGCGAGGTCTACTCGGCTCCGAACATCAACTCGGCGATTCGCGGCTCCGGCATCATCGAAGGGCAGTTCAGCGACGCGGAGCTCTCCTACCTGATCCGCGTGCTCGCGGCGGGCTCGCTCTCCGCGCGGCTGAGCCCCGATCCGATCTCCATCAGCATCCTCGGTCCGTCGATCGGCGGCGACAACCTCCGGCGCGGACTTCGGGCCTGCGTCTTCTCGGTGATCGCCGTCGGTCTCTGCATGGTGATCTACTACCTCGTTGCGGGCGTGATCGCCAACATCGCGCTGCTCTGCATGGGGGTCATCCTCTTCGGGGTGATGTCGATGATCGAGGGGACGTTCACCCTCCCCGGGCTCGCCGGCATCGCGCTGACCATCGGCATGGCGGTCGACTCGAACGTCCTGATCTACGAGCGCGTCCGCGAGGAGATGCTGAACAACGGCGAGGATCTGCGCTCCGCGCTGCGGATCGCCTTCAAGCGGGTCTTCAACACGATCGTCGACGGCCAGTTCACCAACCTGATCGTCTGCGTCGTGCTCGTCTGGGTCGCCACCGCCGAGGTCAAGGGCTTCGCGGTGACCATGATCATCGGCGTCTTCGCCACGCTCTTCACGGCGATGGTGATCACGCCGACGATCTTCCGCGTCTACACCGATGTCCTCGGCTGCCGGACCCTGCCGATGCTGCCGACGGTCTTCCCGGCGCTGCACCGCTTCCTCGAACCGAAGATCGACTGGATGTCGATGCGGAAGGCCTTCTACGCCTTCAGCATCATCGTCTGCGGGCTCGGGCTCGTTCTCGTGTTCAGTCGCGGGAAGGAGCTGCTCGACACGGAGTTCCGCGGCGGCGTCGCCCTGACGATGACCACGCGCGAGGCCCGTCCGGGCGAGGCGGCCGACCCCGAGAACAGGAGGCTCCTGCTCTCCCGCGCGGAGGTCGAGCGCCGCGTGCGCGAGGCGGGGGCCGCGAGCGACGATCCGGTCATCGCCGAGCTCCGCGCTGCGTCGGTGCTCACCGTCGGAGACACGACGCCCGACTTCCGCTCCACGACCTTCCAGGTCAAGGTCGCCAACCCCGCCGCCGTCGGCGCCGAGGAGGATGTCGCGGACCGCGTCCAGGATGCGGTGGTGCGGCTCTTCGCGGCAGAGCTCGACGTCGTTCCCGAGCTGCGCTTCCGCGGCATGGAGGAGCGCGAATCGGCGGCATTCACCTTCCCGCTGGAGCGGAGCCGCCTCGGCGACGTCATCGGGAGACCGGGCTTCGGCGACCCGGTCGGAAACGCCTTCATGGGAGGCGTCGCGATCGTGCTCGACGACATCGAGCCGCCGATCACGGTCGAGGCCGCCGACCAGCGCATCCGGCGGATGCGGCAGCAGCCGGACTTTTCCTACGCGCTCGGGCGCGATCAACGCGTCGTGGGGCTCGAGCTGGCCGATCCGGACGATCCGTCGAAGGGCTTCTCCTCGATCGCCGTCCTCGTCGCCGACCGCGACATCGACGCGCGGCGCGTCGATCTGGCCGTATGGGACCAGCGGCTCGCGCGTCCGGAGTGGCTGCTCGTCTCGCAGGCGATGCGGCAGGCGAGCACGCTCGACCAGGTGAGCAGCTTCTCGTCGGCGGTCGCCCGGACGCTCTCGGCGCAGGCGGTCGTCGCGGTCGCGCTGAGCGTGCTCGGCATCCTGGCGTACGTCTGGTTCCGATTCGCGTCGCTTCGCTACTCCGTCGCATCGCTGACCGCGACGGCGCACGACGTGATCATCGCCCTGACCGCGATCACGGCGACGCACTACATCGCGAACACCCCGCTGGGACGGCTGCTCCTGATCGAGGAGTTCAGGATCGACCTGAACGTCGTGGCGGGAATGCTCACGCTGATCGGGTATTCGCTCAACGACACGATCGTGATCATGGACCGCATCCGCGAGAACCGCGGCAAGCTGCCGCTGGCCACCGCAAGGACGATCAACCTCTCGCTCAACCAGACGATGAGCCGGACGGTCCTCACCTCGGGCACGACGATGATCGCGCTGCTGATCCTCTACATCGAGGGCGGCACCGGCATCCGGCCCTTCGCATTCGTCCTGCTCATCGGCCTGATCACCGGCACCTACAGTTCGATCGCCATTGCGGCGCCCCTGGTCTGGTCGGGCGAGGTCAGCCGAGGCCCGGGCCGCGGCGAGTCCCTCGGCGGATCGTCGGGCAGGCGCGATGAGCGCGAAGCGCTCCCGGGGAGCTGAGCGTTGCCCGCGGGAGGCGGAAGACTCGAGAAATCGCTCCGGCGCTGCGCCGGAGCCCTCGCACGGAGATCGAACCCATGACGCAGGGAACGCGCATCGCCTTGGTTCTTCTGGTGCTCCTCGTCCTCGGGACGGGGGCCTACTGGCTCGGCATCGGTCTGCGGACGACGCCGCCGACGGTCGTGGACCACGGCGATGCCGCCGACGGCGATCTGCCTGGGTCGCCGTCTCTCTCGGGCGCCGCGGAGGCGCCCGAGGCGCGGACCCCGGCCTCGCGCCGCCAGGACCGCACCGGGCGCGGGAGTGCGGGGAGCGCTGCGGGAGTGATTCCCGACCAGCCCCTGCTCGCGAGCCAGCCGGGCTCAGGTCTGGGAACCGAGCGCGGGTCTGGATCCGGGTTGGGCCCTGGTGGATCGCGTCCGCCGGGCGGCGCGGGCCTGGGTGCGCTCGAAGACGAGTTCGGCCCCGTGCGCCGCGCGGGAGACCGGGAGCCGCCGCCGCAGGAGCCGGAGCGATCGACCTTCCTCGACGCCCTGGCGGCGCGGGAGATCGGCGGGAAGTCCGACGATCCGACGATCCCCGGCTTCACGGTGGTGACGCCGGTGGGGCCTGAGCCCGATCCCTCGCGGCCGCCCGCAGGGTTCTCGCCCGCGCCCGGATTCGATCGACTTGTCGAGGTCGAGCGCGGCGCGTCGTCGGAACGACCGCCTCAAGGCGCCGAGAGCGGGCGTTCTCGACCATCCGAGCAGCCGGCCGCGCCGGAGCGCAGGGCAGCGCCCGCCGGTCAGCAGCCCGGCGAGCGCACGCTCGCCGCTCGCCCTGCGGCGGGCAACGCCGAGCTCTTCGAGTACGTGATCGTCGAGGGCGACACGTTCGTCACGATCGCGGAGGCGTGGCTCGGTGATCGCACCCGGTGGGACGTGATTCAGCGCGCGAACCCCGGCGTCGATCCCACGCGGCTGCGCATCGGTCAGGTGATCGCCCTCCCGCCGCGCGATGCGGCCGTTCCCGCGACCGCCGCGCGCGACGGGGGGACGTCAACCCGCGGCGCCTCCGGATCAGGCGCTGGATCAGGCGCCGGATCTGGCGTTGGATCTGGCGTTGGATCTGGCCCCCGGGGTGGGGGGGGGGCGGGAGAGCGATTCCATGTCGTGCAGTCGGGCGACACGCTCTACGGGATCGCCCGGTCGGTCTACAACGACGGCACGCTCTGGCGGACGATCTACGAGGCGAACAGGGCGGTGATCGCCGATCCCTCCGCGCTCCGTCCCGGCGTGCGTCTTCGGATCCCCGCTCGCTGAGGGGCGCGCGGCCGAACCATCCGCCCGGCAGGCCTCCCCGGCATGACCGGCCTCGACGCGCTCGCCCCGTCACGTGGCCCCGTCACGTTGCCCCGTCACGTGGCCCCGTCACGTGGCCCCGTCACGTGGCAAGGTCACCCTGGTGCGGCACCGCGGGCTGCGATCGCCGCCGCGGCGTTGGCGCGCAGGTGGCTGAGATTCGCGCCGCCGACGACCACGCAGTCCACCGAGTCGTTGGCAAGCGCGAAGCTGATCGCCTCCTCCGCCGGGAGCCGGCCCGAAGCGAGGGCCTTCTTCACGAGCGTTCCGATGCCGCGCCGATGGGCCTCGGCGAGAGTCGCCTCCGCGTCGCGGGCGTCGCGGTGGTACTCGACCATGAGCACGTCCGCCCACTCCATCGCCGACCGGGCGGCGGCGGCGCTGCGCCCCGAGAATCCGACGAGCTCGACCAGTCCAGCCTCGCGGAGCCGGTGCAGCGCATCGACGATGCGGCGATCCTCGGCGCGGCGCTGGTCCTCCGCGTCGGCGTGGACGAGGAGGATGTCGAGGCGCCCGCCGAGCCGCGCGACGCTGCGGCGCACGCTGCGCTCGATCGCCTCCGGCGAGAAGTCGTAGCGTGAACGGCCCCCCTCGAAGCTCTCGCCGACCTTCGTGCAGAGGACGAACTCGCGCCGTCGGTTCCCGAGGTGGCGACCGATGCGCTCTTCCGAGATCCCGTACGCCGGTGCCGTGTCGACGAGGCTCATGCCCAGGTCAAGGACTCCCGAGAGGAGCGCCGCCGCGGTCGCCTCGTCGGGGAGCTCATAGGGCTGCTCGTAGCGGATGCCGACGTTGCGGCCGATCTTGAAGGCGCCGAACCCCAGCGCCGGGACGCGCAGCCGAGTGCTGCCGAGCGGGCGGGCGGGCATCGCGCAGGCGGGAATCGGCGGGCTGGGCGTCGATGGCCCGGTCGCCGAGCGCTCCACGGGCGCGGCGGAGCCGACGTCCCGAGCGTTCGCGGAGGGAGGCTCCGGCGGGCGGTCGTTCTTCGGTCGATCGATCACAGGCGCCTCCAGCGCGATGCCGCGTCCCAGGGCGGGAGCGCGACCAGCGGACGCGGCCAGCCTTCGACGAGCGTCGGGTCGAACCGGTGCTCCGGCCCCGGCAGGGCCGCCAGGACGAGCTCAGCCACGCGCGGGGCGAGCACCAGCTTCGTCGGCCACGCCGTGAGAACCGCGCCCTCGCGGAGCACCTGCGCGTCATCCGGCCGCAGTCCGCCTGGCGTCCGGCGCTCCGCGCGGTCGACGTGATAGCTCGCCCACTCGACGTCGTCGAGAAGACCCGGCTCGAGGCCGGGGAGCACCGCGAGCAGCTCTTCGCGAGCGCGCCGCAGCAGCGCTTCGGGCGCCATCGAGACGCCCTCCTCCGCGAGCTGTCCGCCGAGATGCCAGATGGTCCGCTCGGCGGCATCCTCGGCCGCCGTGATCGTCAGCCGCGTCCGTCTGCCGTCCACGCAGTGGCCCCAGAGACCCGGGAGCCTTCCGCGGACCATCGCCATGTGCAGCGGTCGGCGCTGGCACGCGGCGGGGTCGAGGCCGCACGCCTCCCGGATCGCTTCGTTGCCGGCTCCTGCGCAGAGGACCAGCGCCGACGGGCGAAGTTCGAGAAGCTGGCCGTCGTCGGGGCGGATGAGCGAGAGTCCGTCGACGCGGCCCTTCGCGGCGCGGAACTCGACGCCGTTGCGGCGATCGACGGCAAGCACCGAGCCGCGATGCCGGTCGGCGAGCGCGCGGACGACGCCGAGCGGGTCGATCACCTGTTCGTCGATCCGGGCGACCACGCCCGGCGCTCCGCGCAGCGGCGCCGGGCGCTCCTCGTCGGAGATCGTCCTCGGGGCCGTTCGGAGACCGGCGCGGGCTCCGAGCATCCCGAGGCTCGAGACCAGGGACCGCGTCTGCCAGAGGTGGCAGAACGGGCTGCGCACGCGCACGCTCCGGAGGTCGGGCTCTGCGCTGCCGGCGAGACTGGCGCGCCACGCCTCCGGCATCCGGGCCACGGCCTCGGCAGAGGCGGTGAGCAGCCCGCGGAGCGTGTACTTGAACCCGCCATGGAGGATCCCCTGGGCGCAGCAGGTCTGGCCCGAGCCAAGCTCGCCCGCTTCGAGCAGCAGCGCCGATCGCCCGCTGCGGATCACCGCGTCGAGCGCGAAGAGCCCCGCGACGCCGCCGCCGATGATGACGCAGTCGATCGGATGGGCTCGAGCTGGCAGGGTGGGCTGGTCGGGCATCTGACGCTGGGCGACCGCGGTTCCGTCCGCAGATCGCCGATGGCGATTGTTCGCGGGCCGCGCTCCGCCGTCACGCTCCGTCGAAGGTCGATCGCAGCATCGCCAGGCTTCTCGGCACCTCGGCGGCCGGATCGCCCTTGCCTTCGTACTCGAGCGAGATCCACCCGCGGTAGTCGACGGCGCGGAGGATCGAAGCCACGCGCGCGTAGTCGATGTCGAGGTCGTACCACTCGCCGCCGCCGTAGTACGTCTTCGCCTGCACCAGCACGGTCTCGGGAGCCATCCGCTCCATCTGCGGGTACATGTCCTCGAGGAAGTTGCCGGTGTCCAGCGTCGCGCGCAGCCACGGCGAGCGGACTGCCTCGATGATCCGCAGCACGCCGGCAGCCGTGCGACCCAGTCCCCAGTGGTTCTCGAGACCCATGCAGACGCCGCACTCGGCGGCCTTCGGCAGGAGCTTGCCGATCGCGTCGATGCACCACGCGAAGGCCTCGTCCTCGGTGTGACCTTCGAGCGCCGGCTCGATCCCGCGGTTGGCCATCAGGTCGTCGAAGCTGGCGATCGTGCCCCAGCGACCGGTGTTCAGCCGAAGCGTCGGGATTCCCATCCGATAGGCCAGCTCGATGCAGCGCAGCGTGTGCTCCACGTTGCGCTGCCGGACGTCCGGATCCGGCGAGACGAAGCCCTGGTGGATCGAGAAGCCCATCAGCGCGACGCCGTTGACGAAGGCGCGGTGCTTGAGCTCCTGGAGGTAGGCGTTCTCCTCGGTCGGCATCATCCGATGGAGGATCTCGACGCCGTCGAAGCCCATCGCCGCAGCCGTGTCGATCAGCGCCGGCAGCGGCGGCGGATCGCCGCGGAAGTGCCAGAACGAGTACGTCGAGACCCCGATGGGAGTCCTCCGCGGAGAACTCGGTGGGGCACTCCGGAGCGCGCCGCCATCTCCGGCGGCCGGGTTCGGGGTGCCCTTCGTCGCGTCCGCCGGCGCAGCGCCGCGGGCCTCGGCGCCGCGGACGACCGCGGCGCCCGCGGCGACCAGGGACGCGGCAACGAACTCGCGGCGCGATCGGTCTGGAGGTGGCGGAGAGGTCGGCATGGAACCGCCATTGTGCCATTCCGCCGAGCCGCCGTGTCGTTGAGTCGCCGAGTCGCGCGGCCATCGGTTCGCGGCCCCTCCGCTTCGCGGGGCACCTGGCGGGAAGCCGGCGGACTGGGCGCGGCTGGGCTGGGCGTGACTGGACTGGGCGTGACTGGACTGGGCGTGACTGGTCTGGGCGTGACTGGTCTGGGCGCGACTGGGTTGAGGGTGATCGGGTTGGGCGTGACTGGGCTGGAGTCGATTGGGCTGGAGGCGATTGGGCGGCGAGCGGCGGTGACGGCGGCAGCGTGATGACAGCAATCCGGGCGGGCGGCAGCCGGGGTCCAGCGCGCCTCGGCCCGACGGCGGGGCATGTCCAAGGAAGTCCAGCGCTCGAGCGTCCCCAGCCGGTTGGGTCGGTGCACGGTCGGCACGGTCTCCGGGGGGCACGTCCCTTCCGGCAGGTCGCCACGCGTCGCGCGGGAGCTCGATCATGGGCTCAGGCTGAGGGATCCTGGGCACGTGGCGACGGCGGGCGCTGCGCGCCCGCGGCCGTCAATCGGGCGCGTAGGAGGGCGGCGCGTTCGCGATCGCCGCGGCGATCTCCGGCACCGAGCTCCGCGCGGGTTCCCAGCCGACATCGGTGTCGGCGTCGATGTCGGAGGAGAGGTGGACGAAGTGGCTGTCCACTCCGATCACCCTCGGCCACGGGATCTCCAGCGTTCGGCCGCGCGCGCCATCGGTGAGCTGCCCAGCGACCTCGCCGATGCTCTCGAGGCGCGTGACGATCGCCAGGAGCGCCATCTCGTCGTCGACGCGTTCGTCGCGCGTGCGCGTCGCGATCGTGCGCTCGATCGACGCCGCCTCGACGATGGGCGCGAGCCGCACGCGGCCGGTCGCCGCGAGTCTCCCCGCGGCGGCGTTTCGCGGCGGCTCAGGCGGCATTCTGAAGAACCGCCTCGGCGAACGCGGCGCTGGAACCGCAGCGCGGTTCGATGCGGAAGCTCTGAACGGAGAGATGGATGGATGCCTGGCGCGATCGTCGATCGCTGTCAGGCGCACCGCCCGCCGCCCCTACGTGGGGCTGAAAGGACGTGCCATGATCCATCCCTGCAACAACACCAACGTTCGTTTCGCGCCCGCGTCATCGCGTCGGCCCGGCATCCGGCCGCAGGCGGCTGCGCTCGCGGCCTCCATCGATGACGGGGATCGGTCACGCCGCGTCGAAGCGGGTCGCGGGAACGTCCGCCGAGCCGCTGCGCGTGCCGGGGCCGCAGCGATCGCGCTTCTGCTTCTCTCCGGCCGCGCCGCGATCGCCGACGTCGCGACGTTCTCGCAGAAGCCCGCCGCCAACAGCGTCGAGTGGCGCGCGTTCGCCGAGCTGGCGGGTGCCGTCGTCGTCGATTCGATGCGCTTCGAAGGGCATCCGGATGGCGAACTCGATCCGCTCTGGTTCCTCTGCTCGCACGGCGCCGCGCTGCGCGGGCTCTGCATGATCGATGTCGAAACGGGCAGCGGCCTCGAGTTCGGCTCCCTGGCGGCGCCGCTCTCCGCCGGCGAGGGCCCGCTCGTCGAGAGCACCTACCTCTACAACGGCTGGGCGGGATCGTGGGAGCTGATCGTGGACTTCCGTCGCCCGGTCGCCGGAGTCGGCGTGATGACCGCGGATCACTTCAACCCGTTCGGCCTGAACGCGATGAAGCTCGAGGCCTTCGACCGCATCGCCGGCGGCGGCGCTCGACTCGGCGCTGCGGACTCGCCCGCGCTGAACTTCCAGCTCAACAACCGGCTCTTCATCGGCATCGTGGACACCGAGGCGCGGATCCGTTCGATCCGCCTGAGCTGCCCCAACGTGCACCTCGACACCGTGCTGATCGAGTCGATCGCAGTCGCCATCGACCCGGCGATCGAGGCGGAGCCGCCGCCCGACGCGGACATCGACATGGACGGATGGGTCACCGCCTCCGATCTCGGCCTGCTCCTCGGACTCTGGGGCAGCGGGTGCTCGGCGGCCGATCTCAACGGCGACGGCGTCGTCGACGGGATCGACATGGGCATCCTGCTCGCGTCGTGGAACGAGCCTCCGGAGGCACTCGGGGGCGGCGGCGGCGACGACGATCGCCCGAGCTCCGCGACTCCGGGAACCGGCGCCCTCAGCCCGCCCGGACCGGACTCTTCTCCCGGGACGCCGCTGCTCGGCGCCGGCGCTCCCGAGCGGCCGATGGCTTCACCCGCGCGGCGCGCGTCCCCGACGGGAACAGCGGGCCTCGCCGGACTCGCAGGCCGCTCCGTCGAGGCCGACGAGGATCTCCGCCGCGGCATCGCCGGTTCACGACGCTGAGGGGAGATCGGCGAGCGCGACGCCTCGGCGACCGTGCGCCAGGCGCGACGGCACTCGCCACCGCACGCGGCCCGCGCCCGGAGGGGCGCGGGCCGCTTTCTTCAGCGCCCGCGAGGGACATCGGCGCCGCGACGGGAGCAACGGGGCGCCGACGCTCGAAGCCCGCCGCGTCGGCGGGCGGCGCCGCTCAGCTTGCGGCCTGGACCGCCGCCTGCGTGGCGCGCGTCTGGAGAACGTCGATCATCGAGCGGACCTCCTCGGCCATCTTGCTGTTGGGAAACTCGCGCACGATGTCGTTGCCGACCCGGACCGCCTCGGCCCAGTTGCGGTCGCGGACGGCGATGTTGAACTGCACCGAGAGGTTTTCCCGGTGCCTGGCCACCACGCCTTGGGCCCGCTCCTGGAGCATCGCGGCATCCTCGCGGGAGAGCGACCGATCGAGCTCGCGCAGCAGGGCCATCGCCGTCTCGTCCTCGCCATGATCGGCGGCCGTGACGAACCGCTCGATCATCGCCGTCTTGTGCGCCTGGCGGGCGCGCTCGATGCGCGGCTCCAGATCATCGACCGCCGGCGCATCCGGGTAGAGGCGCCGGATCCGCGCCGCCTCGTGCCGGGCCGCCATCCAGTCGCGGTCATTCAGCGCCGCATCGAGCGCCGCGAGGCTCTCCTGGACGCTCCGCTCCACGTGCTCGCGGCGCATCGACTCGATCGTCTCGCGGAAGGTCTCCGCCTCGACGCGGAAGCCGAACTCCTCCGCCATCGTCGTGCACATCGTCAGGGCGGCGTCGTAGTCGCCGCGGGCGATGTCTTCCTCGATGGCGTGGCGCAGCAGGTCGAGCTCCTTGGCCCGGTAGAGCAGGCGCTTGCCGCCCTCGCTGAGCATCGTGTGCTCGTGGACCTGGGCCAGCAGACGGACCTGCTCGCGCAGCAGGTCCTCGATCGTCCGGACCGACCGGGCGGCGTCCCCCTCGCTGCCGGAGAGTCCCGCGATTGCGAAGGCCGTGCAGAGGGCGACGACGGCGCCGATCCCCGAGGCCGCGAAGAGCGTCTGGGTCCACGCTCCGAGGTCGGGCCGCGTGGCGGTGAGCACCGCAAGCAGGATCAGGACGCCTGCGGTGGCGAGCGCCGCGAAGATCATCGCGTCGCGGCGCCGGCTGCCGGAGATGGGAGGTGGGGAGGCGGGCATGGAAGGCTCCTTCGGAGCGGCGCTCCGCGAGTGTGCCTGCGAGCGCGTGCCGGGCTCGCCCTCCGGCGACGGGGTCCTTCCGCCGCCGCCGGCTGCGATCAGGAACCGGGCGTCGGTCGACCGCAGTCGAAGGTCGTCGGCACCATGCACAGGAATCGCAACGGCGCGTCGCCTGGGTTGCGGAACTGATGCACCCGATTGGGCTCGATGTGCAGCACGTCCCCCGACCGGGCTTCATGGACTGCGCCGTCGCACTCGACGTCGGCGCGGCCCTCGACGATGTAGACCTGGTGCTCGTAGTCGTGGCTGTGCCGGGGGGTGTGACCGCCGGGCTCGACGACGAAGTGGCGCAGCGCGAAGTTCGCGGCGCCGTCGGCGCGGCCGACCATCACCTGCATGCGGACGCCCCTGACCCCCTCCATCTCCAGGGTCGCCGCGCCCTCGGCCTCCGCGCGACGGATGAGCATGGCCGAGTGTATCCGCCCGGTCGCAGGTCCCCGCGACGTCGGCCTCGGTGCCGCGTCGCAGCGCGCCGCCGCGCGATCCGAACGGCGGCGCCCTCGCCGGCCCACCTCGTGCCGCCGGCCTCGCCGCAGCAGACGAGGTCCAGCGCTGGAGTGCTGGCCCGCTCACTCTCCGCGCTCGCGGCGCGGGCGCGCTCCCGGAGCGCCCGCGGTCGTCCCTCTCGGTCGCTACGCTCCCGCCGCATGGCCCCCGAAGCGCACCGAGATCCGACCTGCGCCGCCCCGCCCTCGGTGCGCGTGCTCCCCTTCGCGCTGGGCACGTTCCAGACCAACTGCTACGTCGTCGCCCTCGAACGGCCGCAGGAACCCGGGGCTGCGCTCCCGAGCGAGCCGGGCGCCCCAGGGCGGACGGCGCCGGACGTGCCTCCGGGGAGCGCCCGCACGGCCGCCGAGCCCGCGGCGCACGCCTCCGGGCCGCGGCGACAAGGGGAGCGGTCGTCCGACGCCTCCGCCGACTCCATCCGAGGAAGCCCGTGCTGGATCGTCGATGTCGGCGAGCACCCTGAGGCGATGCTCGACGCGGTCGAGCGTCTCGGGCTCCGGCCGGAAGCGATCGTCCTCACGCACGCCCATTGCGACCACATCGCCGGGCTCGACCGCGCCCGGCGCCGCTGGCCGTCGCTTCCGGTGATCGCGCACGCGGCCGAGCGCGGGTTCTGCTCCGACCCGCAGCTCAACCTCTCCGCCTTCATCGATGTCCCGGTCTCGGTCTCGGAGCCGACGCGCTGGCTGCACGGCGGCGAGACGCTCGAGCTCGGCGGCGCTCGCTTCCGCGTGCTCCACACGCCCGGCCACAGCCCCGGCGGCATCACGCTCGTCCACGACCCCGGCCGTCCCGACCGCCCGCCGCTCGCGCTCGTGGGCGACACGCTCTTCGCCGGGAGCATCGGGCGCATCGACTTCCCCACCTCGGACCCCGAAGCGATGCGCCGGTCGCTGCACGACGTGATCCTGCCGCTTCCGGACCGCACGGTCGTCTGGCCGGGGCATGGTCCCTCGACGACCATCGGGGCGGAGCGGCGCGGGAATCCGTACCTGGCCTCCGGGCGGGTCCGGGACGACCGGAGCCGGAGCGGGGACGCAGAGCAGTGAGTCAGGGCCGGCTTCTGGTCTCCAACACCGGCGCGACGTTCCTCCGAATGGCGGTGACGTTCTGGATCGGCCTCTGGACGACGCGGGTGATCCTCCGCGCGCTGGGCGACGATGACTACGGGATCTACACGCTGCTGGGCGGGAGCATCGGGCTGGTCGCGCTTCTTCAGCAGGCGTTCGTCGCCAGCGCCCAGCGGCACCTTGCCCATGCCATCGGCGGACAGGATGCGCGGCGCGTGACGGCGCTCTTCTCGAGCAGCGTCGCCCTCTTCGCAGGCGTCGCGTGCGCGGTGCTGGTGGCGGCGGCCGCGCTGCTCCCGCTGCTGTGGGCGATCCTGAAGGTCCCGACGGAGCGCTGGCATGCGGCGACGGCCGCCTACGGGCTGATGGCGATCCAGGTCGCGATCTCCGCGTTCCTCGCGCCGTTCATGGCCATCATCGCGGCCAATCAGCGCCTCGCGCGGCTCGCGACGCTTCAGGTCCTCCTCGCGGCAGCGACGCTTGGCGGCGCCTGGATCGTGCTGCGCTCGAGCGGGGACCGGCTCGTCGTGCTCGCCGCGGTCCTCGCCGCCATTCAGCTCGCCTGGGCGGCGAGCGTCGCCGCCATCGCCATCCGGAGCTTCCCGGAAGCGCGTTTCCGGCGCGCGCTCTGCTCCGGTCGCGACGTGATCGACCTCGCCTCGTTTGCGGGGTGGTCGTTCGTCGGCACGATCGCGTGGACGCTTCGGCTGCGAGGATCGAGCCTGCTGCTCGGTGCCTTCTTTCTCCCATCGGTGATCACCGGCTACGGGATCGCGATTCAGGTGGCCGGATATCAGCTCCAGTGGACCGGCGCCGCCTGGGCGGCCGCGGCGCCGGCGATGGCGACGATGCACGGCGCGGGACGCCACGATCGGGTCGGCGATCTGGCGACGAAAGTCTGCCTGCTCAACGGCCTCATCGTGCAGATGCTCTTCATACCGATCCTGCTCGAGACGCCGACCCTGCTGCGGCTCTGGCTGGGGACGGTGCCGCACCTGGCGATCGAGTTCACGCGGCTCATCGTCGCGGGACTGCTGATTCCTCCGCTCATCGGCGGGATCACGATGGCGATGCAGGCGCGGGATCGGGCCCGTCCGGTCGCCCTGCTTTCGGTCGCCGCCGGGGTGGTCCCGCTGGTCGCCGCGGCGCTGCTGTTCGCCCTGCGCCCCGGAACGGAGCCATGGATGCTTCCGGCTCTCACGATGGCGGTGACCGCGATGGTGCCCCCGCTGGCCGTCCTGCTCTTCGGGCGCGAAACGGGAGTGAACTCGCGCCGCTTCCTCAGCGGAGTCCTCGGGCCGTGGGCGGCGGTCGTCGCCGTCGCGCTGGTGGCGTCGATGCGCGCCTGGCTGTTCCTCTCCGAGTCGGCATGGCGGGCGCTGGCAGTCATCGCGATCCACGGATGCGTCTCCGCGATCGCCACCTGGGTCATCGCGTTCGACGACTCCGATCGCGCCCGCTTCGTCGAGTTCCTGCCCTCTCCGATCCGCCGTCTTGTGGGCTGCGCGCGTCCCTCTATACTCTCGCGCTCTCGCCTTGGCGACCCCTCGCCTTGACCCAACGGCCTCATGAACCTCAAGACGCGACTCCGGCGGCACTCGCTCCGTTTCTATGCGTCGCTTGCGCGCAATCGGACCGGCAGCGGAGCGCTGATCGTTCCGACGACCGGGCCAGGAAGCCTCGGCGAGGAGGCGATGATCGTCGCGCTCGCGGGGGAGCTGGCCCGCCGCGGTGCAGGGCCCATCTCGTTGATGACGCGTCCCGATCCCGGCCTTCGCTGGCCCCCGACGGCCGGCATCGACCGGCTTCGCACAGTCTCAGAGCCCGGCGGACGAGCGTGGCGCGCGTACGTGGACATGCTCGCGGAGTACGAGCGCGTCTTCGTCATCGGGGCGGACTGCCTCGACGGGACGTACTCCGTGCGCACCTCGCTGATCCTGATAGACACCGCGGATCTTGCCGCCCGATGCGGACGCGAGACCACGATCGTCGGGTCGAGCTACAAGCCGGATCCGGACCCGCAGACGGTGCGGGCCCTGGGCCAGCTCTCGCGGCGGGTCAGGCTCTGCGCGCGCGACGAGCTTTCGTTCGAGCGCATGCGCGTGACCGGCGCGGCGCCGAGGCTCGTCGCCGATGTCGCGTTCCTGCTCGAGCCTGACGAACGAGCGAGCGAGGTGGCGGCGGCGCTCCGGTGGGGCAGTGCGGTACGCGGGGCTGGGGGGCGCGTGCTCGGCGTCAACGTCAACCATCAGGTCCTCAAGAGCGGCGACAGGCAGGGTCTGGCCGCGATGATGGACGGATACAGCCAGGCGATCGAACGTCTCCTCGTCGACGACTCGGGGCTTCACGTTCTCTTCCTCCCGCACGACTACCGCACCGAGATCAGCGACCTTGCGCTCGCGCGCACGCTGAGAGACCGCCTGGCCGCGAAGTGGGGCGACAGGCTCCGACTCGACGAGACCCCGCGGAGCGCCGCGGAAACCAAGGCCCTCGCAGGTGCGGTCGACGTCGTGCTGACGGGACGAATGCACCTTGCGATTGCGGCCATGGGGCTTGGGATCCCGCCCGCCTGCGTGACGTATCAAGGCAAGTTCGAGGGGCTCTTCAGGCACTTCGGGATCACCTCGGCGACGCTCGATCCCGGCGAAGCGAGGGATCCCGAGCGTCTCGCTCAGCTCTGCCGCGATTGCCTCGACGAGCGTGCCGAGCGCGCCGCGGCGATCGCCGCGGCGCTTCCTGCGGTCCGGGCCCGCTCGCTCGAGAACCTGCCCGAGTCCCTTCGCTCCGGCGTGGCGACGGCATGAGCGGGGCGACGCTCCGAGTCCTCTACGTCTCGGATTCCCTCCCCTTTCCGACCGATGTTGGCGGCCCGCAGCGGACGAACCTGCTCGTCCGCGCCCTTGGGCGGTGCGCTGCGGTGGACGCGCTCCTGCTCGTGGACTGGCCGACGCTCGCGCCGGGCGTTCGCGAGGCCGTCACTGCCTGCTTCAACCGGATCGAGACCGTGACTCCCACCCCGCGTGGGCAGTTCGGACCCTGGCGCGCGATCCGCCCCCTGCACCCGCGGCTTGTCGACCGCCTCGCTCACAATCTCGGCTCGCGCCTGGTCGACCTCTCGCCGGACCCGCGCGTGGTCGCGGCGCGGCATCGGCTCGAAGGCGGGCGTCCCTACGACCTCTGCGTCGGGCGCTACCTCCGACCCGCGGCCCGCGCCGGCCTGACCGAGGTCGGGCCGTCGATTCTCGACATCGACGATCTCGAGACGTCGGTCTACGAGTCGAGGCTCGAGAGCGCCAGGGGCGCCGCGGAGCGCTGGCTCCTGCGCCGTCACATCCGCGCTCTCCGGGAGCTTCTGCCCCTCCTGCACGCGCGCTTTGCGCACCTCTGGATCGCCGCGGAGAACGACCGCGCGGCGGTCGCCGCCCATCCTTCGGTGAGCGTGCTTCCCAACATCCCGTTTCAGGCCCACGACGACCCGATCGAGCCGCTTCCGCCGCCCGGGCCGAGCGAGGCGATCCTGGTCGTGGCGAGCTGGCACTACGGGCCCAATCGGCGTGGGCTCGATCGCTTTCTCTCCCGGGTCTGGCCCCGGGTGCGCAGCCAGTGCCCCGCGGCGACGCTGCGCGTCGTCGGGTCGCGGATGTCGGAGACCGACCGGGCGCGGTGGGCCGCAGCGCCGGGCGTCGAGGTCGTCGGCCGGGTCGAGGATCTTCGCGATGCCTACGCCGCGTGCGCCTTCGCGGTCGCTCCCGTCTACGAGGGCGGAGGAACCAAGATCAAGGTCCTCGAGACCCTTGCGCTGGGACGCGCGTGCGTCGTGACCGATCACGCCTGGCGCGGATACGAGGGCGTGCTTCTCGATCGCGAGGGCATCATGGTCGGCCGGGACGACGAGGGCCTCGCGAGCGCGTGCATCGAGCTCCTTCGAGATCGTCCGCTGCGCGACCGCCTGGCGAGGCGTGGCGGCGAGCTCGTCCGCGCGCGCTTCTCGTGGCAGGCGATCTGCGACGAGGTCCGGCGAGCCGCCCTCCGGACGATCGCCGGCACCGACGAGCGGTGACCACGCCCGCCGAGGAGCGCGCACGCCGGCGCGATCCCCCATGGCACCCGATCGACTCCGCGTATCCTGCTCCCGCGCCGCCGTAGCTCAGTTGGCAGAGCACCTGACTTGTAATCTGGAGGTCGCGGGTTCGAATCCCGCTGGCGGCTCTTGTCTGATCCGCCGTGAGGACCCAACCCTCACGGCTTGCTTCTTCAGGCAGCCGCCCGCAGTGCGCGGGCGACAGCGGGCCGGAACGTGGATGTCCTCGTCCACGGAGTGCATCGCGGGCGGCCATTGCACGATCGAGCCACGACGAGGACCTCGCCGTTCCGACCGCGTCGTTCCCACGGACCCGACTTCGGCGTGATCCCTGGCCCCTCGACCACGACATCTCCGACGGAACCTGCGCACGGCGGATACTGTCCGGCCGAATTCGAGCTGTCATACGAAGTAGATCGGAGCGTCATGAAGTTCATGCAGATGATTGCGAGCGTGGTTTGTATCGGAGCGTCTTCGCTGTTCTCCGCGTGCTATTCCCCCGACCGGTTTCGAAGCCCAAGCGGAGACCTCCTGGTTGGTTCGGGGAACCCCAAGTACCAGATTGTCTTCGAAAGTGCGGAAGTGGTGACGGGAGTGAATGAAAGCAGATTTGAGTTGTCGAATCCCCCGCCATTGGAACTGCACCTCTACCTGGTCTTTCTGAGTCGAGAGGATGTGGAGCGTCTGAAGGCTCGAGATGCCCAGCTGACGATCGAGATCAGCGACGCGGAAGGACGTGCTGTCTATGCACGCCACGCGTCGATACGTGACCTGCGAACGCCATCTCCTCACCCAGGCCTGGAGGTCCGCCCACCGGACGGCTGGTGTGCTGGGCCCAAAGGAAACGTGGTGCGCGAGATTTACCTGTGGCAGGATCTCGATCGCGCGAATCCTCAAGACGTCTGGGCGTTCGCGGTACCTGACATGGGAGTCGTACGGGTTGATCGTGATCTCAGACTCGGTGCGATGGACTACACACTGCGAATAGCAGTCTCGCTCGCTGGCGCGGACGAGCCGCCGATGCGGTTTTATCCAATCCTGTCCGGGGGCTGGTCCGGAAGCCTGTGAGTCGGGATGGTGAGCGGAACTGAAACATTGAGATAGGACGCCAGCCGAGACAGCTTCACCGATCACCGCAAGAGTCACCATGCTCCGGAGGAATCGATGATCCCGTTCGCCTGCCTGATCTCGATCGCCGTGATCGTGCTGACCGTGATCCTCACCGCGAGGAGCACGGCCCGGGTCGGTCGTCCGATGAACGTGCGCCGGGTGGTCTGCATCGCAGGTGGTGTACAGCTCTTGCTCATCCTGCCTGCGGCGACGGTTTTCCACTACTTTGATCACTGGGTCAATCCTCGAAGCGACTGGCACGACATCGCCGGGTTTGGCGTCGGGATGTCGCTCTGTGCGCTGACCCCGTTCGTCGCCGGCATCATGTGGGTGACCGCACGGTTGGTCAACACCCGCACGCGCGAGCTGTATCCGACGGCATGTCCGCATTGCGGCTACCCGCTTGACGTCGCCGGGTCTGCTCGATGTCCCGAGTGCGGAGGGGTGTCCTGGGACAGGCCTCCGTGAGCTCGAGGGAAGGTGTCCGTCGCCCGGTATCGCGCAGGCGCCGGAGCCGGCGCCGGAGAACTCCGTCCCTTCGCTGCGCTCGGGCTCGTCATGACCCGTCGCTCCATCCCGCGCGTCGCCCGAAGCGCTTCGCAGTTTCTCCCCGTCGCCCGCTTGGATACGGTGACGCTGTTCTGGCCCCTGCGGCGCCCGCCTCTCACTGACCTCTCCCGCTCTCGCTCACTCCACTCGACGATACCGCCCATGCCCACCTTCACCTCCTCCCTCGTTCATCTCGCGGCCGTCGGGATCCTGCTTGCCGGTGCCGCTCCCGCCAGCGCCGTGGCAGCCGCGTTGGCGGGGTCGCACCAGTCCCCGGCTGATCGGGCTGGCTCGGATGATGCGGCGGAGGAAACGAAGAAGCCGGGGGCTGAGACCACACCGAAGGGGGCTGGCGGGACCGGCGGGACTGGGGCCCCCGCGTCGAAACCTCACGATGCGGGAAGCGACAAGAACGCCGCCGAACTCCGCGAGGCATGGAAGCGTCGCAGCATCCACGAGCTCACGCCGAAGGACCTCGACGGGAAGCCCGCGCCGCTCGCGACGTATGACGGCAAGGTCCTTCTGATCGTGAACGTCGCGAGCCGTTGCGGGCTCACGCCGCAGTACACCGGGCTCGAGGCGCTTCAGAAGGAGTACAAGGACCGCGGACTCGTCGTGCTCGGATTTCCGTGCAACGACTTCAACAACCAGGAGCCGGGGACGCCAGCGGAGATCCGCGACTTCTGCACCACGAAGTACGCCGTGACGTTCCCGCTCTTCGAGAAGGTCTCCGTGAAGCCCGGTGAAGAGCAGGCGGAGCTCTACACCGCGCTTCAGGCCAAGACCGGCGCGACGCCGCGCTGGAACTTCGGCAAGTACCTCGTCACCCGCGACGGCGTGACGGCGACCTTTTTCGACTCGCGCATGGCGCCCGATGCGCCGGAACTACGTGAGGCGATCGAGAAGGCGCTGGCCGAAGCTGCCCCCGCGACGCGAGCATCGCCCGCCGCGGGTGCAAAGGCGGGCACCGTGGAATCTGCGGGTGAGCATGCATCCAAGGGTCGGGCCAGGAATCCGGCCGAGTGATCTCCGGAGTCGACTCGCTCGACGCTCGAGCGGGTGTACCTCACGCGTCGGGCGAGTGAAGCAGGCTGGGCTTCATCCCGACGCACCTGCGGACGCGGTCCGTCACTCCGCGCGCACCAGGAGTCCGCGATGTCCTCCGACTCACCCGCGACGCACGCGCCCGAACTGCTTGCCCGCATGGCGCACGGAGCCGACGATGGCGATCGCGCGGCGGCCGAGCTGCTGACGCTGGTCTACGAGCAGCTCCATGGCCTCGCTTCGGCGCTCTTTCGCGATCAGCGAGCGGGCGGCACGCTTCAGCCGACGGCGCTCGTCCACGAGGCGTACCTCCGGCTCGTGCATCAGGAAATCGCCTGGTCGAGCAAGGCGCAGTTCTTCGTGGTCGCGGCCAAGGCGATGCGCAGCATTCTCGTCGACCATGCCCGATCACGCGGGCGGGACAAGCGCGGCGGCGGATGGCAGCGCGTGACCCTCTCGATGGCGGACGAGAGGCCCGCGATCGAGCCCGAGGTACCGATCGCCGCGATCGACGGCATCGATGTGGCCCTGACGGAGCTCGCCGCGCTCGACGAGCGCAAGGCCCGCCTGGTGGAGCTGCGGTTCTTCGGCGGACTCACCTCGGAGCAGGCGGCCGACGTGCTCGGTGTGTCGCGCTCGACGGTGGCGGAGGACTGGCGCATGGCGCGGGCGTGGCTGATCCGCCGCCTGGACCAGAACCAGAACCAGAACCAGAACCAGAACCAGAACGAGAGGGGAGTGTGACGCGGCGATGAATCCGGCGGAGGAGGCTCGAACGGCACGCGCCCGATTCCGGCGCATCGAGAGGATCTTCCAGGATGCGAGCGCGCTGAGCGGGCCCGCGCGGCAGGCTCACGTGGAGTCGATGTGTGCCGACGACAGCGACATGCGTGCCGAGGTCCTCGCGATGCTCGACGCGGATGACGCGCCGGATGGGATCATCGATCAGGGTGCGATGGCGGGTGTGATCGACCTCGAGCGCTTCGTCGCACCGCACGAGGAGTCCGCACGGATGCCGGAGCGCATCGGTCGATATCAGGTGACGGGCGTGATCGGCCGCGGCGGCATGGGCGTGGTCTACGAGGCGCAGCAGGAGCATCCGAGCCGCTCCGTCGCGCTCAAGGTGATGAACGTCCGGTTCGCCGGTGCGCGGACGCTCCGCCGCTTCCGCCATGAGGCGCAGATGCTCGGACGCCTTCAGCATCCGGGCATCGCACAGGTCTTCGAGGCGGGCATCGACGACGGGGGCGATGGTCCACAGCCGTACATCGCGATGGAGCTGGTCCGTGGCGAGGATCTTGCGAGCTACGCGGATCACCGGTCCCTCGGCACTCCCGAGCGGCTGGCGCTGCTCGCCCGACTCTGCGACGCCGTGCATCACGCCCATCTGCACGGCGTCGTGCACCGCGACCTCAAGCCGGCCAACATCCTCGTGGTCGAGCGCGAGGGCGACGACGGTGCGAGCACGAGCTTCAGCGGGACCGAGGCGTCCACGGCCCAGCCGAAGGTCCTCGACTTCGGCGTCGCGCGGCTCCTTGAACCGGACGCCGCGCAGACCACGCTCCAGACGGAGACCGGACAGCTCCTCGGCACCGTCGCGTACATGAGTCCGGAGCAGGCGGAGGGCGCCCCCGCCGCGATCGATGCGAGAAGCGACATCTACGCGCTCGGCGTGATCGCCTTTGAGCTCCTCGGTCATCGGCACCCGCACGACCTCCACCATCGTCCGCTCCACGACGCGCTGCGCGTGCTTCGCGAGCAGGAGTCACCACGGCTGGGCGCCGTCGATCGACGCCTCCGCGGCGACGTGGAGACGATCGTCGCCAAGGCGCTTGAGCACGACCGGCGCCGGCGGTACGCCTCGGCGGCCGAGATGGCGGCTGATCTGCGGCGCGTGCTGCGGCGCGAGCCGATCCAGGCGCGTCCGGTCGGAACGATCGATCAGCTCCTGCGATTCGCCAGGAGGCATCGGGGGCTGGTGGCGGCAACGACGCTGGTGATCGTCGCCCTGGCCACCGCGACGGTGATCTCAATGCGCTACGCGATCGCGGCCACCCGCGCGACGCACGAGCAGGTGAGGTTGCGTGCCGTGGCGACCGAGCGGGCGGAGTGGGCCGAGCGTGCGGCGTATCGGGCGACGCTCGTGGCCGCCGCCGCGTCGCTCCGTGCGCATGAGACGGCGGAGGCGGCGAGACTCCTCGGCGACGTTCCGGTGGAGCGACGCGGCTGGGAGTGGGGGCATCTGCACAGCCGACTCGACGACAGTCTTCAGGTCACGGACGTGGATGCCGCAAGCGCGGTCCGCCTCGCGATCGGCGCCGACGGTTCGGAGGTGCTGGTCTTCACGGCCAACGGCGTGGTGCAGCGGCGCGCGGCGAGCGATCTGTCGCTCCTCCAGTCGACGGTGCTCCCCGGCAATTACATGGAGCGCGGTGTCAGCGGCGTCGACCACATCTCCGACGGGGCGAGAGGTGACGTCCGATCCCTGCGGATCTCGGCGCGATCCGCGATCATCGAGCTCGATCCGGCGTCGCTGGAGGTGATCGAGCACCGGTCGCTCAGGCCCCTTGGAGCCGCTTCCACGGTGATCGCCGTCGACCGCGCGGCGACCCATGTGCTGCGCCGCCTCCTCATCCGCGATGTGGGAGAGGCGGTCGAGCTCATGCGCCTGAGCGACGAGGCCGTGATTCACGCCGTGCCACCGGTTGCGGGCGGGGGGCTTTCCGCCGCCTTTTCGCCCGACGGTCGATACGTGGCATGGTGCCACGGTGCCACCGATGGTCTCAAGGTGCTGCGAGTTCAGGACGGCGAGCTCGTGATTCACAGACCGGAGCTGAGCGTCGTGCATCGGCTCCGCTTCGATCGAACCGGTTCACGCCTTGCGGCGGCGTCGGGCACGGGCGGGATCCACCTCTTCACGATCGACGATGCGGGAGAAGTCGCCGCGCTCGAAGGGCATCCCTCACGTGTCTCGGCGGTCGACTTCTCACCGGACGGAACCCTGCTGGCCTCGACTGGCCGCGACGGCACGGTGCGGCTCTGGAACGTCGAGACCAGGGCGGCCGTCGCGGTCATGCATGGCCATCACGGCGCACCGGACGACTTGCGATTCTCACCCGACGGCACCCGCGTGTTCACGATCAGCTCGGAGGATGGAACGCTCCGTGTCTGGAGCGCGCTCGAAGCGCATGACCCGTTTGTACTGCCGACGCCCGGAAGCGTCTACGCGATTGATCTCGCCCCGGACGGCCTCCGGCTCGCCTCGGCGTCGCTCGGGGGTGACCGTCCGGTGCGCGTCTGGGAGTGCGCGGGCCTGAGCCAGATCGGCGCCTTCGGCGACGGCGCGGTGAGCGCTGTGGCATTCGCACCATCGGGTGAGGCGGTGGCCGTCGGGCGGGCCCACGGACCGACCGCGATCTTCGACGCCCGCAGCGGCCAGGAGCGCGCGAGTGCTTCGAGGCACTGGTGGCGGACGGACTGGGTTCGGTTCAGCATCGATGGGGCGACGCTTCTTTCGCTCGGCAACGCCGGGACGGTCTTCGCGCACGATGCGGAGTCCGGCGCCGCGGTGGCAACGCACCGGACTGGTCGGACCGAGTCGTCGCTGGGATGGCGCGGCGCCCTGACGGACGATGGACGAACCCTGGCGGTCACCTCCCCGGAGGGCATCGTCTTTCTCGACTCCACGACGCTTGAGGAGTCCTCCAGGATCGTGGATGAAGGAACCCCGATCCGCGCGCTCAGCTTCTCGCCGGATGGCTCGAAACTTGCCCTCGCCGGTTCCGATCGCCGGATCCGCATCTGGGATCTGAAGCGGCGCCGTGTCATCGCGACGCTCGACGGCCACACCGCGGAGATCTACGCCATCGCCTTCTCTCCCGATGGGCGACGACTCGCCTCGGGCGGACTCGATCGGCTGATCCGACTCTGGGACACGACCGAGCTTGTTGCCCCCGATGAGGTGACGCTCATGGAACCGGAAGATCAGATCGATGTGGTTCATCACGTCGAGCAGCTCGTCCAGCTTCGCGGGCATACGTCGTTCATCTACTGCCTTCTCTGGCATCCCGAGGGTCACACGTTGATCTCCGGCGGCGGCGACGCCACGATCCGCGTATGGTCGACGCGCTCGTTCGCCGACGTGGTGGCGGTGCGGGAGGGTGAGCAGGAGGGGAGGTAGGAACGGGGACGTCCTCGCCCCCGTGGTGCATCACCGATGCCGGCTTCCCCGCCGGTGGCCAGCAGAAGGAACTTCAACACGAAGTTCTCCATGCCGCGCCGGCGGCGATTGATGGCTGAGCGACGATCGTCGGAGGTCGTCGGGGGAATGGTGGAGGTGCTGAGATGCACCGAACGGGCGAGGTCGCGAGCGCACCCGTTGCCTTCGGAGCAGGGCCGAAGGACACGAAGGCGGAGGGAAGCAGCTTTCCTATGGTCCGCGCGGCAGGAAGGGCGGCGCTTCGGCGTTGTCGAGCCATCGACCTTCGGTGATGCGCGCTCGCTCAGTCGTCCTCGCGATCGTGGTCACGTTGACGCCGTGCGCCGGCGTTCCGCTCGTGACCTGCGCATGGTGGCCGCGAGGGCATCCTGGACCGGCGGTGGTGCACATCCTGAAGGACCCATCGGATCGATTGCTCGGCTTCTTCACTCGCGAAAACGGCCTTCCTGCACGTCGGTGTCACGCTGGAGCGAAGCTGGGCATGGGACCGGAAAAGGTGTCAGGATGCAATCTGCCGCCTCAGAATGCAGCCGGTAGCTCCGCGCGGAGCGAGTCCGAGACGCGCAGCACCACGGCTGTCAGCGAGCGGTGAAGTGCTCATTCCCGACACTGCCCAAGGGTCGTGCAGGAGATCCGGACGACAAGTGCATCCGGATGACAAATGCATCCTGACACCTTTTCTGGCCCTCTCCGGTCCACCGGGCGGTTGCGTGGTGCAACTCGGGACACGCCCGCCCGCTGGACCGGAACGGTCGCTCAGCTCCAACTGCTCAGCAGGATTCCGAGGTCGGCACCGTCGACGATGCCGTCGCCGTTCAGATCGCCGACTCCGCCGCCGCCCCAGTTGCCCAGCAGGATGCCGAGGTCGGCGCCGTCGACGACGCCGTCGTCGTTGAGGTCGGCGACGGAGACGAACGGCGTGAACCAGACGTCGCCGAACTCGACGTGCAGCGGTGCGGGGCGATCGATCACCGCCGGGCCATCGACCCCGAGGGCGAATCCGCCTTCGGCATACGTGCCGTCGATCACGGCGATGACCGTTGCCGCGGACGCCGGCTCGTTGGCGGCACGCACGTTCGCGCTGATCACGCTGCCGACGGTCGAGAGCTCAAGCACGAGATCCTGACCGCTGCCGTACGGAGTGACGGCCGAGACGAGGACGGTCTGCGATTGGAAGCTGTCGCTGCGAGCCAGGATGAGCGCGCCATCCGTGGGCCGGAAGGAGACCACGTATCCCGTGCCGGCGAAGCTCCCTCGGGCGAGAAGCAGCGCGTTCGAGTCGACCACATTGATGCTCGCACGGAGACTTCCCTGGGTGAAGAGCGTCGGATTCGACGTGCTCTCCGTGTACACGAGCAAGCTCACATCCCCGGCGGCGGCAACCGCCTCGCTCGAGATGACGGCACGCCCGTCCACGATGGTGCGGTCGACCTCGAGTCGAGTGAGACCGACCGGCAGCCACGCGTCCAGCGTCGTCGTGAAGTCGTCGATCAGCGTCGATCCGACCGGCGTGAAGGTGAGGTCGTCGAACGAGGCGTCGAGCGCACCGCCAGTGCCGCCGAGCGTGGACGGAAGGTTGTAGACGACGGCGCCGATGGCCCCTGCCTGGTACTGGGCGTTGGTCAGCGTGACCTGCGGCACGGCCGGCTCCGGCGAGCCGAGCGGCCAGACCTTCAGCGAGAGCTGGTCGCCGATGAAACGACCCTCGACGAGATAGTCGGTGTTGGCGGTCAGCGGATACGACGTCGCGGTGAGATTGCCCCCGCTGGCCGCGAAGTCGGCGATGCCGATGGACTTCGGGACCTGCGCATTGGCCAGGAAGAAGAAGTAGCCGTCAGATCCGCTGGGCGCACTGCGATCGGGGCTGTTGCGGACGACGATGCCGGCGTTGGTGCTCGAGTTGTGCATCCGAATGACGGCCCGGACGACGCCGTCGGCGTACGACGAGGGCGTCGCGGTCGACGGATCGAACCTCGCCGCCGCGCCGATCAGGGCCGTCACCGGCGGCAGCGGCTGCGTGGTGATGCGGTAGCGCTTGTCGACGACGCCGAAGGAGGTCGGGCCGAAGATCCCGGCGAGCGGGTCGACCTGCTCCCAGTTGCTTGCGTCGCCGAGGTTGAAGTCCTCGCCGACCGGCGGGTCGGCGGCAGCGGGACTGGCCACGAAGGCGATGGCCAGCGCGAGCCCCGCGGTCGCGAGGGCGCCGAGGCGGGGCATCTGGCCGAGAAGGGAGTGATTGCGAGGCAGGACGGGTCTCATGGTGGGTCTCCTGAAGGATTCGGTGCTCCGTCCGCCGCGACCGGACGCGGCGGAAAGGTGAGGCGAACCAACGACACCGTCGGTCGCTCCCTGGCCACTCAGTGCGGAATCGGCTCCCGGCGCGCCTCGCAGGCCGGTCAGATTTCTTCCGAAGCCGCTCGGACCGGAAAAGGTGTCAGGATGCAATCTGCCGCCTCAGAGTGCAGCCGGTAGCTCCGCGCGGAGCGAGTCCGAGACGCGCAGCACCACGGCTGTCAGCGAGCGGTGAAGTGCTCATTCCCGACACTGCCCAAGGGTCGTGCAGGAGATCCGGACGACAAGTGCATCCGGATGACAAATGCATCCTGACACCGTTTCTGGCCCTATCGTGCGTCGCTCCAGTTCGCCAGCAGGATCCCGAGGTCCGCTCCGTCGACCACGCCGTCGCCGTCGAGGTCGCCCGCGCATGGGGTGCCGTCGCACGGACCCCAATTCGCCAGCAGGATGCCGAGGTCGGCGCCGTCGACGAGGCCGTCGCAGTCGAGATCCGCGACGGCGCACGGCCGGCGGATGGCAGAGCTGTGTCGTGCTCCTGTGGCAACCGCCACGAACCCGCTGTTCGGCTGCGGCGGCGTCAACTGACCCCAACTGTTGACGCCCCAGCCGACGATCGAGCCGTCTGCTCTGATTGCGAGGCTGTGGCTCTCGAGCCAGTTGCCGCCCGCCGCGATCGCGATGAAACCGGCGTTGGGCATCGGCACATCGCATTGGCCGGAGAAATTTTCGCCCCACGCCGCGATCGACCCGTCCGCCCGGAGGCCGAGACTGTGGTACGGCCCGCCGGCAATCGCGATGAACCCGCTGTTGGGTGACGGCACGTCGCATTGCCCAAAGTAATTGTCGCCCCATGCCGCGATCGACCCGTCTTCCCTCAGTGCGAGTGCATGGTCCACACCCGAGGCAATCGCGATGAACCCACCGTTCGGCGTGGGCGCCCCCCCGGTCCACGAGTATGGCCAGCCCCACGCCACGACCGTGCCATCCTGCCGCAATGCAACACTGGAGTTCCACCCCGCAGCAACATCCACAAAGCCGGCATTCGGCGGGGGCACAGAGCATTGACCCCAGGAGTAGCAACTACTGCCCCACGCGACGATCGAGCCGTCCAGCTTGACGCCGATCCGGTGGCCGAGGATGGAGGGAAAGTAATCCGGTTCGCCGCCGGCAGCGACCGCGACGAAGTCCGCGTTCACGCCGGGCATGCCGGACATGCCGACGGAGCCCCACGAGGCAATGGTCCCGTCGTGCCTCAACGCGATGTATCCATACGCCTCGGCATCGATTCGAATCATGCCGCTGTTGGGCCCCGGCAAGCCGGCCTGTCCGTAGAATCCATTCCCCCACCCGACGGCCGAGCCGTTTGGTCGCACTGCGAGAGCATGCCGACCGCCTGCTGCGATCGCGACGAATCCGACTTCGTCCGCGGGTGCCGCCAAGTGGCCTCCGAGGTCGCCCCACGCGACGATCGAGCCGTCGCTCTTCAGGCCGAGACTGAAGCGGTTGCCGGCGCTGATGGCGATGAACTCGGTGTTGGGCGCTGGCACATTGCACTCGCCGTACGTGTTGTTGCCCCAGGCGACGATCGAGCCATCCTGCTTGAGCGCCAGGCTGTGCTCAAAGCCGCCGGAGATTGCGATGAAGCCGGTGTTGGGCTGGGGAGCGATGTTGATTCCGTAGTTCGGGTTGCCCCACACCACGATCGATCCGTCCGACTTCAGCCCGAGCAGGTGATAGCTTCCGGCAGCGATGGCGGTGAAGTTCGCGTTGGGCGCAGGGACCTGGTGCACGTTGAAACCGCTCCACCCCCAGACGACGATCGAGCCGTCCGACCTGAGTCCCATGCTGAACAGATCGCCGGCTGCGATGGCGGTGAACCCATCGTTGGGCGGCGGCACGTCGCACTGGCCGTCATCGTTGGCGCCCCACGCGGCGACCGAGCCACTCTCATGAAGTGCGAGCGTGTGCCACCGCCCCGCAGCGATCGAGATGAACCCGCTGTTCGGCTGCGGCGGGATGCACTCGCCCTCCTCGTTTCTTCCCCACGCTGCGATGCTCCCGTTCTTCCGAAGGCCCACGCTGTGGGCCGCTCCGGCGGCGATCGCCACCAACTGGTCCATCTGGTCAGGCGCGAGCATCACTTGTCCGCCCCAGCTCACGATCGAGCCACCTTGCATGCTGGGTGGCGAGACAGGCGCACCGGCGCGCCCACCCCCGCCGGGCTCCGCGAAGCAACGGGCGGACGGGACGATCGCCGCGAGCGTGGCGATCAGGGTCAGTGCGATCGAAGTTCGGCTCGCGGCCGCGATGATTGCTGCTCTCATGTGACTCCCCTTCGTGATGAGTGGTGCTCGGTCGCCGCGCCGCGGTGACGCCCACGGGACGGCTTGATGGGCACCCAGCGCGGGGCCCGCATCTCTCCAGTCGCAAGGCAGGTGTCGAGTCCCTCAAGGAACTCAGGACGATCCGGAGTGCGATGCCCAGCGATGCGCTCCGGGCGTCATCCTGCGTCGCACGAACCACTCGGACGATCTCTCCGGTCCATCGGGCGGTTGCGTGGTGCAACTCGGAACACGCCCGCCCGCTGGACCGGATCGGGCGCTCAGCTCCAACTGCTCAGCAGGATTCCGAGGTCGGCACCGGTGACGATGCCGTCGCCGTTCAGATCGCCGACTCCGCCGCCGCCCCAGTTGCTCAGCAGGATGCCGAGGTCGGCGCCGTTGACGACGCCGTCGCCGTTGAGGTCACCGAAGATGCCCGCCGGATCGACCGTCTGGAACCAGATGTCGCCGAACTCGACATGTGAGGCCGATGTGCTGAACCCCAACGCCGCCGTAGCGTAGGGGCCATCGGGGTTGACGAAGCCGTGGGTGGCGACGATCTGCGGTTCGGCCGGCTGGGGCTCGTTGGCTGCCCAGACCGTGGCCGTGATCTGGTCCCCGACGGCGCCCAGCTCGAGGTAGAGATCCTGCATGGCGCCATACGGCGTCGCGGCGCTGCCGAGGTCCGTCTGCAAGCCGACGCCACTGACGAACTCGAGCCGGAGCATTCCGTCGACTGCGTCGAAGGTCGCCAGGTAGCCGCCGTAATAGCTTTCACGCATGTGGAGGCGGGCCCGGCCTGCGCCGACATTGATCGTCGCGCGGATCCGGCCGTTGCTGTACTGGAGACCGAAGAATGTGGAGGGGCCGTAAAGGGCGCCGCAGAATAAGCCGCCGGCCACCACGAGGCGACCATCCACGAACCCTGGTGGGGTCCCGCAGCCCCACTCCCAATCCCCATCCGCCGAGGTGAAGTCGTCCAGCAGCTCGCAGCCGTGCGGAGTGAACGTGAGGTCGTCGAACGAGGCATCGAGCGCACCGCCAGTGCCGCCGAGCGTGGACGGAAGGTTGTAGACGACGGCGCCGATGGCCCCTGCCTGGTACTGGGCGTTGGTCAGCGTGACCTGCGGCACGGCCGGCTCCGGCGAGCCGAGCGGCCAGACCTTCAGCGAGAGCTGGTCGCCGATGAAACGACCCTCGACGAGATAGTCGGTGTTGGCGGTCAGCGGATACGACGTCGCGGTGAGATTGCCCCCGCTGGCCGCGAAGTCGGCGATGCCGATGGACTTCGGGACCTGCGCATTGGCCAGGAAGAAGAAGTAGCCGTCAGATCCGCTGGGCGCACTGCGATCGGGGCTGTTGCGGACGACGATGCCGGCGTTGGTGCTCGAGTTGTGCATCCGAATGACGGCCCGGACGACGCCGTCGGCGTACGACGAGGGCGTCGCGGTCGACGGATCGAACCTCGCCGCCGCGCCGATCAGGGCCGTCACCGGCGGCAGCGGCTGCGTGGTGATGCGGTAGCGCTTGTCGACGACGCCGAAGGAGGTCGGGCCGAAGATCCCGGCGAGCGGGTCGACCTGCTCCCAGTTGCTTGCGTCGCCGAGGTTGAAGTCCTCGCCGACCGGCGGGTCGGCGGCAGCGGGACTGGCCACGAAGGCGATGGCCAGCGCGAGCCCCGCGGTCGCGAGGGCGCCGAGGCGGGGCATCTGGCCGAGAAGGGAGTGATTGCGAGGCAGGACGGGTCTCATGGTGGGTCTCCTGAAGGATTCGGTGCTCCGTCCGCCGCGACCGGACGCGGCGGAAAGGTGAGGCGAACCAACGACACCGTCGGTCGCTCCCTGGCCACTCAGTGCGGAATCGGCTCCCGGCGCGCCTCACAGGCCGGTCAGATTTCTTCCGAAGCCGCTCGGACCGGCGAAGACCGGACACCGAATGTCTGAGAATCCACTGCCTCCTGTCAGTGCTCGTGGCGCGGCTACCGCTCCCGGCGGCCCGCTGGTATCGTCCTGTCCTCGGTGGAGGTCGCGCAGTCGGCGCAGGGTTCCGTGCGGGGCGTTCACCGGAGTGGGAGCCCGCAGATTGAGCGAGATCACCAAGCTCCTCCATGCGATCGATGGTGGCGACCCGCGGGCGTCGAGCGAGCTCCTGCCGCTGGTCTACCGCGAGCTGCGCGCTCTCGCGGCCCAGCGGATGCGGTCTGAACGATCCGGCCACACGTTGCAGGCGACGGTGCTGGTCCACGAGGCGTACATTCGGCTGGTCCAGCCCACGGGGGCCAATGCCGGCGAGGGGGACGTCGGTGGCGCCTCGAAGTGGGACGGCCGCCGTCACTTTTTCGCCGCCGCCGCCGAGGCCATGCGCCGGATCCTCATCGATCACGCCCGCGCCAAAGGCGCGAGCAAGCGCGGCGGCGGGGCGAGACGGATCAGCCTCGACGCGATGGTCGAGGTGAGTCTCGCTCCCGAGACCGTCCTCGATCTCGATGCGGCACTTGGTCGTTTCGCCGCCGAGGAGCCGGAGAAGGCTGAACTGGTGAAGCTGCGGTTCTTTGGCGGCCTCACGCTCCCGCAGGCTGCGGAGATGCTCGGGATCTCCCGTGCGACGGCATCGCGGCACTGGGCATACGCCCGGGCATGGCTCTTTGCGGCAATGGACGACCATGCCTGCGGATGACATCTTTGCGCAGGCTCGGGTGCTCACCGGTGCCGAGCGCGAGCGGTATCTGAGCCACGCCTGTGGCGACGATGCCGCGCTGCGCAGGAAGCTCGATCTGCTCCTGCGCGCCGACGCCGCCGCCGAGGGGTTTCTCGCCGAGCCGGAGGGATTGACGGCCGCGCACGACGAGGCGGAGGCGGGCGGTTTCTCTGGCACCAGGTTCTCGGGCACCCGACCCTCCAGAACCGGGGTCGAGTCGGCCGGCGACTCGATCGGCCCCTATCGGCTCCTCCAGCCCATCGGCGAAGGCGGCTTCGGGACCGTCTGGATGGCCGAGCAGCGCGAGCCGATCCGGCGACGCGTCGCCGTCAAGGTCATCAAGGTCGGCATGGACACGAAGCAGGTGATCGCCCGCTTCGAGGCCGAGCGGCAGGCGCTGGCGCTCATGGAGCACCCCAACATCGCCAAGGTGCTCGACGCGGGCGCCACCCAGACCGGGCGCCCGTACTTCGTGATGGAGCTCGTGCGCGGCATGCCGATCGTCGAGTTCTGCGACGAGGAGCGCCTTGACACGCGCAAGCGGCTGGAGCTCTTCACGCAGGTCTGTCGCGCCGTCCACCACGCCCACCAGAAGGGCATCATTCACCGAGACATCAAGCCCAGCAACGTGCTCGTGACGCTGCACGACGGAGAGCCGGTCGTCAAGGTGATCGACTTCGGCATCGCCAAGGCGACCAGCGTTGAGCTGACCCAGCGGACACTCTTCACCGAGCACCGGCAGATGGTCGGGACACCCGTCTACATGAGCCCGGAGCAGGCGGCGCTCGGCGGACTCGACATCGATACCCGCAGCGACGTCTATTCACTTGGCGTGCTGCTCTACGAGCTCCTCACGGGCACGACGCCCTTCGACGCGAAGGCGCTCCTCGAAGCCGGCATGGCGGAGATGCTCCGCGTGATCCGCGAAGAGGAGCCGCGCAAGCCGAGCACGCGACTGAGCATGCTCGGCGAGGCGGGTACGCGGACCGCGGAGCTTCGTCGATGCGAGCCGCAGCGACTGCGCTCCCTGCTGCGTGGCGACCTCGACTGGATCGCGATGAAGTGTCTCGAGAAGGACCGCATCCGTCGCTACGACTCGGCCAACGGGCTCGCGCTTGACGTCGAACGCCACCTTGCAGGCAAGCCGGTGACGGCGGCGCCCCCGGGCGCCGCGTACCTTGCGAAGAAGTTCGTGCGTCGACACCGCGTCGGGGTGGCGATCGGGGGCGTCGTCGCGGCACTGGTCTTCATCGGCACCATCGGCACTTCCGCAGGACTGGTCTGGGCCCTGCGGGAGCAAGATCGCGCCGAGGGCGCCGCGGCCGAGGCGATCGAGGCTCAGCGCCGTGCCGAGGCGAGCGAGGCACTGGCCTCGCAGACCGCCGAACGTGCCCAGCGCAGCCAGTACGGTGCCTTGATCCTCGCCGCCGACAACGCGCTCCAGGCCGAGCGAGTCCGGGACATGCGGATTGCACTCGACGCGGCGCCGGAGCATCTCCGCGGGTGGGAATGGCACCTGCTCAATCGACTGGGCGACCAGAGCGACCGCACGATCCGGACGCCCGACGGCGCCATCAACGGCATGGCGCTGACGCCCGACGACCGACACCTGCTCACACTCGAGCCATCGGGCGTACTCCGCTTCTTCGATGTCGAGACCGGAGTGCACCTGCGCGACATCGAGACCGGAGTGCCCCGATCGACGCTCGTGATGGCGCCAAGCGGGACACTGCTCCTCGTGAGTACGCGGATGGTGCAGAACGTCGTCCGTGCCTATGCCTGGCCATCCGGACACCTGCTTTGGGAGCGACGCGGTCTTGTCAGCCTCACACCCTTCTCATCCGACGAGCGCCAGGTTGCGATCAGTGTCGTTGACGCGCAGATCGTGCTCATCCTCGACGCCCAGTCGGGACAGGAGATCGCGCGCCTCGCGACCAGCGTGCGGCGATCGGACGGTGCATCGATCTCGCCCGACGGAACGTCGGTTCAGCTTCTTGACCTCCAGCAGGGCGCCGTCTGCACGATCGACCTTGCCTCGGGCGAGGAAAGCTTCTGGAGCGTGCCAGTGTGGGGCACATCCAGGATCCTCGACGCGGCGCGGGGCAGAGTCGTGGTCGCCGACAGCCGCAGTCGACGCATCGTCATCCACGACATCATCGAGCGGCGCATCGCCCGCACGTTCGATGTCTCGCGGGCGGATCTGACGCTTTCGGACCTCTCCCCCGACGGGCGCCTCGCGCTGGGGCATCCCGGCATCGGCGGCGGCAGTCCACTGGACGTGATCGACCTGGACCGTGGCGAGCGGATTGCCGTCCTTCGAGGACCGGAGTCGAGCCACCTGCGCCGTGCCTTCTCCGGCAGCGGGCGGTGGATCATGCTCGGGGCGCAGGAGCCAGACGTTCGCCTCTACGCGATCCCGAAGCACGACGACGTGTTCAAGGCGCCCTTCATCCTGCCTTCGCGACCGCAGGCGGCGGCGATCTGTCCGCAGCACCGGCGCATCGCAGGTGGTGGTTGGGGCGTCATGCAGCTCTGGGACGCCCGCACGGGGGCGCTCCACTGGCTTCAAGGCTGGGGTGGCCAATACATCGAGCGTGTCGCGTGGCGCCCGGACGGTGGTGCGATCGCATTCGCCGAGATCCGCGGCGAGGTGCTGGTGGTCGGGGCGAACGACGGCCAGATCGTGGCGCGGTATCCAGGATTCTCACACGGCAACACCGGACTGGCGTGGCTCGACGACGGGCGGACGCTGCTGCTCGCGGGCGGATGCGGCGCCCTCGCGTGGATCGACGTCACCAGCGGTCAACGCCGCGCGACCCTCGCCGTACACGAAGGTCCGATCACGGCGATCGCGCTCTCCCCCGACAAGACCCGGCTTGCGGCGACGCGCGGCAGCTCCGTGCACTCGCCGATGGGTCAGCGTCTCATCCACGAGCCGCAGGTGACGCCTGCGGTGGCGATCGTCGATCTGGAATCGACCACAGTCGTCGCCCGCACGGAGGCGCTGACGGATCAGCCGAGCGCCGTCGCGTTCTCACCATGTGGGCGACGGGTTGTGGTTGGCGGCGTCGCAGGCGAGTTGCGGACGTTCGACCACGACCTCGGCACTCTGGTGCTGGAGACGAAGTTCGCCGGGACCTTGCATTCCCTGGCGTTCGACCACGCCGGGTCACGAGTCGCGGTCGGCGTCTGGAATCGAGGCGTCTCGATCGTCGACGCCGCGCAGGGGACTGTCCTCATCTCCCGGAGCGGTCACGGACGCGTGCTCGATCTGTGCTTCATCGGCAGCGGCGACGCAATGAACGGCGAAGAGGGCGCCGGGGGCGCGGTCGAGTCCCTGCTGGTCGTCGACACTCTCGGAGTCGCAGAGTACACGTCGCGCGCGGTGCCGCCCGAACTGGGCGCGGCCCGGCAGGCCGTGGCCGATGTCCGGCGCGTGGTCGATCCGGTCTACGAGCGGATGCGGTTGCGAGCGGACGTGATCGCGGAACTTGAGGCAGACGCCAGCCTCGACGAGTCGCTTCGTGCCGCGGCGATCGACCACGCGCGACGGCGCAGCGACCACTTCGTTCGACTTCGGAGCGACATGATCGTGATCGCGCGGATCTCGGGGGCTGCCGAGCAGCTCTATCTGCGCGCCCTGCGGATGCTCGATCGATGCGAGGAAATGAACCCCGAGCTCATCGGATCCGGCGCGCTCTTCCGGGCCCTGCTCCACCATCGAATCGGCGATCTCGACGGTGCGAGACGGCACCTGGACCGTTTCGAGGGCGTGTCGGCCCTCGGCCCCGGGACGAGCGGCTTCGACCTGTGCGCCGCGATCCTGATCGAGTTGGCGCACGGCAACCGCGAGCGAGCCGAACTGCTGAGCCGACTCGTCGAGCAGCAGTTCTCAGATCACCCGAGCGCGGATGAGTCGACGGTCCAGATCCGGGATGAGGTCCTGAGACTGCTCCAGTGATGGCGGGCGGGTTCGTGAGGATGCCTCCCGCGCGACAAGGCGCGCCGACGCCGGCTTCCGAGTTCGCCGGACGGGCGATGCGCAGAGCGACGCATCTGCCGCAACCACATGACCCGCCCGACCGGCGTCGGTGCGACCGGGGATCCGCCGCGGGTCGCCGCCGTCGGAGGTCGCGCCGATTCCGGGGAGAACTTCGATCACGATCTTCACGCACCGCTCCGCCACCGCGATGCTCCCCAGCGGGCGCTCGATGCCGGCCCCGCCGACCACACTCGCCGGCACGGAGCGTGTCGCTCTCACCCGGCCGGTCGTGGGAGGCCCTCGGCGGGAAGCCTGGTCCACCTGATCGGGGCGGGCCCAGGGCTGCTCACTCCGGGAATAAGGTCATCGACCGCCGCTCCCCTCCGCCAGCCCGCTCTCCTGCCGAAGTCAACCATGTCTACATCCGCCTCATCGTTCGTTCGTCTCGCGGCCGCCGGCCTGCTGCTCTCGAGCGCCGCTTCCGCGAGCGTCGCGGCAACAGCGATCTCGGAGTCGCCCGTGGCCGGGGCTGACTCGGCCAGTCCGGATGGCGGGGCGGGAGCGACGATCGACCGGGGGGCGGAGACCCCGCCGAAGCGGACCGGTGGAACGAGCGGAACCGGCGCAAACGGTGCCGCCGGCGCACCTGAAACCCCTGCCGCGAAGCCCGAATCCGGGGGGCGTGATCGACCGGCTTCCGACCTCCGCGCCATCCGCGAATCGCCCCAAGAGTGGAAGACCCGCAGCATTCATGAGCTCACGCCCAAGGACCTCGATGGCGAGCCCGCGCCGCTCGCCGAGTACGCCGACAAGGTGCTCCTGATCGTGAACCTCGCCAGCCGCTGCGGCTTGACCCCGCAGTACGCAGGGCTCCAGAAGCTCTACGAGGAGTTCAAGGACCGAGGCTTGGTGGTTCTCGGCTTTCCCTGCAACGACTTCGGGAATCAGGAGCCAGGGTCGCCCGGAGAGATCCGCGAGTTCTGCACCACGACCTACGGCGTGACTTTCCCGCTCTTTGAGAAGGTCTCCGTGAAGCCGGGTGACGAGCAGGCTCCGCTCTACGCCGCGCTTCAGGCCAAGACGGATGCGGTCCCGCGCTGGAATTTCGGGAAGTACCTCGTCTCCGCGGACGGAGTCCGGGCGACCTACTTCGACTCGCGCGTGCTGCCGGAGTCCCCGGAGCTGCGCGAGGCCATCGAGAAGGCGCTGAAGGGGCGGGCGCCGACGAAGCCGGAGGCGGCGGAGACCGCTCCGGTCCCTGAACCCTCGCCTGCGAACCAGTGAGGCGGCGGGCGAGCGATCGGCTCGGCATCGTGGACGACCGGTCTGTGAACCCTCGCCTGCGAACCAACGAGGCGGCCCCGAGTTCCGAGGAGCGGTGGAGCCGGTTCCGCCCGAGCGCGCCGGGTCCGTCTAGCACTCCAGCGCCCCTTGTCTCCTGCTGCGGCGTCCGGAAGCGGCGTTCTGC
>CALMPF010000033.1 GCA_937871505.1 uncultured Planctomycetia bacterium | reverse complement strand
GAACATCCGCTTCCGACCGCCTCGCGACGGACCCAAGGGGCGCTGGAGTGCTCGGCGCGCGGGCGTTCGCGATCGGCTGAGTAGGATCCCGCCGATGGCACTTCTGGATCGCAGCGAGCCCCCGATCCTCGTGGAGTTCGGCCGGCGGCGCCTCGTCGTCGCCGATGTCCGCCTTCGCCGCGACCACGTCGAGATCGCGGCCGCCATCGAGCTCGCGATCGAGTGCGAGCCCGCCGATGCCGATCCTGCCGAGCTCGGCGCGAGGCTTCGCGGGGCGATGCGCGACGCGGGGATCGCGACAGGCCCGGCGACGATCGTCCTGCCCCGGGAGGGGGTGGTCGCCAAGCGTCTCGAGCTCCCCGGCGCCCGGGAAGACGAACTCCCGGAGATGGTGCGCTTCGCGATGGCGCGCGAGCTCTCGATCGAGTCGGGAGAGGCGGCGATCGACTTCGTTCCGCTTGCGCCGGCTGCGGGCGGGAGCATCGTCCTCGCGGTCGCGGCGCCGCGGCGCGCGGTCCTCGCTGCCGCCGCCATCCTCCGTGCGGCCGAGTGCCGGCCGGTCCGCGCCACGCTGCGCAGCTTCGGCGCCATCGCACTTGCGGACGCGCTGCGGTCGGATGCTGACCGGCCGATCGCGATCGTCGACGCGACCGGCGAGGGAGTCGAGCTGATCGTCGCCGGCGGCGGTGACATCCAGTTCACGCTCGGGACCGCGGCGGTGGCGGCGGATGACCCCGAGCAGAGGGACCGGCTCCTCGCTGCCGACGCCCGCTCTTCGGAGATCCGCCGCGCCGCCTTCTCCTTCAGGCTCGCCCATCCCGAGCTTCGCCCCGCGCGGGTCCTGGTCGCCGGCGCCGGGCGCGATGTCGAACCCGCTCGGCGGGCGCTCGCGGGGGCATTCGATTCGCCGGTCGAGCCGCTCGCGGCGCCGACGCTCCCCGCGGCGGCGCCCGCCGCCGCGGGGCTCCTCGCAGGGGTCGCCCTCGCCGCGCAGCGGGGCGTGCCGCGCCTGGACCTGCTCCATCCGCGCAAGGCCCCGGACGTCGCCGCGCGGCGCCGCCAGCTTGCCATCGCCGCGGTCGGGCTGCTCGTGCTTGCCCTCGTCGGCGGCTTCACGCTCGGACGGCGCGAGGCGCAGCGCGTGGAGCGATTCAGGGCAGACCTGCGCGAGAAGGCGCAGCACTTCGCCCCGGAGGGTCGGCGAATCCGGCGCGATGAGGACAAGCTGCGCCACCTTCAGCAGTGGCTCGTGCCCTCCCAAGACTGGATCGACGACCTGCTCCATCTGAACGCGCTGCTCCCGCCCCCCGGCGACGTGGTCATCGACACGATCGCCGCGACGGTCGAGTCGCGCGGCGCCCGTTGGCGCAACGGGGAGGGATGGTCCTCCTCGTCCGAAGTGCGGATCGCCCTCGACGGGGAGGCCAAGACGCGCGCGATCGCGGACGCCCTGCGCACCCGCCTGATCGAGGATCGTCGCTTCGTGGTGACCACGTCGGGTTCAGATGCGCGCGGCGGGAATCGGCTGCCCTATCCCTTCGGCTACGTCCTCCAGCGGTCGCGCGCCGCCGTCGAGGCCGACGCCGTCCCCGCCGCCGAGGCGCTTGCGGCGACGGGAAGGCCGTCGGCGGGCGCCGCCGGCGGGCGGGCCGAGGCGGCCGCTCCGCAGCGTCGCAGCGAGGAAGCGCAGCGGACGGAGGAGACCTCGTCGTGATCCGGGTCGTGATCCGGCGACGGTCGCTGCTCGCGCTCCTCGGCTACGCGGCGCTCGTCGCCGCGGCGTTCGCCCTCGCCTGGATGTTCGGCGCCGGTCGATTTCGCGAGGATGCCGGGGCCCGCGCCGAGGAGCAGGCGCGCGGCGTGCTGCTCTCGGTTCGCGAGCTGCGCGAGCGCAGGCCCGCGATCGAGGAGGGGCTGGGCGGGTTCGTCAGCCGCACGCTCGGCGACTCGATTGCGAAGGTCGACGGGGAGATCCGCGCCCGGCTCAACCAGCTCGGCGCCGAGGAGGGACTCGGGCAGCTCGTCGTGACCACGACGACCACGACCGCGCGCGACTCCCCGGCGAAGAGCCGCTACGGGCGCGGCGCCGATCAGAAGCCGCTCCGCGACGAGATCGACTTCGTCGAGGTCTCGGCCTCGATCAGCGGCGAGGGGACGCCGATGCAGGTCTTCCGCCTGCTTCAGCGCATCGACGCGGAGCCGTGGCTGAAGCGCATCGACGGCGTGCGGCTGGACACCGTGCGCGGCGCGCGGGCGTCCGAGGAGACGCGCCTCCGCGCCGCGATCCGGCTCACCACGCTCTTCGTTCCTGGCCGCTCGTCCGAAGCGACGATCGCGTCGAGCTGGACGCCCGCCGAGCTGGAACGCCTCGCGCCGATCCTCGATCGGCTTCCGTTCGCGCCGCCGCGCCGCGCCGTCGCCGCGGAACCGGAGCGCCCGCCGCCGCCCCCGGTTCAGCGCGCCGAGCCGCCCCCCGCGTTCGCCTACGAAGAGTGGCTGCTCACGGGCGTCGCCACGGGTCCGCTCGGCGCCGAGGCGTGGCTCGCGAATCGCCTCAGCGGCGAGGGGAGGATCCTCCGACCCGGCGAGTCGCTCCACGAGATGGTCCTTGCCGATGCCTCCGGCGGCGAGGCGGTCTTCACGCTCGCGGGCGAACGGGTCGCCATCGAGATCGGCCGACGGATGACCGAGCGCCGCCGGATCGAGTGATCGGACATCCCGTGATCAAGGCGTCGCCGAGCCGGCGCGACGGGCCGGGGAATGCGGAAGGACGCGATCGGGTCGCCCGCCGACGAGGAGACGCGGATCGAGACGGTTGGCCGGCGCGGCGGCGCCGAAGCCGCCTCTGGTATCCTGCGCCGGTTCGATCGTCCGACGCGGCGAGCCCGTCCGAGACCGATCGAAATGGGTCGAGACGGGTCGAACGCAGGTCGCCGGCCGGCGACGCGAGGAGTCATCATGCCAGAGCAGCGAGCCCTGCCCAACGCAACGGCGACCACCCCATCGGCGCGCCGTGCGGCGGAGCCGTCGGACGTTTCAACGATCGCCGCGCCGCGCCGAGAGCGGCGCTTGCGGCGGCGGGCTGCGAGCGCGCCATCCGCGCGGTGGCTCGCGGTCGCGCTGGCACTCTGTCTCGGAGTGCCCGCCGAGGGCGCGCAGGCCGAAGCCGATGCGCCCGACGCACCGGCTGCGCACCCCGGTGTCGAGGTCGCGGCCGCAGCGCCGCCGGACGCGCCCGAGGTGAGCTTCAACTTCAAGGGAGCCACATGGGACCAGGTCCTCGACTTCTTCGCGCGGACCACCGGCCTGCCGATCGTCCGCGAGGTGCCCGCGCCCGACGGCACCGTCGACTACCTCTCGCCGCGCTCCTATCCGCTGCCCGAAGCGCTGCGCACCCTCAACATCCTGCTTCAGACGCGCGGGGTGATGCTGCGCGTCGAGGAGGACAAGCTCCACCTCCAGAAGCTCGACGACATGAAGCGCGAGAACATCCCGACGTTCGTCGGGGTGCTGCCCGAGAGCGTCACGTCGGACCAGGTGGTCACGGTGGTCCTGCCGCTGCGCAACGCGGCCGCGAAGGCGGTCGCGGAGCAGCTCGCGCAGATGGTCGCCGCCTACGGCGTCGTCGCGGCGATGGAGAAGCAGAACTCCCTCGTCATCGTCGAGACGGCGGCGCAGGTCAGGCGGCTTCAGAAGATCATCGAGGAGCTCGACCGCGAGGATGTCGAGAACATCGTCGAGTTCATTCCGCTCCGGCACGCCCGCGCGACCGAGCTGGTCCAGTCGCTCACGGCGCTCATGGGCGAGCGCGTGGTCGAGTACGTCATCAACCCGCAGAACAACCAGCGGGTCAAGCTTGAGGAGACCCGCCTCGGCGGCATGACGATCTCCGCGGATGCGCGCACGAACGCGATCATCGCTCGGGGCACGAGGGCGCGGATCGAGACGCTCCGCCAGACGATCGAGCTGCTCGACGTCCCGGGCGCCGGCGATCGACGGCAGCTCCGCTCCTTCGCGCTGCGCCGCCTCGACGCAGGCGCCGCGGTCGCGCAGGTCGATCGGCTCTTCTCGGTGCTGCCGCCGCGGGAGCGGCCGGTGGTGATGCCCGGCGCCGACGGGCGACGGGTGATCGTCGCGGGCACCGATCAGTCGGTCGAGGAGGCCGGGGTGCTCCTTGCGGAGATCGACGGAGCCCGCTCCGCCCAGGATCCTCCCGATCTCGCCATCGCCGTCGTGGCGCTGGGCGAGGCGACGCCGGCGGGGGTCCTTGCGGCGCTCCAGGCGCTGCTCGGACAGCAGTCCGCGGAGGTGCTCGCCATCGCCGGCGCCGACGGCCGCTCGGTCGTGATCTCGGGGCCATCGGGCGCCGTCGATCTCGCGCGCTCCCTCGTCTCGGCGCTCGACCGGCCGGCGCGGCTCGAGCGCGAGGTCCGAGTGCTCCGTCTCGGTCCCGGGGAAGACGCGAAGCTCCTCGAACGCTCCGCTGCGCTCTATGAGGCCCAGCGGAGCGCGGAGGATCCCGCTTCGGCCGTCGAGGCGACCATCGAGGGCGACCAGCGGGCGATCGTCCTCGTCGGAGCGGGTCCGGCGCTGGGCCGCTTCGCCGCGATCGTCGACGACCTGCGCTCGCTGCGGTCGCCCGACCCCGAGGTCCGCCTGATCGCGCTCGAGCACGGCCGCGCGACCGAGGTCGCCGAGAGCGTTCGGCGACTGCTCGACGGGACGCTCCGCGCGATGATCGAGTCGGCCAGCCCCGGGGCGCTTCCTCCCTCGATCGAGCCCGTCGAGCAGACCGGATCGATCGTGGTCTCGGGGCAGCCCGCGCAGCAGGCCCTGGTGGCCGCCATCGTCCGCGGGCTCGATGTGGAGACGCCCGCGGCGCTCCCGCCGCTTCGCATCTTCCAGCTCCGGACCGCCGACGCGGTCGCCCTCGCCGCGACCCTCGCGCAGGCCTACGCGCGGCGCGGCGCCGAGGAGCGCGCGACCCGTCCGGCCGCGATCTCGGCCGATGCCCAGACCAACGCCCTGCTGGTCGCGGCGCATGGCGAGATCCTCGACGAGATCGGCCGCATCGTCGCCGAGCTCAACGACGCGGATCGCTTCGATCGCCTCGGCGGCGAAGAGCGCGAGATCAGGATCTTCCCGCTGCGCGTCGCCCGCGCCGACGAGCTGGCGCGGACCATCGACGAGATGTTCCCCTCGCCGCCTGTGCCCGTCGATCCGCGGGGTCGGCCGCGGCCTGAACTCGCGAAGCCGCGCGAGGTCGTGGTGCGGGCGAACCCGCAGACCAACTCGCTCATCGTCGACGCCCCCTCGGCGCGGATGGCGGGATTCCGCGAGCTCGTCGAGGCCCTCGATCGCGCCGAGATCGGAGTCGACGGGGAGATCCGCACGTGGCGGCTGGCGCACGCCGACGTCGGTGCCGCCGCCGAGACGCTCCGCCAGCTTGCGGCGGCGGGCAGTCTCGGAGCCCCGGCTTCGCGCGGCGCGGCGGTCACCGTCACCGTCGAGCCGACCACGCGCACGCTCGTGGTCGCAGGGCCGCGCGAGATCTTCGAGCGCGTCGCCGAGGTGATCGACGGCCTCGACCGGCAGCGCGCGCTCCCCGCGACGACGATGCGGTTCTTCAGGCTCGCTTCGGCCCGGGCGGAGTCGATCGCCCCGATGCTCCGCGAGGTCCTCGCGGGGCGCGCGGCGGAGGACCTCGGAACCGCAGCCGACATCCAGGCGCTCGTGAAGGTCGCGACGGACCGCAAGACGAACACGCTGATCGTCTCCGCGCCCGAGGCGATCATGGCCGTCGCGGAGGAGCTGGTGCGCCAGCTCGACTCGGCGACTCCGGTCGAGGGCGAGTCGGTCGTGCGCGTGCGCCCGCTCACCTTCGCCGACGCGCGCGAGGTCGGCGGAGCCCTCGCCCAGGCGCTGCCGTCGATGACCAGCGCCATCACGGGCGATCCGGTCGATGTGCGGATCGTCCCGTCGGCCTCCGCCAACGCGATGATCCTCGTCGGCCCGGCCGCCGACCTCGATGCCGTGGAGCGGCTGATCGAGCCGCTCGATGCGCGGCCCGCGCTTGATGCACCCGACGCCCGCACCTTCGAGCTGCGCCACGCCGAGGCGGAGCGGATCGCCCCGATCGTCCAGGCGCTCCTCGCCGACCAGCAGGAGACCGATCCGCGGATCGTCCTCGAGCGGATCCGCCGGTCGCGCGGCGAGATCGACTCGACGCCCCGGCTGCGGGTCGAGGCGGATGGCCGGACGAACCGGCTCATCGTCTCCGGCCCGCAGCGGACGGTGGCCCTGGCCGAGACGATCATCGCCGAGCTCGACCGGCCCGGCGACGACGCGGAGCGCGAGCTTGCGACCTTCACGCCGCGCAACGCCGACCCGGCCCTGCTCTCGCAGACGCTCCGGCAGGTGCTCGGCTCGACGCGCCGGCCCGGCGCGCGCAGCGCCCTGGAGGTGATCGCGGAGCCTCAGAGCGGAGCGCTCCTGCTCATCGGCACGCCGACGGAGCTTGAAAGCGCCACCGGGATGCTCGCGCAGTGGGATGCCGAAGCGCTCGCGGCGCCGGCGATGGATCTGCGCATCGTCGCGATGCGCCATGCCGACGCCGCGGTCGTGGCGCCGGCGGTGGCGGCGCTGCTCGCCGATCGCACGCGCTGGCCGGAGCGGCTGCGGCAGATGGCGCGGGCCGGGATCGTCGTCGGTCAGCCGACGGTGACTGCCGAGCCGGGCGGCAACCGTCTGCTCGTGAGCGCTCCGACCGAGCTGCTCGGGCTCGCCGAGCGAATGCTCGCCGAACTGGATCGTCCGGCGGGCGACGCCGCTGCGGTGGAGCTGCGCACCTTCACGCTCGGACAGGCGGATGCCCGCGGCGTCGCCGATTCGCTCCGGAGCGCCCTGGACGCCCGCGCCGCCACGCGGCGCGGCGAACCCCGGGCGACCATATCGGCCGAGCCGTCGAGCAACGCCATCGTCGTCGTCGGCACGCCGGAGCAGATCGGCGCCGCCGAGAGCGTCGTGGCATCGCTCGACGCGGCGGCGCCGCGCGACCAGGCGCAGGTCCGCACGCTCTTCCTCCGCCATGGCCGCGCCGCCGAGGTCGCGCCGCTGGTCGAGTCGCTGCTTGCCGAACGCGAGCTCGTCGACCCGCGGTCGCTTCCGCCGTGGGCCCAGGCCGACTTCCTCCGGCTCCGCGAGCAGCTCCGCGGCGGCCGGCCCGATGTGCGCATCGCCGCCGACGAGCGCCTGAACGCAGTCGTCGTCGCGGCGCCGACGGCGATCCTCGACGCCGCCGAGCAGATGGTCGCCCAGCTCGACGTGCCTGCGCCCGAGGCCGCCGACGAGCGCTCGGTGCGGCTGCTCTCGCTCCGCGATGCCGACGCGGCGGAAGTCGCCGCCGGGCTCGAGGCGATCTTCGCCGAGGAGCGCGATGCAGAGCGTCCGCCGACGATCCGGCTCAACCCTGCGAGCAACACCCTGCTCGTCCGGGCCACGCCGGGGCAGTTCGCGACGATCGAGCGCGTCGTCGCCGAGATCGATCGGGCGTCGGTTCAGACCAGCCGGCAGCTTCGGACGGTCCCGATCGATCCCGGGAAGGCCACGGCGCGCGAGGTCGCCGAGATGCTCGAGCGGCTGCTTCGGCGCGACGGCGCCGACCGCCCCGCGGTCGAGGTGATCTCCCTTGACGAGCTCATGCGGCGCGAGGCGGCGCCGCGCCCCTCGGCGGCGGCTCCCGCGAGCGGCGATCGCCGCCCCGGCGCCTCGGCGTCGACGCTTTCGGCGATCGCGGCGCTGGCGATCTCATCGACGGCCGCCGCCGAGAGCGGCGCCGCGGAGCCTCGTTCGGAGAGGTCTCCGGCGGCGGACTCGGCCGCGACCGCGGCGACCGCGGCGGACGTGACCATCGCCGTCGACGAGCGCACGAACTCGCTGATCGTCGTCGGCTCCGAGCGCGGCGTCGAGCGCATCGCCGCGCTCGCCCGGCAGGCGCAGGAACAGGTTCCCGCGACGCCCGTCGCCCTGCGCGTGGTGACGCTTGACCCTGCGAGCGATCCGGAGCGCCTGCGTGCGCTGCTGGTGGAGGTCCTTCAGCGGATCACTCCGGGCGGCGGCGTTCCCGGCGATCTGGCCCGTCGAGTCGCGGTCCTCGCCGATCCGACCATGAACGCGCTGGTGATCGCCGCGAGCGAGCGCGACTTCGCCACCGTGGCCGACGTGCTCGTCGCCATCGGCCGCGTTCCGCCGGCCGAGGAGATCCCGGTGCGCACGATCGTGCTCGAGCGCGCCTCGGCGAGCGCGGTCGCGCAGGCCCTCCAGCGGTTCTACGACGAGCGCGCCCGCATCCAGCCCGCCGGGCGCGGGCGCCGTGACGTGCGGCGGCTTGCGATCGTCGGCGATCCGGGGAGCAACACCATCCTGGTCGCCGCCGGCGATGCCGACTTCGCCGAGATCGAAGGGCTCGTCCGCCAGCTCGATTCGCCGCAGGCGGCCAGCGCGCTCGAGCTGCGCATCTTCCCGCTGCGCCATGCCCGGGCGACGGAGATCGAGCAGACCGTCTCCAACCTCGTCGAGACGCTCATCTGGAGCGATCCCTCCTTCTTCTGGGGCTTCGGCGGCGGACGGCAGCAGCAGCAGGGAGGACGTCGCGACACCGTCGCGGTCGTCGCGGACGCGCGGCTCAACGCGCTGCTCGTCACCGGCACCGGGGACAAGTTCAAGCTCGTCGAGGAACTCATCGACACCCTCGATGCCCCGTCGCCCGCCGATGCGGCGAGGCTCGTGCGGCTGCATCCGATCCGCAACGCCAGCCCGGCCCTCGTCGCGGAGATCGTCTCCGAGTTCGCAGGCGGCTTCCGGCAGCGGCGCTGGTGGGAGCCCGCCGATGGCAGCCTCGCGCGCGTCCGGCTCGATGCCCGCACCGGAACGATCATCGTCGTCGGGAACGAGGCCCAGCAGGCGGAGATCGCCGAGGTCATCCGCGGCATGGACCGCGCCGGCGAGGATCGCCCGGTGACGACCGAGGTCGTCCGAGTCGAGTTCGGCAGAGCCTCGGAGCTCGCCACCGTCCTGCGGCAGTTCGCGCGGGAGCGCGCCGCAGCGGCGGGGGAAGGGGAGCCGCGGATCACGCTCGTCGCCGCCGACGCGGCGAACACCCTCCTGATCGGCGGGGCTCCGGAAGAGCTGTCGACGCTGCGCGACCTTCTCGCGCGGCTCGATCAGCCAGGGCTCGGCGCCGATCGCCGCATCGAGATCGTGATGCTCCGCGAGGGCCGCGCCGACGACATCGCGCGGCTCGTCGGGCAGCAGTTCCCGCGCGGCGCCGGCGGCGGCGGCGTGGTCGCGACGCCCGACGTCCGCACCAACAGCCTCGTCCTCAGCGCTCCTCCCGGCCTCTTCGCGCAGGTCCGCGGGCTCGTGGATCAGCTCGATTCGCGGCCGCTCGACGACGTCTCGATCGTGCGGACCTATGAGCTCTCGGGGGCCCGCGCGGAGGAAGTCGTGCGTCTGCTGGCCCAGACGCTGGAGCTCGACGCCCGCGGCCGCACCGAGGGCGCGCTCGTCAGGCTCGACGACGCCGGCTCGGAGCCCGTCCGCGTGCGCGCCAGGGTCGTCGCGGACCGCCGGTCGAACAGCATCGTCGTGACCGCGACGCCCGAGTCCCTGCCCGTCGTCGAGGCGCTGATCGCCCGGCTCGACGACATCCCGGCGCGCAGTCCGATCGAGTACCGGATCGTCAGGCTCCGCCACGCCCTCGCAGGCGACGTGAGCTTCACGCTGCGGCAGGTCATCCGTCCCTCGGGCGACGACCCGGCGCCGCGCATCGACTACAACACCGTCGAGAACCAGCTCGTCCTCGGCGCCACCCCGGAGCAGTTCGAGCAGATCGACGCGATCCTCGCCCAGATCGACCAGCCCTCGGAGCGGACGCGCCGCACCGACTTCGTGCCGATGCGCTTCGCCGAGGCGCAGAAGGTCCGCGAGGCGCTTCAGTACTTCTACGGCCCGCGCGCCATCGACGCGGACACGATCGGCAAGCAGAGCGTGGTGATTGTCGCCGACCAGGCCGCGAACAGCCTGGTGATCTCGGCCGATGAGGGGGAGTGGGAGGGAATCCGCGCGCTGGTCTCGAAGCTCGACAGCGCCGAGTACGACGCGTCGCAGCAGCTTCGCGTCTTCCCGCTGATCCACGCCGACGCGAGCTCGGTCGCGCGGGCGATCAACGAGGCCTTCCAGGGGAGGATCGACCGGCGCGGCCAGGTCGACGCCGCGCGCCGGGGGCAGCCGTCGCCGGACGATCCGAGGCAGATCCAGGTTCCGACCGTGCTGGTCGAGAGCAACGAATGGGTCAACGCCGCTCCCGAGCCGCAGACCAACTCGGTGATCGTCTCGGCGAGCCGGACCAACCTTCGCAAGATCGAGCAGATCGTCGAGCAGATCGACACCGCCGACTTCGCGAGGCTCCCGGCTCCGCGCATCATCCAGGTCGCGGGGGGCAACCCGACCCAGCTCGCGGAGGCGCTTTCGAGGATGTTCGCGCCGGATGCCTCCGACCGGGCCGCTTCGCGCGGCGCGCGGGGCCTGCGCATCGTGGGCGATCCCGCGACCAGCACGCTGCTGGTCCGCGCCTCCGACGACGAGTTCGCCCAGGTCCTCGCCCTCGCCGAGGCGCTCCAGCAGCAGGCCGATGCGCAGGGGATCGCCGTCAAGGTCCTCCCGATGCGTTCCGCGCCCGCGGCGCGGGTGGCGGGGGCGATCCGCGACGCGTTCGCCGCGAAGGCGCGGCAGCAGAACCTCCCCTTCGCGATCTCCGTCGACGGCGCCGGCAACGCCCTCGTCGTCGCCAGCGGCGCGGCGCTCTTCGAGGAGGTCCGCGCGGTGGTCGAGCGCATGGACGCCCTGGCGCCGGAGGCGGGCCAGGCGATCATGGTCATCGATCTCGCGAACATCGCGCCCGAAGCGGCCAAGGGCGTGATCGAGTCGATCGGTCTCGATCGCGACCAGCCCGAGACCTCCTCCTCGCGGGTCGTCGTCGAGCCGATCAAGGTCTCGCTCATTCCGGGGCGCCGCGCCCTCGTCGTGGTCGCCGCGCCGGGAGATCGCGACACCGTCGTGGCGCTTCTCAAGGCGCTCGACGCGGAGCCCGCGCTGGCGGAGAGCCGGGTGCGGATCGTCCCGCTGCGCAACGCCGAGGCGCCCGCGCTGGCGGCGCTGCTCGAGTCCGTGCTTCGGCCGTCGCCCCAGCAGGCCGGGACGCCCCTGGCGCGCGCCGTCGCGGAGCAGGTGCGCCGGCTCAGCGTCCGCCGCGACGGGCTCGGCGAGCCGGACATCGCCCTCGATCTCGCGCTGCCCATCCGCATCATCCCCGATGCGGGGCTCAACGCCCTCGTCGTCGCCTCGACGCCCAGCAACGTCGAGGCGCTCGAGGAGCTCATCCGCACCTTCGACACGCTCCCCCTCACCGAGGCGGTGACGGTCCAGATCTTCCCCCTGGAGAACATCGCGGCCGAGCAGTTCGCCCGGATCGTGCGCGATCTCTTCCAGCAGGGCAAGGCGCTCGCGACGCGTCCGGGAGGGCGTCTCCCGAGCGGCGTCGCGGTCCCGGCGGGCACCGTCGGGCGCGCCCTCCAGGAGTCGATCGCGATCACCGTCGACGATCGCACCAACACCGTCGTCGTCGCGGGCAAGGAGGACTCGGTCGCGCTCGTCGAGGTCCTCGTCCGGCGCCTCGACGGCGAGGTCGCCGCGGGCTGGGTCGAGGCCAGGGTGCTCCCGCTGCGGCATGCCGACGCGGAGGAGCTGGCGGCGACGCTCGGTGCGATCCTCGCAGACGGAGCGAGCGCTGCCTCGGCGACGCCGACGCCCCTTCAGAAGCAGGTCGCGCGCCTGCGGGTGATGCGCCGGAACGGCGGACAGGTGCCCGCCGCGGAGACGCCCATCGAGGCAGACTTCTATCAGCCGATGACGCGCACGGTGATCCGCGCGGAGCCGACGATGAACGCGCTGGTCGTCGTCGCCACGCCTGCGAACCTCGAGGTGCTCGGCGAGCTGGTGCGCATGCTCGATGTCGAGGCGGCATCGCCTGCCGCGAGCGTGCGGGTCTATCCGATCGAGCATGCCTCCGCGGCGAAGCTCGCGACGACCCTCGTCCGCGTCTTCGACCAGCAGTTCGCATCGCGGTCGATCCGCGCCGAGGACCGCGTTGCGGCCCAGGCGGATGAGCGGACCAACTCGCTCGTCGTGAGCACCAGCCCGCGGAGCTTCGCGGTCCTGGAGCATCTGCTCAAGGCGCTTGATGCGCCGCTCGATCCCGACCTCCGCGAGATCCGGCTGATCGAGCTTCGCCAGGCCTCGGCGGCGCGGCTGGCCACGCTCGTCCAGCAGCTCATGGACGCCCGGCTGGAGCGGCTGCGCCGCGTGCAGCCCGAGAGCGCGGATCTCGAGCGGGTGCTCGTGGTCGCCGATCCCCGAAGCAACATGCTCGTCGTCTCTGCGGGCGCGGAGACCTTCGAGGTCGTCCGTCGGCTGGTCTCCGATCTCGACGCCGCAGGCGTCGCGGACGAGAGCCTCGTGCGCGTGATCACCCTCGAGAAGGGCAGCGCCGACCGCATCGCCACGTCGGTCCGGTCCATCCTCGATCGGCGCTACGCCGACCTTCCGCAGGACCTGCGCAGCGCGCAGCGGCCGCTGGTGGTCGTCGATCACCGGAGCAACTCGCTTCTCGTCGCGGCCCCGCCGGAGGAGTTCGCGCTGGTGGCGGACCTCGTCCGCAAGCTCGAGGAGGCCCCCGTCAATCCGGCGGTCGGCGTTCACGTGCTCTCCCTCGTCGCAGGCCGTGCGGAGCAGCTTGCGTCGCGGCTTCAGACGATCATGCAGCAGCGGCGGCAGGCGCTCGGCGACGCGGCGACCCCTTCCGACGCGGTGAGCATCCAGGCCGATCCGGCTTCCAACGCGCTGATCGTCGCGGCCAGCGAGGAGAACTACCAGGTCCTCCGACAGCTCGTCGAGGTCCTCAGTCGCGTCGACACGGAGTCCGCAGGCGAGTCCTACGAGATCATCTCGCTCACGAGCGGCCGCGCGGTCGATCTCGTCCCGGTCGTCCAGGAGCTCTACGTCGGCGAGCAGAACCGCCGCCGCGGCGCCGACGCCGTCCGCGTCGCCGCCGAGCCGCGGCTCAACGCCATCGTCGTGACCGGCGGCCCCGGAGACGTCGACGCGGTGCGATCGCTCGTCGCCCGGCTCGAAGGAGCGCGGCCCGAGACGGTCGTCGAGATCAAGTACATCCCGCTCGCGAGCGCCAACGCGATCGAGACGGTCGCCCTCCTCGAGAGCATCCTCGGCGGGCGCAGCCTCGCCGGACGGGGGGGCCGGCAGGCCACCGTCTTCGCGTACGAGCAGGCAGGCACCGGACCGGACGGCGGGCCGATGCGATCGGAGCTGCACATCAGCGCCGCGATCCGCGAGAACATCTCGCTCACCCCGGACATCCGCACGAACACCATCGTCGTCGCCGCGCCGCGCGACTCGATGGCGCTGATCGAGCGGATGATCCGCGATCTCGACGAGTCGACGACGGGCAACCAGAACATCCGCGTCTTCAAGCTCGTGAACGCCGACGCGCAGGCGATGTCGGACATCCTGCGGGCGCTCTTCAATCTCGAGCGGCGCGGCGATCTGCTGGTGCTCCGCCCGCGCGAGGGCGGAACGAGCCTCGTCGACGACGCCGTCCCGACACCCGGCGGACTCACCGGGATCGAGCTTTCCGCCGTGCCGGACGAGCGGCAGCAGCTCTCGATCACCGTCGACAGCCGCACCAACAGTCTCCTCGTCTCGGCCACGCCCACCTATCTCGACCTCGTCTCGGAGGTCGTCCGCGAGCTCGACGCCGAGGAGGCCAACGAGCGCGAGACCAACATCTACCGGCTCAAGAACGCCGTCGCCGCCGAGGTCGCGCGGGTCGTGAGCAGCTTCGTCGAGCAGGATCAGCGCAAGCTCATCTCCACGCTCGGGACGGATCAGCTTCCCTCCGCGGCGCGCCTGCTCGAGCGCGAAGTGACGATCGTCGGCGACGACAAGACCAACACGGTGCTCATCAACGCGAGCCCGCGATACATGCGCCAGGTCGAGCAGATCATCCGCGAGCTGGATGTCGACCCGCCGCAGGTGCTCATCCACGTCCTGCTCGCCGAGGTCTCCCTCGACGCGACCACGGAGACCGGAGTGGACATGTCGGTGATGGCCGACATCGGCAGCTACACCATCCAGGCCGGCTTCGGTCTCGCGACCGCGGCGGCGTCGAGCGTCGGCGTCCCGACGGTTCCGCTGGCGAACATCCCGCAGGTCTCGGTCGCGGGGCCGGACTTCGCGATGCTCATCAAGGCGCTCCAGTCGCAGGGGCGGCTCCAGGTGCTGAGCAACCCCTCGGTGATGGCGGCGAACAACGAGGCCGCGGACATCCAGATCGGCGAGACGGTCCGGCTCCCCGAGAGCACGTCGTTCACCGCCGGGCAGCAGCAGTCTTCGGTCGTTCCCGAGGACATCGGCATCATCCTGAAGGTGCGCCCGAGCATCAATCCGGACGGCTTCGTGCGCCTCGAGATCAACCCTGAGATCTCCGAGCTCACCCAGAAGACGACGCAGATCTCGGAGAACTTCTTCGCCCCGGTGATCTCGCGCCGCCGCGCCAACACGGTGGTCACCGTGCGCGACGGAGAGACCGTCGTCATCGGCGGACTCATCTCGGATCGCTACGAGAAGCGCGGCAACAAGGTGCCGATCCTCGGCGACATTCCCGGGCTCGGGTTCTTCTTCCGGCGCGATGTCGAGACGGTCGCGAAGACCGAACTGCTCATCGTGCTGACGCCGCATGTGATCATGAGCCCCTCGACGCTCGACACGGTTCGCGGCCGCGAGATCACCAACGAGCAGATCGATCGGCTCTCGCTCCCGGATTGGATGAAGCAGGAGATCCGCGAGGGCCAGATCGAGGGCTCGGGACAGCTCTTCGACGAGCAGGGTCGGCCGGTCGAGCCGAGCTTCTTCGACTTCTCCAGTCCGAGCAAGCCGCCCCCCTCGCGGCGGGGTGGCTCGGCGGGAGCGGAGCGGACGCCGGCGCCCGGCACCGGAGCGGCTGCGTCCGGCGGTGCAGCTTCGTCGCCATCGCCAGGAGGCGGAGACGGCGCTCGCAACGGCGCTCGCCGCGGTCCGCGCGGCAGCTTCGGGGGCGGTCCGTGAGCGCGGCGATGCCGAAGTCCGGAGCGGCCGCTGGCGACGACCTCGCTTCTCGCTGCGCCGTCGGGCGTGCGCGGTGTGCGTCGGCCGCGACATCCGACCGCGCTGCGCGCTGCGAGGATCCAGGTTCCATGGCGCCGGGCGCCTCGTCGTCGCGCAGCGTCGGCGCGACGCCTGACGCCCGGGGCCCGCGCAGGCTGCGTTGGATGCAATCTGCGGCGCTCGCGCTCTCCGCAAGCGCCGGCCTGCTCGCGATGGTCGCGCTGGGCGGCTGCGAGACCACGGTCGAGCAGAGCAACACCGTGCGGCCGATGCCTGCGAAGCCGACGCCTCCTCCTCCGACGCCCGCCGGTGCCTTGGCCAACAACTTCGTGCTGCTGCTGCTGACTCCGAAGGCGATCGACTCGGATGGCGACGGACGCCCGGACACGATGGGTGTCGAGTGCTATCTCTTCGCGGAGCCCTTCCCCTCGTCGCTCTGGGAGTCCGGCACGTTCGTCTTCGCGCTCCATCGCCCCGGCGAGTCTGGCGTCGCGGGGAGCCGGCCCCTCGCGGAGTGGCGCTTCGGCCCGGAGATCGCCGCCGCAGCCAGGGCGCGCACCCTCATCGGGGTCTGTTATCGCTTCGCACTGAACCTCGCCGAAGCCGACCGCGGCGCCGAGACCGGCCGCACCGACATCGGGCTCCCGAGCGCCGACCTGACCGGGCGGTTCGAACCCGCCGATGGTCGCGGCGTGATCAGGACCACCGGCGTCCGCGCGGTTCAGTTCGTCGGAAGCTGAGTGTGACGAGCCGCCCGCGGCGCTCGATCGCGTCGTGCTGCGATGCGGTCCCGTGCCGGAACGCTGCGACCCCGACTGGCGTCCACACGGGAGGCGGGAAGGTGCCGCAGAAGCCCCCCGCAGAAGCGCCCTCCCTCCCCCCTCCCCCCCGGGGGCCAGAACTGGTTGGCCAGAACTGGTTGGCCAGAACTGGTTGGCCAGAACTGGTTGGCCAGAACTGGGGGACCAGCACTGGAGGACTGGAACTGGGGAACTAGGATTCGAACCTAGACAAACTGATCCAGAGTCAGTTGTGCTACCGTTACACCATTCCCCATCGAGCGCCGATTCGCGCAGCTCCGTGGAGGCTCACGCCTCCGCGGAATCCGCGATTGTAGCGGTGCGATCTCGATGGACAAGGTGCCTCCCGTCTCGCTTCGCTGCCCTCGCGCTGTTGGGACCCTGCTCGGCTGCGGTGAGCGGCGCTGCCGATCCAGCCCCCCGGCGCGGGGGTGCCTCCGATCCATCAGACGAAGCCGCACCGTGCCGAGTCTGCCCGAACGGCGCGTGTCCGAGGAACGCCAGTCTGCGCGGGGCTGCTCCGATGTGGGCTTCTCCTTCGGGGGCGGGCCGCGCCGAACGCCGCAGCGGCAGGGGTCGATGACGATGTCGAGTTCTCCGTCACTGTCGAGTCCCGGCGCCGCGAGCGCTGCCCCGCTCCGACTGCGCTGGCGCGCGGGTCGCTACGCAATCTGCCGGCTCGGGCCCGGCGCGGCGCTCCCCTCGTGGGCTTTCCCAGAGGGGACCTCTCCAGACTCGGGAGCCCCGCACGGGGAGTCGCCAGCCGGGGGAACGCCAGCCGGGGGAACGCCAGACAGGCGATCTCCAGATGGGCCACTCAGGCCTGAGGAGCGTCACGCCGAGCAGCCGCCGCAGGCCGCCGACGCGGGGGCGCGATCCGAGGGCGGCCCCGATTCGGGAAGCGACGCGGACGAGGAGTTTCTCGCCATCGTGCGCACGCCGGATGAGCTGTCGATCATCCTGTCCGAGCAGCGCCTCCCGAGCGCGCCTGAGGCGCTGTCGGCCCTCCGCGTCGAGCGGGGATTCGCGGTCGCGAGCGTCGCCGGGCCGCTGGACTTCGCCATCGTCGGCCTGCTCGCGCGGATCGCGGCGGCGCTGGCGGAAGCGCGGGTGCCGGTCGTCGCCGTCGGCAGCTTCGACACCGACCATCTGCTCGTCCGGATCGACGCGGTCGCCCGCGCCACGTCGGCGCTGCGCCGCGCTGGCTTCGAGGTCGAGTGACCGGATCGCTCGCTTCGCCTCCCGCTTCCGAGGCCTCTCGCCGGAGCGGGGCGGCGCGCCAAAGATGCCTTCGATCTGCGATGCCCAAGCCCGCGCGGGACATTGATGGCGGCGACGACTTCGCCGACCTCTACGAGCGCAACAAGCTCCATCGGGTCGAGCGCAACGGCTCGCCCGAGGCGTACGTCGTCGAGAGCGATGCGTTCGAGCCGCCGGCCCTTCCCGGCGAGGTCGCCGCGGCGCGCGATCTCGATGCGATCATCGACGCCCTCGCCGCCGACCTGCTCGTGCAGGCGACCAACTGCGTCCGGACCTTCGGCGACTTCCATCTGGCCCTCTCCGGCGACGCGGTGCTTGAGCCGGTCTACGAGCGCCTGATGTACGACCCGAACGTCCGCAGCCTCCCGTGGCAGCGCACGCACCTCTGGATGGTGGCCGAGCGATGCGTCGCGTTCGACGACGTGAGGAGCCGGTTCAGGATGGTCCGCGAGACGATCGTCGATCACTCCGACATCCCGCCGGAGCAGGTCCATCCGATCTTCCCGCTCGGGGAGACGCCCGCCGCGTCGTACGAGGCCCATCTGCGCGAAGTGCTTGCGTGGCGCGAGAAGGGGCAGGACCGTCTCGACTTCGCCCTGCTGGCGCTCCGCCCGGATGCGGCGGTGGCGGAGTGGGCGCCGGGATCCCGGCTGCTGCATGACCCGGCGCTGGTGGCGCGCGAGGCGCGCGGAGCGGAGGGCGACGGCCCCGTGGTGACGATGACCCCGACGATCCTGAACGCTGCGCGGTTCGTCGCGGTGCATGTCGATGCGATCGCCTGCGGGGCCGCCCTGCGGCGACTGATGGACGGGCACGATCCCGCCGAGGCCCTCCCCGCCAAGGCGCTGCACCCGGCCGGGGGCGTCCTGAAGTGGTACGTCGGCGCGTGGAACGAGCCGGGCTGAGCGCTCCGGTCTCCGGCGGTCGAGCTCGTCGGCAGCCTCAGGGCGCTCGCTGCCGGGCGCGCCGGCGCCGCCGGTGACGATCGCCCCGCGCTCAGCGATCGGCGCTGCCGCGAAGGTAGTCTTCGAGGATCTCCTTGGCCGCCAGCGCATCGCGGATCGACCGCTTCTGACCATGCGTCCGGCCGCTCCGCGCCATCGCCTGGTCGGCGGCGAAGCTGGTGAGACGCTCATCCTGGTAGAGGACATCGAGCCCGAACCTGGTGCGAAGCGTCTCCCCGAAGGCGCGGACCGAAGCCGCTGCGCCTCCCTCGCGCTCGTCCATGTTGATCGGCAGGCCGAGGACGATCGCATCGGGACCGTACTCCTCGATCGTCCGGCGCAGCGCGGCGAGCAGGGCCTCGCCCCGCGGGGACTCGAGCACGGCCACGGCCGAGACCAGCCGCGTCCGATCGTCGCCGACTGCGACGCCGGTGCGTCGTTCGCCGAGATCGAGCGCGAGATAGCGCATCAGCGCAGTTCCGGCGGGGCGGCGACGGCCACCTGCTTGACCTTCTCCGCGTCCTTTGCGGCGCAGACCAGCGTCGCGTCGGCGGTGCGGACGACGATCACGTCGGCGAGCCCGATCGTCGCGATCAGGTGGTTCGGGTCGTCGCTGACGGCGAGCACATTGCGGCTGTCCACATGCACGGTCCTGGCGTTCGCGCGGTTGCCCTCGGCATCGGCGACGAGCGTCTCGCCATAGCTCGGCCAGCTTCCGACATCCCGCCAGCGCACGTCCATCGGGATCGTGCAGACCGTCAGCGTCGGATCGGCCGCGGCCGGCTCCATCAGCGCGTAGTCGACGGAGATCCGCTCGAGCGCGGGGTAGATCTCGTCAAGCACTTCCTGCCGGCGCGGCGACGACCGCGCGGCGGCGATGCGCCGAAGCCCCGCCGCGTTCTCCGGTCGGAAGCGGTCGAGCGCCTCCATCACCGTTCGGGCGGAGAAGACGAACATGCCGCTGTTCCAGCCGAAGCCCCCGTGCGCGAGGTACTCCTTCGCCTGCGGAAGGGCGGGCTTCTCGACGAAGCGCCGGGCGCGATGGAGGCCGGGAAAGCCGGCGACCGGATCGCCACGCTCGACGTAGCCGTACCCCGTCGCCGGAAACGTGGGCACGATCGAGAACGTCACCAGCCGCGACGGGTCCGCCTCGACGGCTCGGAAGCCCAGCTCGAGGCAGCGGGCGAACTCGGCGACGGGCTCGATCAGGTGATCCGAGGTCAGCACGGCGAAGACCGCCTCGGGATCGGCCGCGTCGAGGACCGCGGCCGCAAAGCCGACCGCGTTGACGGTGTCGCGTCCGGTCGGCTCGCCGAGCCAGCGATCGGGCGTGAGTCCCGGGACTGCGGCGAGAATCGCCTGGCGGTGACGCTCGCCGGCGCAGATCAACTGACGCTCCGCAGGCACGATGCCCTCGAGCCGCGCGACCGCGATCTCGATGAGCGAGCGCCCCGTTCCCGAGGAGTCGCCGTCGGATCGGATGAACGGAAGAAGCTGCTTCGGCCGGGCTTCGCGGCTCATCGGCCAGAGCCTGGTTCCTGAACCGCCCGCCATGATCATCGAGTAGCGCATGGACCGGCGAGGGTAGCAGAGGGCGTCGGGCGCGAAGGTCGATGCGGCTGCGGAGGCGCGACTCGGCAGCGCCCATCACCGAAGCTGCGACCCCGCCGGTCACGCATCCTTCAGCCGCAGCGCCGCCGTCACCAGCGCATCCGCGGCGGCGATGGTCGGGTCCGCCGCCAGCGCTCTCTCGGCGAGCTGCCGCGCGAACGCCTTCGACTCTCCGAGCTGGGCGAGGATGACCACCGCGTCGTCGACCAGCGAGGGTCGGCGCGCACCCGCTCCGCGCGGAGCTTCCGCGCCCGCGCCGCGGCCATCCGCGGCGCCGCCGACGAACCGGCCGACCCGCTCGCGGAGTTCGAGGACGATCGTCTCCGCGGTCTTGCGGCCGATCTCGGGGAGGCTCCGGAGCAGGTCGAGATCGCGGGCGTCGATGGCCCCTGCGATCGTCGCGGGAGCGAGCTGCATCGCCCGCAGGGCCTTGCGGTTCCCGATGCCCTTGACGGTCGTGAAGAGCTCGAAGAAGGATCGGTCCGTCGCCGACGCGAAGCCGATCAGCCGCGGCAGATAGCTCGCTCCCTGCCCCTGCGACTCGAGGTAATGCAGCGTGTGGAACTCGACGCGCTGGCCGACCTCGCCCGCGAGCCGCATCTGGTCGCAGGCGGGAACGAGCAGCTCGTACGCGAGGTCGCCGCAGGCGACCAAGGCGACGCCGTCCTCGAGCGAGAGCAGGGTTCCGGAGAGGCGGGCGATCACGGCGATCCTCGCGGGGTGCGACCGGCGAACGCGCCGGCGGGCTGCTGGAGAAGGAGGCGGGGGAGGGGCTGCGGAAGCCGGTGTGATCCGATCGCGAGCGGGCTGGGAGGCGCGGTGCGCGGCGCTCAGAGCCGCTTCATGCGATGGACCCACTCGCCGTAGTCGAGCATCGCACCGCGCCGCTCGGCCGCCGAGGGGCGGCGCGTGGGATCAAGCCCGAAGGCCGTCTCGTCGCGCCAGCGCCAGTACCGGCCGCCGCGCCGAAAGCGCGTCCTGCTGAGCAGCACGAAGAGTGCCCAGAGCGCCGTCGCAACCCTGATCGGATTCCGCATCGCCGGATGCTACCGCGCCGCGCGCGTCGCCTGCGTCGATCGAGGAGGGCGCTCGCGGTGCCGGCGGCTGCGCGCGATCGATCCGGGGCGAGACTTGTTTCGGAGCGCCCTCCTGGCGTACATTGATCGAGCCGGAAGCAGGCGGGTCCCCTCGCCGCTCCGAGCCCGCAGGCGCCGATCGACGCTCCGACTCGATTGGCGCCTGTCTTTCTTTTGTCCTTCGAGCGCCAGAGCGGCGTCGCTCCGTGCGTCATCCGCGCGGAGGCGCCGGCAGCCTGCGCTCTCCGCGCGACGGCGACGCGCGACGTCGCCGGTCGCGTCGCCGCTCGGCTGCGGCCGACGCGGCCGCAGGCGCTGCCGGGCTACCTGCGATCGATGCGGCGGAAGATGTCGCCGAGGGCGTCCTGGAGCTTCTCCTGCACCTTCGGGTCCTTGAGGACATCCTCTGGCTTGGGCAGCTCGACGTCGATGCGGTGATCGAGCTGCCGCGGCTCGCCCGCCGCGTCGTAGAGCGGACCGAAGAAGGTGATGCCGACGGAGAGGGCGCCGACGAGGGGAATGCGCTGAAGCTCCTCGACGCTCTGGGCGAGCCCCTCGACCGGATACATCGACTTGATCGCCCGGACGAAGGGCGGGTTCGCCGCGAGATCCACGTCGCCGGAGAAGACCAGCGAGTGCTTCCAGCCGCCGCTCTCGCGATTCACGCGGATCGCGAAGTCGCGGTAGGTGAGCTGGCCCTTGCGGATGGCGACGTTCAGCGGCTCCACGACGCCCGGAATCGTCGGGGCGATCCTCTTGCTGAAGATGTCGAGAAACCTGAGGATCGGTGAGCCCGCATCGAACTCGACCTCGCCGAAGGTGAGCTGGATGTCGCCGTCGAGCCGCGCCCGGTTGTCGTCCAGCGGGAGGACGAAGTCGGGGATCGCAAGCCGGATCGGCTGCTGCGTCTGCCGAATGTCGGCGAGCACCGGGTTGATCTGGCGGAGCAGCCGCTCGCGCAGCGCCTTGGTGATCTGGAACTCGCCGGAGATCGGACGGGCCCGCTCGATCACGATCGCCTCGTCGCGGAGCGTCGCCTGGGGGATGTCGACGCGCCCGTTCGGCGATGAGAGCGAGGCGGTGAGCGTTCCGGAGGTCTTCGAGAGTCCCTGGGTCTTCAGCGTCCCGCTGAGGATCTCGCCCAGCGCGGTCACCAGCAGTCCATCGAGGCTCTGGAGCCGGTCGATGACGATCGTCGGGATGTCGGTGATCCGTGCGTCGAGATCGAGCACCGCACGCCCGGCGTCGAGCTTCGCCCGCGCGTCGACGAGGTTGCGCACCGCCCCCTGCACGGCGATGAGCGCCGCTCGGCCGTCGGCGACGCCGGTGCCGTCGATCTTGAGCGTGACGCCTTGGTCGATGCGCGGCGACTCGACCAGCATCGCGATCGGCTGAAACTCCACCGACTGCCCGCTGGCGAGCTTCATCGTCGGGGCGACGAGCGTCGCGACCAGCCGCCCCTTGGTGCGGGCTGGATCGCTCGGATCGCCATCGTCGCCGAGGAGCCTCGGATCGAACGAGAGCCCTTCGAGCTTCGCGTCGAGCCGAAGCGGGCCGGCGACGGTCGCCAGGGGCTTCTCTCCGCTGGGCGTCGAGGGACGGAGGAGCATGTCGACCTGATCGGGCGAGAGACGGACCTGAAGGGTCCCCTTCTCGACCGCGATGAGGTTCTCGCTCTGGCGGATCTCGACGACGCCATCGAGGCTCTCGAAGGCCGGCCGAATCGTCAGCTCGTTGACGCCGCCCTCGCGGGGACGAGCGGCGAGCTCGACGCGCCCCGTCCTGCCAAGAAGTCCGACGAGGCTGCCGGGTTCGTTGCCGAGGGCCTTCTCGGCGGTGGCGACGTCGAGCGCGGTCACGTCGATCGTCGCGGCGAGGTCCGTCGAACCCCCGGCCTTCTCCGCCGCCTCCTGCGGGATCTTCGCGTCGACGCGCGCGGCGACGTTCGCGAGCGCGCTTCCTGCGGCGAGCAGCTTCATGCCGCCGTCGAAGCGGGCTCCGAGGGCTGGCCCGGGGGTGATGGCGAGATCGCCCTTGAAGTCCTGGATCGTCGCGTCGGTGACGATGCCGGGGACGTTCCCGAGCGTCGCCGGAGCGAGCGCGAGCTGCGCGGTGATCGGCGGACCGGCGGTCATGACGCGGTCGAGCGCGTCGAGAGCGATGGTGAAGGGCTGCACGGCGGCGGTCAGCGTCGTCGGGCTCCGGAGCAGGACACCCTGCGTCGATGAGCCGGCAGCGGACGAAGCTCGCGCCGCCTGGCCGGCTTCCTCCGGCTTCGACTCCTGGAGCTTCGCGACGAGCCCGGGCGTGACCGGAACCCGCGCCGTCAGCGCCGCGATCGAGAGCGTCTCGCCCGCGAGGGTGCCCGAGGCGTCGATGGCGAGGGCCCCCGACGACACCGCCACCGTCGCCTCGCGCGCGGTCGATCCGGAGTTGGAGACCCGCAGCGAGAGCGGGGCGGCGACGACCTCGCGGGCCAGCGCCGCCGTCTCGGGGGGAAGAACGCCCATCAGCCGCTGCGTCGGCACCTCGGTGAGCGAAAGGGTGCCGACGATGGTGGCGCCGGCGATGTCGATGGATCCGTCGGGCTTGGCGAGGCCGGTGATCCGCTGATCGATCGCCAGCGTCCCGCCCTCGAGCATGCCGCCGCCGACGACGTGCACGGAGTCGCGCAGGCGAGGAGCGTCCAGCGCGAGTCGGAACCCCTCGATCGTCCCGAGCGGCTCGCGCCCCGCGGGCTCCTTCTCGGTTGCGGGAAGGAGCCGCGCGATCTCGACCCGCTCGGGGATCGTCAGCGCACCCGCGATCGAGGCATCCTCGATCCTCCCGCCCGGAACGGCGAGGCGCGTGAACTCGGCGCGGAGGGGGATCGGGCCCGGCGCGGAGAGCGCCGCGGCGGACTCGAGCAGCGCCGGCAGCACTCGGGCGTCGAGCGCGAGCCGGCTCATGTCGATCGACTGCGTCGCCGCGTCGACGGTTCCGGTGCCCTCGAACGTGACGTTCTCCGTCACGAGGCTGAGGGTGATCGCCCCGCCTCCGCCGGGGTAGGAGATCGCGGCGTTCGCCGTCGGGCCGAGGTCGCGCGAGGGGACGATGGGAAGCGCGCCGAGAAGCGGCTCGATCGCCGCGACCGGCAGGTTCGACGCCCGGACCTCCGCGACCAGCGCATCGGTCGAGAACGCGATGCTCCCGTCGGGGCGGATCAGCCTGCTTGCCGTGATGTCGGCGACGAGCGCGCTCGGCGTGCTTGCGTTGAGCGTCGCTTCGCCCTGCGCGGCCAGAGCGATCGTCTCGGTGAGCGCCGCGCTGGCGATCGTGGCGTCGAAGGAGCGGATCTCGACGAGCATGTCCGGCAGCGGCAGCGCGATCCCGGCGAGCTTCACGCTCCCGTCGACGGAGGCGCCCTCGAAGCCGAGCGAGCCGTCGGGACGGATGAGGTTCGTCGCGAGCGCGGTTACCGCGAGCGTTCCGGAGCGTCCCTCGTAGAGGCTGGATCCGCCGAGTCGGATCGAGAGGGGACGCACCGTCCCCGCGATCACCTCGCCTCCGAGCTTCTCCAGCTTCGCGACGCGCCCCGTCGAGCGCTCCGTCAGCGTGATGTCGAGCTCCGTGATCACGAGCGTCGCGTCGAGCCCCGGTGGGAGCAGCGGCTCGGAGCCGCTCGAGCGTCGCGGAGCCGCGGGCTTGGTCGACGATCGACTCGGCGGCGCCTTGGGCGCCAGGTCGGCGAGCGAGTTGGTTCCGTCGGGGCGGAGCTCGACGTCGATCGCGCCGCCGAGGGTCACGCTGATCCGCTTCCAGCCGCCGAGGGCGAGGTTCAGCAGCCCGTTCTGGACGCCGATGTCGAGGTCGACGGCCTTCCGGCCGCTGCGGTCGACGATGGTGAGCCCTTCGACCTGCTGAGCGCCGGTCCACGAGAGCGCGAGCCGGTCGATCGTGAGCGTGCCGTCGATCGCGGGTGCCGCCATCCGCTCGACGAAGCGCCGTCCAGCGCTGGTCCCGAGCAGCGTCGGAAGAAGTCCGACGACGACCAGCACGAGGATGACGAGAATCGCGATCGCCGCGACGGCTCTTCCGAGGCAGGATCGGGAGCGACGCGGGACGGAGACCGGGGAGCCCGAGGTGGAGGAAGCCATGGGAGGTGCGACTCTGAAGAGGTGCGGGGGACTGACGAGGGCGCGGCGATCGGGAGACTGACGGAACCGGAGGGCCGCAGTGCGCCCCCCGACGCCGAGCGCGGCGCTGCGCTCGGGCGCGGCAGACCCGGATCGATCAGTCGACGAGGGCGGCGCCCTTCACCGCGACCGGGCGTCCGGCGACGTTCGCGAGCATCCGGTCGAGGGCGAGCCGGGCGAGGGAGCGAGCCTTCGGATGGACCGAGACCTGATTGACGATGCGCCCCTCGGCGAGATGGTCGAGCGACCAGAGCAGGTGCGCCTGGTCGATCCGGAACATCGTCGTGCAGAGGCACTGGCAGTCGCTGACGATCCGCACGTGCACGCCGCGCTGCGCTGCGGCGCGGGCCAGGCGATTCACCAGATGAACCTCGGTCCCGACGGCCCAGTTGCTTCCCGCCGGCGCGTGCTCGATCGTCCTGATGATGTACTCGGTCGAGCCGCTGAGGTCGGCGTTGTCGACGACTTCCTTGGCACACTCCGGATGGACCAGCACGGTGATGCCGCCGCGATGCGCGTACTCGCTGCGGAGCGCGTCGACGTGCTCGGGTCGGAACAGCTTGTGCACCGAGCAATGACCCGCCCAGAGGATCACCTTCGCCTCCCGCAGCCGCTCGTCGTCCACGCCGCCGTCGGGCCGTCTCGGGTCGTAGAGGACGCACTCGGAGCGCCCCCGTCCCGCGGCCTCGTCGATCTCGGTGAGGAACCCGCGCGCCGAGGCGGTGTTGCGGCCGAGGTGCTGGTCGGGGAGAAACAGGAGCGCCACGCGCTCGTCCGGCGCCAGCGGGGCGGTTCCCCCGGAGAGCGCCCAGTCGAACACCTCTCCGGCGTTGCTGCTGGTGCAGCAGGCGCCGCCATGCTCGCCGACGAAGGCCTTGATCGCCGCGGAGGAGTTGACGTAGGTGATCGGGACGACCCGCACGCGGCGCGTGCGGGCGTCGCCGGCGAGCGCCGCGTGGATGCGCTCCCACGCCTCGACGGCGTCGTCGTACGCGGCCATGTCGGCCATCGAGCAGCCTGCGGAGAGATCAGGCAGGACGACGCGGACCGACTCCTCGGTGAGGATGTCCGCGGTCTCGGCCATGAAGTGCACCCCGCAGAAGACGATCGTCCGGGCGCCGCGCCGTTCGGCCTCGGCCGCCGCGAGCTGGCTGAGCCTGAGCGAATCGCCGGTGAAGTCAGCGTGCCGGATGACTTCGTCCTGCTGGTAGTGATGCCCGAGGATGATCAGCGACGCTCCGAGTTCGCGTCGTCGGCGCGCGATGGCGTCGCCAAGAGCGTCCTCGGTCGCGTCGAGATAGCGGTCGGGGAGTGCGGGCTGCCAGAGCACGGCGCATCGTAGGAAGAGGGGCATCGCGCCCTTGGGAGGAGCGCAGGAGCGCCGGTCGGATTCAGCCCGGCGGCGGCCCGCTCGGACGTCCGGAGCCGTCAACCGCTCCGCACTCCGGCCGGTCCTCAGGACTGCCGATCCGGTCTCCGATCGGGCCTTCGAGCGGGCGGCCCGCTCGGAGTCGGGATGCGCACCGGCACCGTGGCCGGGAAGTCCCCGCAGGCTCAGCCAGCCGCGCTCCGGAAGAACCCAAGATGCAGCTCCGCGTGGCGGAGGTTCATCTGCGTCCACTCTTCCTTCGTCACGCGCCCGAATGCCGGGTCGGGCAGCGGCGGGTGTGCTGCCTGGAGCCGTGCCGCTGCGCTCTCCAGCCGCTTCAGTCCGGCGTCGGTCGGCACGATCTCGGTCGCGAGCGTGCCGCCGGGGAGCTCGCCGATGCGCTCGCCCGCCCGCATCGGCTCGCTCATGATCCGGCTCCGGGCGCTCTGGGCGGCGCGTTGAAGGGGCTCGGGGATCACCAGCTCGGGCGGGTATCCGACGTACGGGAACTCGATCCACGCCGCGAGGTGGTTGAGCGCCTGCCCCAGCGTCCAGTTGCCGAGCGGGCGGAGCTCGCCGCGGCGCTCGATGGCAGCGCAGGCCCGCGCGTCGTCGAGCATCGCCTCGAGCGAATCGAACCGGAGCTCACGGCGTCCCTCGACCGAAGCGGTGTCGATCATGCGGCGATGGTACATCGGGCGCGGCGCGCGTCCGTCGGTCGTCGCGGCACCCACCGCGGCGCGGCCGAGCGGCTCCATCCTGGAGTCGACCGGGCGACCGGGCGACAGGGCGACTGGGCGACAGGGCGACTGGGCGACGTGACAACGCCGCCGCGCGAGGATCCCCGCGGGGCCCTCGTACACTCCGCCGCTGCGATGCGCGCCACGATCGTCGAACGGGCCCCGGCCAAGGTGAACCTCGCCCTCTCCGTCGGACCTCCGGGCGTCGACCGGATGCATCCGATCGCCTCGTGGATGGTCACCGTCGACCTGCATGACGAGCTGCTGCTCACGCAGCTTCCGGAGCCGTCGTTCTCGCGCTACGCCATCCTCTGGCACCCGGAGGCCCGCCGGCGCAGCGAGATCGACTGGTCGATCACCCGCGACCTCGCCGTGCGCGCGCATCTGGCGCTCGAGGAGCATGTCGGTCGTCAGCTCCCGCTCCAGCTCAAGCTCGAGAAGCGGATCCCGGTCGGCGGCGGCCTCGGCGGAGGGAGCTCCAATGCCGCCGCGATGCTGCGCGGCGTCAACGCCCTCTTCGGGCTCGGGCTGACGCGTGCGGAACTCGCGCAGATCGGCGCCTCGCTCGGATCCGACGTGCCGTTTCTCGTCCACGGCGGGAGCGCGATGGTCGAGGGGCTCGGCGAGCGCATCGCGCTGCTGCCGCCGCCGCCGCCGCTCGCCCTCACGCTGATCTTCCCCGAAGCGCCCTGTCCGACCGGCAAGGTCTACGCGATCTTCGACGAGCTGGGACCGGCGGGGCTCAGGAGCGAGGGGGTCCGCGCGCTCTCCGCGGCGCTGCGAGTCGATCCATCGTCCCCTTTCAACGATCTGCTCCCCGCTGCGCTTCAGGTCGCCCCGACGCTGGAGGACGACATCGCCGAGATCGCCGCCGTCGCCGAGCGGCCGGTGCATCTCTCCGGCTCCGGCTCGACGCTCTTCGTCGTCTGCGACGACCCGCTGCACGCCGAGGCGCTCGCGTCGACGATCACGGCGCGGCTCGACCTGCCCGCAGTCGCTGTCCGCGCGACCGGATGAGCGAGCGGTCGGTCGGCGCGATCGGCCCGCAGCCCGGATGGAGCTCGGCCCGCGCTCTTCGGAGGACCGGACCGACGCATGCCGGCCGCGGGCGCACTGCGGGAGCGGTGCGATGCTCGTCGGTACCATCGCTCCTCAATGACTCAGCTCTCGCCGACGCTCGATGCAACCGACTGGTCTGCGCTGGAACCGCTCTACGGCGAGCTTCTGGCCAGGCCGCTGCGCTGCGCAGGCTGCGTCGAGTCGCTGCTGCTGGACCGCAGCGAGCTCGACGCGTTCGTCGCGGAGACGGCGGCGAATCTCTACATCGAGATGACCTGCCACACCGACGACGAAGCCCGCCGCCGGGCCTATCTCGCCTTCGTCGAGGAGGTGGAGCCGAAGCTGCGGCAGGTCGGCTTCGAGCTCGATCGGCGGATCGTCGAGGCGCCGCCCGCAGCCGACCTCGACGCGCAGCGCTTCGGCGTGCTGCTGCGAGATCTGCGCTGCGGCGTCGAGCTCTTCCGCCCCGAGAACATCCCGCTCCAGACCGAGCTGACGACGCTCGATCAGCGGTACAGCGCCATCGCCGGAGCGCAGACGGTCCAGTTCGACGGCGCCGAGCGGACGCTGGCCCAGATGCTCCGCTATCAGGAGGAGCCTGACCGCGCCCTGCGCGACGCCGCATGGCGCGCCGTCGCCGAGCGGCGCCTCGCCGACCGCGACGCGATCGATCGGATCATGGACCGGATGCTGGACCTGCGCCACGAGATGGCGGTCAATGCCGGGTTCAGGGACTTCCGCGACTTCCAGCATCGCCGGCTGCTGCGCTTCGACTACACGCCTCGGGACTGCGAGCGCTTCCACGAGAGCGTCGCGGCGTGCTGCGTGCCGCTCGCGCGGCGGCTCGATCGGCAGCGAGCCGCCGCGCTCGGAGTCGATCCGCTCCGGCCGTGGGATCTTGCCGTCGATGTCGAGGGCCGGCCGCCGCTGCGCCCCTTCGAGGGCGCGGAGGAGCTCGTCGCGCGGACCTCGACGATCTTCCACCGGATGCGGCCGAGTCTCGGCGCGATGTTCGACGAGCTCCGCGGCGGCGCCGCGCTCGATCTGGAGAGCCGGGCCGGCAAGGCCCCGGGCGGGTACCAGTACCAGCGTCAGCACTCGCGCAGGCCCTTCATCTTCATGAACGCCTCGGGGCTTCATCGCGACGTGGTCACGATGGTGCACGAAGCGGGGCACGCCTTCCACTCGACGCTCTCGCGCGACGAGCCGCTGCTGCACTACCGCTCGGCGCCGATCGAGTTCAGCGAGGTCGCTTCGATGGGGATGGAGCTGCTCGTGCTGCCCTGGCTGGGCGCCTTCTACGACCGCGACGAGGACGTCCGGCGGGCGACGCGGGTGCTCTTCGAGGATCTGGTCGGCAAGCTCGGCTGGATCGCCCAGATCGACGCGTTCCAGCACTGGATCCACGTGCATGCGGGTCACTCCCGCAGCGAACGCGACGACGCGTGGGTCGCGCTCGACCGCCGCTTCGGTCACGCCATCGACTGGTCGGGCATCGAAGAGCCGCGGCGGGCGCTCTGGCAGAAGCAGCTTCACCTCTTCGGTGTGCCCTTCTACTACATCGAGTACGGGATCGCGCAGCTCGGCGCCCTCCAGCTCTGGCGCTGCGCCCGGCGCGACCCTGAGGCGACGCTCGATGCGTATGAACGCGCGCTCGCCCTCGGCGGTTCGCGCCCGCTCCCGGCCCTCTTCGAGGCCGCGGGCATCCGCTTCGACCTGAGCGAGCCGCTCGTCGGCGAGCTGATGGAAGAGGTCGAAGCGGAGCTGGAGCCGGGCGCGGTGTGAGCGAGCGGCGCCCGCAGCCGCTCGAGCGGCTCGCTCGGGCGACGGATCGGCGCCGTCGCGTGTGGGCATCCGCGGGCCTTCCTCGGTCGAAGGGCGACGGTCCGCAAACCTCGGTCCTCCGACCGACGTACCGATTCGAACGAATTCGCTACCCTCCGCTCTTCTTCGTCAGTACGATCGTCGCTCCCGTGCGGTCCCTGCGTCCAGCCCTCCTGATCGTCGTCACGCTGCTCTTCGGCAGCGGCGCCGTTCGAGCGCTGCATCAGGCGTCGCATGGTTGGCGCCACTGCGGCCACAGCGAGTCCGAGCGACGCTGCGGGCTCGAGTCGCCCTCCTCCGGGTCTTCCCTCCGAGGCCCTTCCCCCGGGGTCTCCGCCTCCGGCTTCGTGATGCAGTCGGGCGCCGCGGCCGCGACGTCGGCCCCGAGCGCCCGCGCGCCGAGCGCGTGCAATCGCGGCTGCCCTGGGCATGCCGGATCGGCGGGGCGCGTCGCCTGGATCGCTGACGGATCGCGCGACCTTCCGCGCGAGCTTCATGGATGTGAACCACCCGGGTCGGCTTCCCCGGATGAGGTTTCCTCGGTTCCGGTGTCCTCGGTCCCGGCTTCCTCGGTCCCGGCTCCCGCAGATGGGGAGTGCGACGAGGCGTGCGATCTCTGCGTCTTCCTCGCGACGCTCGCGCTTGCGGTGCCGCGCGGGTTTCCGCCGTGCTTGACGTTCGAGCTCTCCGGGCTCGATGAGATCCCGCTGCGCGAACTCCTCGTCGTGCGAGCGCTCCCGGCCGACGCCGCGCCGCGCGGGCCGCCAGCTCTCTGACGAACTGACCGCGCCGTCGTCGAGCCGTCGGCTCGTGGTCGCGCCTCCGCCCCGCGGACGCGGCGTTCCCGCGAGCTGGGCGAACTGGGCGAGCTGGGCGAGCGGCGGCGCTCGTTTCGTCGTGCACCGGCGCCCGGCGCCTGCACCCTTCCTGAATCTGTCGGTCGGCGCCGGAGCGCCCGAGTCGTTGACGGCTCGGGGCGGTCAGGGCGCTCGATCGTCGGCAGCCTGCGAGTCCAGGTCCCGCTCTCCGCGGCGGGGTCGGAGGTCCGCTCCATGTCGGTTCATCCTTCGGTTTGGTCGTTCCGCTCCGCCGCGCCCGCTTCGGCGCCGGCGCGTCGGGCGCGGCGCGCCTTCACGCTCGTCGAGCTGATCGTGGTCATCGCGATCGTCGCGATCGTGGTCGGCTTCACCCTCGTCGCCCTCCGTTCTGCGCGGCAGGGAAGCCGCGTCGCGCGCTGTCTTGCGCAGGTCCGTTCGCTTCAGTTGGCTCATCTGGCCTATGCGGCGGATCACCGCGGGTTCCTCGCAGATGTCGGGCTGCCGCACGGCGGCATCGGCTTCCCGGAGCAGTCCTTCATCACCACGCTGCGCCCGTACTTCGACTCGCCCGCCGTTCTCCGCTCGCCGCTGGACGAGAGCCCGCACTGGCCGAGCGGCCAGGGCGGACAGGGTGTTCCGGTCCCCGGCACATCGAGCGCGGCGCGGGTGACGAGCTATGGGATGAACGACTACCTCTCCCGGAGCTTCTCCGTTGCGGCGGACTTCGGTTCGCCGATCGCCGATCGCCTCGCGCGGATTCCCAGCCCTGCGGCGACGGTGATGTCCGTCTTCATGGCGGAGGAAGGGGCGTACGCCGGGAGCGACCACCCGCACGTCTACCAGTGGGCGCCTCCGGGTCCGCCTGGAGTGCCCGGCGGGCCCGGCTCCGCGCTTCCGCCCATCCAGGCTGCGTCGCAGCTCCAGACCGACGCGGCAGGCGGGAAGGCGAAGACGTGGGATGCGCGCAGCAACTACGGCTTCGCGGATGGTCACGTCGGAACGCTCCCGTTCTCCGAGGTCTACCAGACCGCCGAGATCAACCGGTTCGATCCCGCCGTCGCGGGGAGTTTCGGCGCGCGCATGGGCGGATGAAGCCTCGTCGACGCGACTGAGAGCGCGTCGTCGCGGGCACGGCCGAATCGGCTGTCCCACGCCGTCGGCCGCCCCGCTTCGGTCGCCGAGTTCCGGATCGGACCTCCCGGATCCGGACTCCGCGGTGCGGTGCCCGCACCACCCGCCCACACCATCCGCAACGCCACCCTCCTTCGACGACAGGACCCGAACTCGGCATCAGATGCCACCACACCCCGCGCCGCGGCGCGGAAGGACTTCACACCCATGACTGCTCGATGCAATCCCTCTGGCCGGTCCGCCGTCATCGGACCCGCTGCGCTCGCCGCAGCGCTTCTCGCCCTCCCGGCCGCCGCGCAGCACGCGGGCGACGTGCTTCTCGCAATCGAAGGAGGTGCCATCGTCACCGGCGCCATCGGCGAGGACTCCTCGATCGAGATCGGCGAGGTCGTCTTCGTCGGGACATTCGGCGACAGCGGCTTTCCCGGCTTCACCGCCAATCCCGGCTTCGACGCGTTCGCAGGCACATTCCCGCCGCAGAGCACGATCGGCTTCGACATTCTCGAGCCGCTCCAGAGGTGGAGCGGGGCCGGCTTCGACGTCGTCCCCGATCACTCGATGACGGTCAGCTTTCTCTCGCTCTCGGTGACGACCGGGGGCGGCTTCGTGCCCGGCTTCGCGCTGACGGTCCCCGCCAACGGCTCGTTCCACCGCCACTACTCGATGTTCGTGGATGGACCCGGGGGTGCCGCGGCGAGCCCCGGGGTCTACCTGCTCGTCCGCAGCTTCCGCAGTTCCGCGCCGGGAATCGACCCCTCGGAGCCGGTCTACTTCGTGCTCGGCCATCAGGTCGACGAGGGAACGACGCGCGCTGCGGCGGCGTGGCTGCGCGACTCCCTCGAGCCGGTCAATCCATGCTCCGGAGACCTCGACGGGAACGGCGTCGTCGATGGCGCCGATCTCGGCGTCCTGCTCGGAGCATGGGGGCTCCCCGGCGCGGCCGATCTCGACGGCAACGGTCTCGTCGACGGGGCCGATCTGGGCATCCTCCTCGGCGCCTGGGGGATCTGCCCGTGATCGCACCATCCCGTCTTCTCAACGTCACTCCCTCCGCCCGGGCGGCTTCGTCCGCTCCGACTCTCGCCTCTCGAACCGACAGCCAACCGATGCACACCACGCCCTCTGCGAAGTGCGGCCGCGATCTCCGCGCCCTGTCCACTCCCGTCGCTCCCGCCGCTGCCCGCCGTGGCCGACGGTCGCTCGCCTTGATCGGTGCCTCCGCGGCCATCGGCGCCGCCCTCGTCGCGAGCCACGCGGGTGCCGATGAGGACCTCTTCGACGTCTGGCTTCGTCTCGTCGAGACCGCGCCGGAGGTGTTCAGCTTCGAGACCGGCGCGATCACCGAAGGCGATCCGGGCGACCCGATCGCCGAGCGCTGGCGCGTGTTTCCTGCCGAGCTGGGCGAGGATCCGCTCTTTCCGTTCTCCGCGACCGAGCCGGGGTTCCAGCTTCTCGCGAGCCCTGAGACCGCCAACCAGATCCTCTTCTTCACGATCACGACTCCGGTGCTTCGTTGGACCGGAACCGGCTTCGTCGCCGGAGGCGAGATCATGGAGTTCGGCTTCGGGCCCGCGCTCGTCTTCAGCGGCGCCGGCCCGGTGCCCGGGTTCCAGTTCTCCGCGAACGCCCAGGGGTTCATCCACGACCACTTCGACCAGACGCTCTTCGGCCCCGGTGCCACCGACCCCGACCCCGGGATCTACCTCGTCGGGCTCTCGATGGAGGGGCTCTCGCCGCTGACCATCGCCGCTTCGGAGACCTTCTACTACTGCTACAACCTCGAGACCGACGAGGAGGAGTGGGAAGGCGCGTGCGCGTGGGCGGACCTCTACGTCGCATGCACGCTCGACCTCAACGGCGACGGCGTGGTCGACGGTGCCGATCTCGGCGCGCTCCTGGCGAACTACGGGAAGCGCGGCGATGGCGGCGGCCTCGGCGACCTCAACCGCGACGGCATCGTGGACGGCGCCGACCTCGGCCTCCTGCTCGGGGGCTGGGCCCACGTCTGCCCGTGACTGCTGAGGTGACCGGGAGCGCCGGCGTCGACGGTCGCTGCGACCGTCGACGCCAGCGCCGCTCCCGGCGCCCGCGACTCGGGTTCGCGATCGCTTCAGGCGATCCGCGCACGCTCGCGGAATCCGCGGCGGGCGGGAGGGGAGGCCGGAGCGGCGAGGTCGATTCCGGCGCCGCCCGCAGGACCGGCAGCCGCGGGTCGGGCGTTCACCGCGCGCGGCGCATCGTGATCAGGGCGATCTCGGGCGGGCAGTTCACCCGCAGCGGAAACCACGCACCGACTCCGGTCGTGACGAAGAGGTGGCTCGCGGCTCGGCAGTAGAGACCGCGGCTGTGACCGTGAGCGAACGCGAGGTTGTGGTTGGGCGCGGCGCGCCGGGCGATCTGGCCGCCGTGCGTATGACCTGCGAGCGTCAGCGGGATGCCCCGCCGCGTCGCCTCGAGGAACGACTTGGGGTTGTGGGAGAGCAGGACATCGACGCCGTCTCCGAGCCGGGCGACGCGCTCCGAGCACTCCTTGACCGTGCGGCCCCATTCGACGCCGCCGAGCACCAGCCGACCGCCGTTGTGGATGATCTCGACCGACTCGTCGCGGAGGACGGTCAGGTCTGCGGCCTTGGCCATCGCAGCCAGCGCCTCGCCGTCGTCAAGATGGTCGTGATTGCCGAGGACCAGCAAGTTGCCCATCGGCGCATCGACGGCGCGGAGCGCCTCCAGCACGGGCGGTGCCATCGCGTTGTCGAGGTCGACGACATCGCCGGTGCACGCGATGAGGTCGGGTTCCAGGCTGGCGAGCTGCACCGCGATCTCGACCGCGCGATCGACCGGGAGGAGGTCGCCGACATGAAGATCGCTGATGTGGCCGATCCGCATCCCGTCGAAGGCCTCCGGCCACGTCGGCGAGGCGATCTCCAGCTCGCGGACCTCGACTCCCTGGGCAAGATGACGGCGCAGCAGCCTGCCGCCCGAGAGCCGGTTCGGGCCGGTGGTGAAGATCAGGTGACGCAGCGCCGCCCGGCGGTACTTCGCCGAGCGCGCCTTGGCCGTTCCGTTGCTCCCGCCGCCATGTGCTGCGGCCTCGTCGTGCCTCTTCTGCATCGAGCTCTCGTGGGTGCCGTGCGACGACCTTCGTGGCGTGGGACGGGAACGTCGGGCGGACATGAGCGGGCGCATCCCGCCGAGTGCGCAACGATGGACCCGTCGGTCAAGCGCATCGCGCCGTCGAGCGTGCGCTCAGAAGTGAAAGGAGCCTCCGATGAAGAGGCCTTGAAGGCCGACCGAGGCGTCGTACCCGCCCTCGTCGGCGTCGATCTCGAGAAGCTGATACCCCGCGCTGATGGCAAGGTTCGCCGTGATGAAGAGATCGATGCCGGTGCGGACCTGCCACATCGTGCCGCTCCCTCCGGAGACGAAGCCGCCGAAGGCCCCGCTGCCGCCGACGACGATCCGATCGAGGAACGGGACCGCCTCGGGCATTCGCACCGTGAGGAGAAGCCCGAGGCCGCCATACATCGCGACCCAGTCGCCATTGAACGACGCGGAGCCGCTCGGGGCGTCCATCCGCTGCTCGAGTCCGATCCAGCGGACGCCGGCGAGCGGAACGAACCGGAGATCCGCGCGGTAGTCGCCCTTGGCCGCGGGGACCGGAGAGACGTTCCCTTCATTGCGCACGCGCGGGCTCCACGGCCACGGCTGGTCGGAGAGCGGGCGCCAGAGGGCGAATCCCGCCTCGAACGCAATCGAGTCGATCGAGTACTCGGAGTCCACCGGATCGCCGGGCGCCACCGAGAGGCCTCCGAACGAAGCGCTGCTCCGCGCGGTGGCGCTGCCGGAGCTCTCGAAGGAGAACCCCGAGAGCGAGAGCGTCGCCAGATCGAGCTGAACGTCGAGCCTCCCGTCGAACGTCGCCTGGGTGCCGTCGAGGCCGAGATCGTCGGCGACGTCGAGCTGAAGGCCGTCGAAGGCCACGTCGCCGTTGAGCCGGGGAAACCAGGCGTCGGCGGTGAACTTGAAGTGGACTCCCTCGCTCGGCCGCGGCGGAGGCGGGAGCGTCCGCGCATCGGAGGAGGGATCGGCCTCCGACTGCGCCGGGCACGTCGGCGCCGCGGCGGCCGCGAAGAGCAGCGCCGCGAGCGGGGCAAGCGCGGCGCGACCTGCAAAGCGGCCGGGGCTCTCTCTCGGTGTCAACGTCACGTCGCAGCCTCCGATCGGTGGAGCTCGCCGCGCCGGGGCCGCGTCGCGGCAAACCCATGCGGACGAGCGCTGGACGGCCTCGCGGGCCGATCGTCAGGAGCAGAGCGTATCACTGCAACGGCCGGTCGCGGGGAGCTGCGCCCGGTGGGGCGGAGTCGGGCGGAGTCGGGCGGAGTCGGTCGGAGTCGGGCGGAGCGGTGCGGAGCGGCGCGGAGCGCCGCGGCTCGGCGCATCGTCGGCGTGCCGCTGGCGAAGAGACCTTCGACGCGCTGCGGTGCTACCGTCGCCGAGCCCCGGCGCCCGCGGCGCAGCGTGGTCGAGGCGAGTCGATGTCCGTCCCAAGCCGCCAGCCTCCGCAGGATCCCGCGCGTCGAGAACCGCCGAGCGGAGCTCGGGAGCATGGTCCGCCGGACCGCGCGCCGAGTTCGGAGTCCGGCGCGAAGCGCGCTTCGCGCGATTCGGACGGCGCTCGTCGAGTGTCCGCAGAGGGGCCTCCGCGCGACGCCGCGCCGCGCGAGCGCCCGGCCACGGCGATCGACCTCGGGGGCGGCGCGTGGATCGCCCGCGGCGATCTGCGCTGGGCATTCTCGCGATCGAGCGGACCCGGCGGACAGAACGTCAACAAGGTGAACACGCGGGCCGAACTTCGCGTCGATCCCCAGGCGATCGGGGGTCTTGATCCGGGTGCGGCGGGACGGCTGCGCCAGCTCGCCCGGGCCAGGCTGGTTGCCGACGGATCGATGAGCTTCGTCGCCGACGAGACGCGCAGCCAGCTCGACAACCGCGCCGCCTGCATCGAGCGCCTGCGGGCGCTGGTGGCGCAGGCGATCGTCGTCCCGCGAAGGCGGCGCAAGACTCGGCCGTCAAGGGGATCCGTCGAACGGCGGATCGCGGGGAAGAAGCGCGACGCCCAGCGGAAGCGCGACCGCGGCTGGCGCGGCGAGGCGTGACGGTCGACGCGCCGCGGGTGCGCCGCCTCGGGCGTCCTCGGGGCGCGGACGATCCGCCGCGAGCCGGGCTACCCTGCCGTCGATGTCGCGACGACCCACGCATCGCAACGCAGCCATTCCCGGCCTCTCCTCCGCGCGCGACGCCGCCGCGCGCGCCCGGGAGTCGCAAGCGAGCCTCGGCCGCGCCGATCACGCCGCGGAGATCCTCCGCGCCGCCGAGGCCGCGAAGGCGGCAGGCGCCGGGCAGGCCGCAGCGCCGCGGAAGTCGGTCAAGAAGCGCAAGCCGTCGAGCCGGTAGCGCGCGGCGCCCGCCGCTCTTTCGCAGCACCGGAACCCCGATCCGAGCGCTGCGTCGGGCGCGGCCCGGTCGGGCGCTCAGGCGAGGACGACGGTCCCGCTTCCCTTGACGACCTCTCCGAGTATCCACGCACTCTCGCCGTCGCGGCGCAGCTTGCGCAGCACCGACTCGACGAACGTCGGGCGGACGATGAGCACGTATCCGACTCCCATGTTGAAGACGCGGAACATCTCCGCGCGCTCGACGTTGCCGTGCCGGGCGAGGAAGTCGAAGATCGGCGGAACGCTCCAGGAGGAGAGGTCGATGCGGGCGTCGAGCTTGGGCGGCAGCGCCCGGCAGACGTTTCCGGGAAGTCCGCCGCCGGTGATGTGGGCCATCCCCGAGATCGCCTTCTTGCGCTTGTAGCCGCCCAGAAGCCGCACGATCGACTTCGCGTAGATCCGCGTCGGCTCGAGGAGGACCTCCCCGAGGGCGCGCTCGCCGAGTTCCGGGTAGGTCCGGTCGAGGCCCAGCCCCGCCGCGTCGACGATCTTCCGCACCAGTGTGTAGCCGTTGGAGTGGATGCCGCTGCTCGCGAGGCCCACCAGCACGTCGCCGCGCTCGACGCGCATCGGGTCCATCGCCCGCCTGAGCTCGACGACGCCGACGGCGAAGCCCGCGATGTCGAAGTCGCCGGGGGCGTAGATGTCCGGCATCTCGGCGCACTCGCCGCCGATCAGGGCGCAGCCGGCGAGCTCGCAGCCGCGGGCCACGCCTTCGATGATCCGCGCGGTCTCCTCCGGGTCGATGCGGTGCAGCCCGAGGTAGTCGAGGAAGATCAGCGGTTCGGCGCCCTGGACGATCAGGTCGTTGACGTTCATCGCGACGCAGTCGATCCCGATCGTGTCGACGACTCCCAGCCGGCAGGCGAGCTTGACCTTGGTGCCGACGCCGTCGGTGCAGGCGACCAGCACCGGATCCTTGTAGTTGCGCCGGAAGAGCTTCTCGTTGTAGTCGAGCCGGAACATGCCCGCGAAGGCGCCGTGCTTGCCGATCACGCGTGGCCCGTACGTCCGTCGGACGATCGGCTTGATGAGATCGACGACGCGATCGCCCGCGTCGATGTCGACGCCGGCGTCGGCGTAGGTCATCCTGTGGGCTGGACGGGGCATGAGCCGAAGTGTAAGTTCGCCGTCAGGCGGGAAGGGCGCGATCAGACGTCCTTCCTGAGTCTTGGAACCATTCGCGATCGACGCGACGCTCGCACGCCCGACCGCTCCGCGCGAACAGGGTCACCTCACCCGTCCATGGACTTGGCGCGTGACTTTCGGGGTCACATTCCGTTTCCAAGGTTCTTCCACGCCCGCTCGCACCCCCTTCGACAGGATTCAGATCATGAACCGGATGCTCGCCTCGCTGCTCGCAGGCGCTCTCTCGACCGTCGCGGCGGCCGATGTCATCGACGACTGGAATCAGCTCTTCCTCGACGGAGTCCGCCAGAGCGGCGGCGTCTACGGACCGCTCGCCCCGGTCGCCCCCGGACCGGTGTCGCGGAACGCGGCGATGATGTTCACCGCGATGCACGACGCGTTGAACGCCGTCGTGAAGCGGTACAAGACGTACGCGCCGATGGTGCCCTGTCCGCTCGAGACCGACGCCACGGCGGCCGTCGCCCAGGCTGCTCACGACGTGCTGGTCGTCGCGTTCCCAGCCGTCGCCGACGCGGCCGGTGCCCTGCTCAAGGCCCACCTGAGCTCGATCCCGGATGGACCGGGGAAGGAGTCCGGCATCTGGCTGGGCACGGCCTGCGCCAACGGTCTGCACGCTCTGCGGGCAGACGACGGATCGGAGTTCGACCCGGGCTATGTCCCAGGCGCGGACCCGGGCGACTGGCAGCCGACTCCGCCCGAGTTCCTCGAGGCGTGGGGACCGGGCTGGTCAGCCGTCACGACGTGGTCGATCGCCAGCGGGAGCCAGTTCACTCCGTCGGGCCCGGCCGGGTTCACGTCGATGTCGTCGTTCCTCGCCAGCGCGTACTACGCGCTCCAGTACGAGGATGCGAGGGAGTACGGCGACCTCTTCAGCACTGTGCGCACCGCCGACCAGACCGAGATCGCCCTCTTCTGGGCGAACGACCGCGACGGGACCTTCAAGCCGCCGGGACACCTGCTCGACATCACGCAGACGGTCGCCAACGACCAGGGGCTCGAGGTCGTCGACAAGCTGCGCCTCTTTGCGCTTGTCGCGATCGGCATGGCCGATGCAGGAATCGCCGCGTGGGACGCGAAGTACTCGACCGAGATCGATCTGTGGCGGCCGATCACCGGCATTCGCGCAGGCGACCTCGACGGCAATCCGGAGACGGTCGGCGATCCGAAGTGGATCCCGCTCGCCGACGATCCCTTCAACCCGGTTCACACTCCGCCGTTCCCGGCGTGGGTCTCCGGCCACGCGACCTTCGGTGCGGTCCATGCTGCGGTGATGCGGAACTTCTTCGGGACCGACGAGATCTCCTTCACCATCACCAGCGACGACACGCCCGGTGTCTGGCGGACCTACGACCGCTTCAGCGACGCCGCGCTTGAGAATGGCCGCAGCCGGATCTACCTCGGCGTGCACTGGCAGGTCGATGCAGACGACGGCTACCAAGTCGGCACGGCGGTCGGCGACTGGGTCTCGGCCTTCGAGCTGGGACTGCTCGGCGACCTCGATGGCGATGGCGTCGTCGGACCGAAGGACCTCGGCCTGCTGCTCGCAGCGTTCGGGCAGTCAGGCGCGACCGATCTCAACGACGACGGCGTCACCGACGCAGGCGACCTCGGCATCCTGCTCGCCAACTGGCGTTAGCGGCAGCGGGTTCCGGGGAGCCGGCGCTCCGGGATTCCGGCGGCCCGCGGTTCCGGGGGCCCGGGGTTCCGGAGGTGGGCGGGCCGGGCTACCGCCGAGCGCGTCAGCGCCCCCTCGCTCCGGCTGCGCGCGGAGCAAAGCGGCGTGCGGTGCCCGCAGGAGCGCTTCGTGCGCTGCTGCGGGCACCGCGTCCATCTGCGCAGGCCCCGCTCGGGACCGGACGCCGCAGTGCCTCTCGAGATCGCGGGAGGGCCGCGCCGCGGGAGCGCCGAGCGTCAGACGTCGAGCGAGCGGGTCCGCAGGCTATCGCACCGCGGAGGCGGGGCTCGGCGAGGGTGTCAGATCGAGCGCCGCAGCCATGGCCGCCCCGAGATCGGCGGGGCTGTCGGCGACCGCGATCCCGCAGCTCCGCAGTGCGGCGATCTTCGACTCCGCGGTGTCGTCGGCGCCGCCGATGATCGCCCCCGCGTGGCCCATGCGCCGCCCGGGCGGCGCCGTCCGCCCCGCGATGAAGGCCGCCACGGGCTTGCGCATGTGCGACTTGATCCAGCGCGCGGCATCGGTCTCGTCGCTGCCGCCGATCTCCCCGATCATCACGACGCCGTCGGTCTCGGGATCGTCGTTGAAGCGAGCGAGCACCTCGATGAAGTTGAGACCCTTCACCGGGTCCCCGCCGATGCCGACGCAGGTGCTCTGGCCGATGCCGCGCTGCGAGCACTGCCAGACCGCCTCATAGGTGAGCGTGCCCGAGCGGCTCACGATGCCGACGGCCTTCCCTGTCGCGGCGTCGTCCCGGTGCAGGTGGATGTAGCCCGGCATGATCCCGATCTTGCATCCGCCGGAGTAGCGCGCCGAGGGCCCCTCGCCGGAGATCCGCCGTCCGGGCGTGATGACACCGGGACAGTTCGGGCCGATCAGCACGCTGTCGGGATACGCATCGAGCGCCGCGCGGGTCCGGATCATGTCCTGGACCGGGATTCCCTCGGTGATGCAGCAGATCACGGCGACGCCCGCATCGGCGGCCTCGAGGATCGCGTCGGCGGCGAGCGGCGGGGGGACGAAGATCATGGTCGCGTCGGCGCCGGTCGCGCTTCGGGCGGCGCTGACGGTGTCGAAGATCGGCAGATCGTTGACATCCTTGAGCCCGCCCTTGCCCGGAGTGACGCCGCCGACGACGTTCGTTCCGTATGCGAGGCACCCCGCGGTGTGGAAGGCGCCGGTGGCACCGGTGATGCCCTGACAGATGACCTTCGTGCTTCCGTCGACGAGAATCGGCATGGGGCGGAGGATAGAGGCTCTGGCACGGAGAAGCAGCCGATCCGCGATCGGGGGCATCCCGGCTGGCCCGGCGGCGCTGGACGCGCGGCCGCTGTGCTACGGAACGCCGCGCCACGCCCGAATCCGGGCGAGATCCGACTCGACCCCCGGACGGACCGCATCGGTCATCGCGTCGATCGACTCGGCGGAGGGGGCCGCCGCGAGGCGATCGGGAACCAGATGCCAGAGCATGTCGGCGAGGAGCGGTTCGGCGGCGGCGGTCACGCGGGCGCGGCGCCACGCCTCCAGCAGGCCCTCGGCATCGCCGGCGCGGAAGAGGATGGGGATCGCCGCGCGACCGCTCGCGGAACCGGCGCCGTCGATGCGGACGAGCTCCGCCCAGAACGCCCGCGCGGAGCCATCTTCACCGAGCAGTTCGAGGATGCGCAGCGCCTCGGCTCCCTGCGCGTCGTCCCTTCCGGCGACTGCGCCGCGGAGGAGCTCCGGCAGCCGCGTCCGGAGGTCGATCGTTCCCTTCGTTCTCCCGTCCTCGGTTGCGGGAGCCGGCGCCGCGATGCGCCTCCGGCGGTCATGCGCCTCGGGCGCGCAGCGGGCGAGCGGATCGCCGATCGTCGCGACGCGCCAGAGACTGCTGCCGTCGCCCTCCCAGTGGCGCGCCGCGACGAGCAGAGGAACGCCGACCGAGAGCCGATCCGCGACGATCGACGGCGGAACGAAGGCGGGGAGGAACGGCTCCTCGACCGAACCGACGTAGGCATACGCGCCGTTGCGGAGGAAGCGGCCGCCGATCGTGCCGGGCGATGCGGGAGCGCGGAGCGACCACGAGTGCACCATCTGCATCGCGACGGGAGCGTCGAGGAGCGGCATCTCGTGCGCGCGGAGCTGGGCGTCGTTGGCGAGGATCATGTACTCCGCATTGCCGCCGCTGTTGACGAGGAGCAGATCGGTCTTCCAGCCGCGCGGGAGCGAGCGTCTCCACGTCTCGACGTCGCCCGCGGGGCCGGTTCGCATGCGCGCCTCGAAGCCCGCCCGGCGCAGGATCTCAGCCCCGGGCCCGGGATCGAAGGCGCTCCACGGCGGTTCGTCGCGATATCCGCTGACGAACGTCGCCGCGCGCACCGTGGAGAAGAGCCCGCTCATCGCCATGTACGCGGCGCTCGCGGCGTCGCCGAAGATCCACCCGCAGAACGCTCCGCGCGAGCCGTCCGGCGCGCGCCCGATCAGGTCGGTCATCGCGATCGTCCCGCGGCGGTCTTCCGGTCGCGGGCTCGGGATCGTCCACGTCGGGGCGATCCCAGCGCGCGCCGCCATCGTGCGGCAGACCGCGATCGTCTCGATGACGTCGCCAAGCCCGCGCCACTCCATTCCGCTGCCGTCGAGCAGTTCGGCGACGGTGCGCTGGAAGGCGGCCGCCTGCTCCGCCGGGATCGTGTCGTTCGGGGCACCGAGCGGCATCTCGAGCCAGGCGATCGGCTGACCGCGGAACGCCGCGATGGCGAGGGCCGCCGTCCATGCCGGATCCGCGACGGAGGCGATCACGATCCCGGCCGGAATGTGCTGCCGGGCCATGAAGCCCTCGGCGAGCGCCTCGTCAGGCCGAAGGCCCCAGGCGTGCCGAATCGTCGCCAGCGAAGCCTCGACGAGCGCCGCGCCCGTGGGCGCGGCGGCGCCCACGCTCTCCCGACGGAGAAGCTGTGCCGGAGCGAAGCGGCGCACGAAGATCGCAGTCCTCGGCTCCTCCTCGAAGAGGACGGGCCAGCGGCCTTCGGGCGACCAGCGCGACAGCTCGTCCAGATACGTCGCGGCATCCGGCACGAGGACGACGCGATCGAGGATGGGCGCCTGCGACTCGGCGACGGCCACCCGCAGCCCGAGCTGGACAGCCCAGTGCAGGGGCTCGGCGGGGGTCGCAGCGGCGCCTGCGCACGCCGGGGCCGCCAATGCGGTCAGGGTGAGCAGGGTCCTCCGACCGCGGAGCGGCGTTCTCGCGATCGAGCGAAGCACCCGCAGGAGGACGTGGATGGACGATCGGCGCATCACCGTGGACGGTAGAACGCCGGATGCCGGCGCGCCCCGGCGAACCTCCGAGGGCCCGCCTCGGGCCCGCAAGCCCAGGACGAATCCGCCATCGAACCGCGCGAATCCCGGAGTCCGCCCTCCGCGACGCGTACGTTTCGATCATGAGCCGGAGCCTGCACCCAGCCCCTCGACGTCGCGCAGGAGCCCGCGTCGCCGCGGCGCTCGCGCTCGGCCTTGCGATCGCGAGCGGATGCGCGTCGCCCGGTGGATCGTCCAGCGCCTCGCCCGAGGCCGATGACGAACGGATCGTCGTCGAGTGGCAACGCCTCCCTTCGGGACGCGTCGGCCTCGGACTCGTCCGAGGTCCGGCCGAGCCAGCGGTCACCGCGGCGCTGGCGCACCTGAACGCCTGCCTCCCGGAATCCGTCTCCGGCTTCGCAGCAGCGACCGCCGGCCCTGCGACTGCGACCTCGCCTTCGGGGGCTCGCGTGGCCATCCGGGTTCCGCGCGAGGGTGGCCACGCCCTTCTCATCTTCGACGACTGGCGCGAGACTCGAGCGCCGGCGATCGTCGAGTGCGGAGGGGGCTGGTCCTCGCGCTGGCCGGAGTTCCTGACCGACGAGCATCTCGTCCTTCCCGATCGCGCCGGACATCCGACGCTGCTTCAGCGGGTCGCTGCCGGGGCGTGGACGCAGGTCGCGCTCGGCGACGTCCGCGTCGACGACCTCGCGATCGCGTCCAACCGCCGCGTGGCGGTGCTCCGCCGCGACGGCTCGGTGGATCTGGGGACGCTCGATCCGGTCGCTCCGGATCTGGTCAGCAGTCTCGCGCGTGGCGCTCCCATGCCGCCATGCGAGCCGGCCAGCGCGATCGCGTGGGTCCAAGGAGGCACGATGCTGGCGCTCGCGCACGTCGGCGAGGGCGGCGCGTGCGCGATCGAGATCTACGCCGTTCCGGAGCCGCTCGGTTCCACGCCGCAGCCGATCGACCGGATCGTGCTCTGCGCCGCCTTCGATCTCGGCGCCCCGGTCGGGAATCCCGAGGGTCGTCGCGGCGAACCGACGCTGCTCGCGGCCGCGACCAGCGCGGGCGAACCGCGCGTGGTCGCGGTGGATCACGAGGGTCGGCTTTCGGTCTCGGAGCCGCGGTCCACGACCCCGTTCCGCAGCTTCGGACGCGAGTGGGTGATCCGCGGCTACTCAGACGATGGCGGGACGGCGTTCCTCCATCGCTCCGCCAAGTTCACCGCGGGCGCCGCGATCGCGAGGACCCCGATCCCACGGCGCATTCCGATCGACCGTCGGCAGTGGGCGCTCGTTCCTCCGGTCGTTCCTGAGAGCGCCAGCGCCGCTTCCGCGGCCTTCGGGATCGGCGCTCTTCCGCGCTGACGCTCGCGCGCCCTGACCGCCCGCGGAGGGGCCCCTCGCGCCGCGCCGGCTTCGCATCTGCTTGCGGAGCATCAACGCCCGGACGCCTCGCGGCGGGGCGGAGCGGCGCGGTCGTGCTGGGCGCGAAGGAGATTGACACGGCGCCCTGCGCGCGGCACGCTCTCCCGATCATGACACGCCATGCCGTCGCGCTGGTCGGGTTGCTGCTCGTGGTGGTCCAGCCGTGGCTTGGCGGATGCGCCCGGCGGATCATCCCGCCGAGCCTCGCGGAGCTCGAGGAGCGCGAGATCGAGTATCTCGCAGGGATCATCCGCCAGCAGGATCGGATCATCGAGACGATGATCCTGCGGATGGAGATGGAGGCGCGCCGCGCCGCGGAGTCGGGGAATCCCGAAGAGGCCATCGTCGACGTGCTGGTGCTCTCAGGCGGCGGCGAGAAGGGAGCGTTCGGTGCCGCGTTCCTCAAGGCGTGGGGCGAGGTCGAGGAGCCGGGTCTGCGGCGGCCGGAGTTCGACATCGTCACCGGCGTGAGCACGGGGAGCCTGATCGCGCCCTTTGCGTTCATCGGCACCGACGAGGCGTACGAAGTCGCCGATTCGATCTACAGGAATCCCCGGAGCGACTGGGTCCGCAAGCGGTCGTTCCTCGAGGTGCTCCTCGTCCAGGATTCGATCTTCGACGATGCGGGCCTCCTGCGGACGATCGAGGAGGTGATCGCGCCGCGAGCAGGGGAGATCGCGGCCGGTCTCGACGAGCATCGCCTGCTGCTCATCGGCGCCACCAACCTCAATCAGGGAATGAGCAGCGTCTGGAATCTCACGGAGCTTGCCGCGAAGGTGCAGCGGGGCGAGATGTCGGTCGAGGAGTTCTCCCGGCACAACCTCTCCTCGGCGTCGATCCCGGTCGCGTTTCCGCCGCAGCTTCTCGGCGGGAATCTCTACGTGGACGGATCGACGACGCGCGACATCCTCTATCTCTCGCCCTTCGACTCCACCGGCGAGCTCGTCGCCCGATGGCGCGAGCGGAACCCGGGCGTGCGCCTCCCGCGGATGCGGATCTGGGTGATCGCCAACACCGCGATCATCGTTCCCCCCGTCGCCGTGGACCCGCGCGACCTCCCGGTGCTCGGGCGCTCGCTCACGCTCGCCATCGACCAGGGGCTGATCTCGCAGCTTCGCATCCTCGAGATCGAGACCAAGCTCCTCGCGCTGCTCCATGAGCAGCAGGTCGAGTTCCGCTACGTCTCGCTCCCCGACGGATTCGAGCCCGCGGGCTCGGGGATGTTCAACAAGTCCGACATGGACCGGATGGCCGACATCGGCCGCGCGATGGGGAAGGACCCTCGAAGCTGGCGATCGCACGTGCCGGATCCGATGAAGCCGACGGCGCTGCGCGCAGAGCTGGAGCGTCGCCGCGCCGGACGGCAGGCCGCGACGGAGGCGGCGCAGCGGGATGAAGGAGGGCCTTCGCCGACCGGCGACCCTCGGAACTGAGCGCGATCCGGGGTGCGGGTCCTTGCGCCTCAGGGCCCCTCGCTCCCGCAGCGAGCGTCGTTCGGGCTGCGGAGGCCGCGCCTCACTTCCGTCGCCGCGCGCCGGGCTTCGACTTCGATCCGCTCGCGGGCTTTGCGCTCGATGCCGACCGGGTCGAGCGCGCCCGTCCGCTGTCGTCGGGGGCGATCCTCTTCGGCGCCGGCGTCGGCTGCGGAGCGCGCTCTGAGCGGCCCGTCGTGCCGCCAGCGCGTGATCGTCCGCCCGCAGGACTTCCCCCGCCCGACGTCGGGGTCGAGCCGCGCGCAGCGGCGCCATCCGCCGTCGATCGCGATGCGCCGGCCTCGGCCTTGGCCTCGCCGGTTCGGGGCGGCGTCTCCGGCGCGGACTTCTCCGGCTTTTCCGGCTTCTCTGGGCCCTCCGTCTTCGGCGTGGAGACCGTCCGCTCGGCTTCGGCAGCCTTGCGATAGGCCTCGCTGCGGTAGTCGGTCTCGTAGAAGCCGCCGCCCTTGAAGATGATGCCGGCGCCGGTGCCGATCAGCCGCTCGAGCTTCAGCTTGCCGCAGGCGGGGCACTTCCGGATCACGGGCGCCGTGATCGACTGGAACTGCTCGAACTCGTGACCGCAGGCGTTGCAGCGATAGTCGTAGGTGGGCATGGAGTCAGCCTCCCGAGACGATCACCTTCGCCGGGCGAAGGATGACGTCGCCCATGGCGTATCCGGGCTGGACGCACTGGAGCACCGTGTTCTCCGGCAGGTCTGCCGCAGGCTGGCGCAGCATCGCCTCATGGCGCTGGGGATCGAAGTCATCGCCCCGCGCGGGCGAGAAGCGGCTCACGCCGCTGGCATCGAGCGCCCGGTAGAACTCCTCGCGGACCATGCGGACGCCGGCGAGAAGCTGGTCGAGCTTCATCGCCGCGAGGTCCTGACCGAGCGCGAGGTCGAGGTGATCGAGGGGTGCGATCAGCGCCCGCGCGATCCTGACGGAGCCGCTCTGGAAGGCCCGGCGCTCGCTCTCGTCGGCTCGGCGCTGGTAGTTCGCGAAGTCGGCGAGGGCGCGCTGACGCGCCGCGACGGCCTCGTCGCGCTCGCAGCGCAGGCGGAGGATCTCCCCTTCGAGGTCATCCTGATCGTCGCGGAAGGGTCGGGCGTCGGCGCCGTCGGCGCGGCCGGGGCGCGAATCGACTTCCGCAAAGTCATCCGCTTCGCCGTCGGACCCGCCATCGGCGGTCGCGTCGTGGCGGCTGCGCGGCGGCTCGCCGTGGTGATCGCGTTCAGGTCGGCCCTGCCGCTCATCGGGATCTCGAAACTCTCGCCTGCTGGGGAACATGCTCAGTCTCCTCGGCGGATTCGTCGGCGCTCCGCACGTCGGCGGGCGCCGCATCAGCCGCCCTTGACCTTCCTCTTGACCTTCTCCCAGAGCGTCGACCGCCCGTCGCCGACGGAGACCTTCTCCGTCCGGGCGTACTCCTGGAGCAGCGAACGCTGGTCCTCGCTCAGCCGCTGCGGCACGACGAGCTGCACGAAGACCACGAGGTCGCCGCGCCGCCCGCCGCGGAGCTCGGGGAGGCCTCGCTCATGAACGCGGAACTCTGCGCCGTGCTGCGTGCCGGGCGGGATTCCGATCGTCGCCGGACCGTCGATTCCCTCGACCTCGACCGTGCTCCCGAGCGCGAGCTGCGCGAAGCCGACCGGGACGACCATCATCAGGTCAGCGTCGTTGCGCTCGAAGCGATCGTGCTGACGGACGCGGACGACCACATGCAGATCGCCTCGGATGCCCTCCCCTGCGAGGTTGAGCTCGGGCGGCGGCGGCTCGCCCTCGCCCTGGAGCCGGACGACCTGCCCCTCCGCGATTCCCGGCGGGATCTTGACCGTCAGCGTCCGCTTCACGGAGACGCGTCCGCTGCCGCGGCAGTCGCCGCACCGTTCCGTGATGACGGTCCGGCGTCCCCGGCAATTGGGGCAGGTGGTCACCATGCGGAACATCCCGCCGAAGCCGGTCTGCTGCACCTGACCCATGCCTCCGCAGGTCGGGCAGCGCACCGGGGGAACGCCCGGCTTGGCGCCGTCGCCGTTGCATGTCCGGCAGACGTCGAGCCGCTTGAAATCGACCTCGCGCTCGCAACCGGAGAGCACCTCCTCGAGCGTCAGTTCGACTTCGGTCTCGAGGTCGTAGCCGCGAGCCGGACCACGGCGCCCGGCGCGGGCGCCGCCGCCGCCGAAGATGTCGTTGAACATCGAGAAGATGTCATCGACGCGCATCCGGCTGAAGTCGTGCCCGGGCGTCTGGCGCAGGCCCGCGTGTCCGAAGCGGTCATAGAGGCTCCGCTTCTCCGAGTCCGCAAGGACTTCGTACGCCTCGGCCGCCTCCTTGAACTTGGTCTCCGCCTCCCCGTCCCCGGGGTTCCGGTCCGGGTGGTACTTCATCGCCAGCCGGCGATAGGCGCGCTTGATCTGCTCGCCATCGGCGCCTCGCTCGACGGAGAGAATCTCGTAGTAGTCGCGCTGCGTGCCCATGGGCAAGTCTGTCGGCTGGATCGGCGATGCGGGGCGATCTCCCGAATGAGCCGGCGGCGGATCGATCCTGCGGGTGGTCGATCCGCCGCCGGAGGAACTCCATCGGCGCGGCGGGCAACCGGCGTTTCCCTCACCGCGACGCGCTCCCCTCCGAGCGGCGCCGCTGCCGGGAGTGCTGGCACTCCCGCAGCCCGTTTCTCCTGCTGCGGCGTCCGGAAGCGGCGTCCTGCTGGGTCGAAGCTCGAAGCCCGTTTCATCGAATGGGGCTTGATGGCCCCCAGAGGGGCCGCCGGCGCCCCATCGGCTTCCCTTCTCTCTGCAGAACATCCGCCTCGCGTCGGAGCCAACGGGCGCGGGAGCGCTAGGAGATCGCCGCCTCGACCGGCTCGGTCTCGTCCTTCAGGTCGGTGATCGCGACGTCGGTCGTGAGCATCAGGCCGGCGACGCTGGAGGCGTTCTGAAGCGCGGTCCGCGCGACCAGCGCAGGATCGATGATCCCCGCCTTGACCAGGTCGACATAGTCGCCGGTCGAGGCGTCGAGCCCGAACCCGCCCTTGCCCTCGCGGATGCGCTCGACGGCGAGGTCGCCGTCGTAGCCGGCGTTCTCCGCGATCTGCCGCGCCGGCGCCTGAAGCGCGGCGGCGACGATCTCGTAGCCGATGCGCTCATCGCCCCGGGCCTTCTTCTGCGCGTTCTCCACGGCCTCGATCGCCCGAACGAAGGCGACGCCGCCGCCGGGAACGTATCCCTCCTTGGCGGCCGCGCGGGTGGCGTGCAGCGCGTCGTCGACGCGGTCCTTGCGCTCCTTCATCGCGGTCTCGGTCGCGCCGCCGACGCTGATGATGGCGACGCCGCCGACGAGCTTGGCCTTCCGCTCCATCAGCTTCTCGCGGTCGTAGTCGCTGGTGGACTTCTCGTGCTGGGCGTCGATCTGGGCGACGCGGGCCTCGAGATCCTTCTTCTTGCCAAGGCCCTGGATGATCGTGGTGTCGTCCTTGGTGACGACGATGCGCTTGGCGCCGCCGAGCTCGGAGAGCTGGATGTCCTCGAGCGAGCGGCCGAGATCCTCGGAAAAGAACGTCCCGCCGGTGAGGACGGCGATGTCGCCGAGCATCGCCTTGCGACGGTCGCCGAATCCGGGGGCCTTGACTGCACAGACCTGAAGCACGCCCCGAAGCCGGTTCACGACCAGCGCCGCGAGGGCCTCGTTCTCGACCTCCTCGGCGATGATGAGCAGGGGTCGTCCGCCGGTGGCGATCCGGTTCAGCAGCGGGAGGAGGTCGGCGAGATTGCTGATCTTCTTCTCGTGGATCAGGATCAGCGGGTTGTCGAGGACGCACTCGGCCTTCTTCGGGTCGGTCATGAAGTAGGGCGAGAGGTACCCCTTGTCGAAGGCCATGCCCTCGACGTACTCCAGCGTGGTCTCCGCGGTCTTGCCCTCCTCGACCTCGACGACGCCCTCGGCGCCGACCTTGTCGATCGCCTCGGCGATGATCTCGCCGATCTGCGCGTCGTGATTCGCAGAGACGGTCGCGACCTTCAGAAGGTCCGTCCGTCCCTTGCAGCGGGCAGCCATGCCCGTGATCGCCTCGCCTGCGGCCTCGGCCGCCGCGAGGATGCCGCGCTGCACCGCGACGGCGTTGGCACCTGCGGTGACGTGGCGAAGGCCCTGAAGGTAGATCTCCCGCGCGAGCACCGTCGCGGCCGTCGTTCCGTCGCCCGCGACGTCGGCGGTCTTCTTGGCGACCTGCTGGACCATCTTGGCGCCCATGTTCTCGAAGGGACTGGGCAGGTCGATCTCCTTCGCGACGCTGACGCCATCCTTCGTGACGCTGGGGCCGCCGTAGGACTTCTGGATCACGACATTTCGGCCCGTCGGGCCCATCGTTCCGGCGACGGCCCGGGCGAGCTTCTCGACGCCGCGACGGAACTCCGCGCGGGCGTCGGTGGAGAACATGATCTGCTTGGTGGTCATGGGAGTGCGGAGAGGGCTTGCGAGGGGAGGGGGCCCGGCCGCCGGGCCGGGGATTCTGGTCGCGACGGGATCTGAAGGCTGTTCAGCGCTCGACGAGGCCGAGCAGGTCGCCCTCGCGCATGATCAGGTGCTTGACGTTCTTGATCTCGACCTCGGTGCCCGCGTACTTCGCGAAGACGACCGTGTCGCCTGACTTCACCGACGGAGGCGTGCGCTTGCCGTTGTCGAGCAGCCGGCCGGGGCCGACCGCGACGACCTTGCCCTGCATCGGGCGCTCCTTCGCGGTCTCGGGGAGGTAGAGCCCGCTGGAGGTGCGGGTCTCCGGATCCAGCGGCTTGACGAGAATGCGATCTTCGAGTGGGCGGACGGTTGACATGGCGTTGTGGTGCGAGCGGTGTCGCGGTGGAGGTGCGTGTCGCCGGGGTTCGAACGGCGCCGCGGCGGGGTGTGGAGTGTGTCGAGGTTCGCAGGTCGCGGGCGGGCGAGTGAGGGGCGGGGATGTCTGGCGGTGCAGAACCGGCTGACCCGGCTGACCCGATCATCACGGGGAGGCGAGAGCCCAAGGCCGGGGGCCGGCACCGACGCTGGGCGGAGTGCCTGGCCGACGTGATCTGCCGACGCACTGGAGAGGCCAGCGGGGCCCGACGAGCTGGTCCGGGTGGTCTGGGCCGGGTGGTCTGGGCGGGTGGTCTGGGTCCGACGGGCTGGGTCAGAAACCCATCCCGCCCATGCCACCCATGCCGCCCATGCCACCCATGCCGCCCATGCCACCCATGCCGCCCATGCCACCCATCCCGCCATGACCGTGGCCGGGTCCGGCGTGGTCATCCTTCTCCTTCGGGGCCTCGGTCACGACGCAGTCGGCGGTGAGCAGGAGGCCCGCCACGCTGACGGCGTTGCGAAGCGCGGTGCGGTCCACCTTGGTCGGGGTGATGACGCCGGCCTTGAGCAGGTCCTCGTACGTGCGGGTGAGCGCGTTGAAGCCGTTGGCGCCGGTCATCTCCTCCACGCGGGCGACGACGACGGAGCCCTTCTCCCCCGCGTTCTCGGCAATCGTGCGCAGCGGGATCGAGAGCGCGCCCTCGACCACCGAGACGCCGGCCCGCTCGTCGTCGTTGAGGCAGGCCTTGCGGGCCTTCTCGAGCGACGGAAGCGCGCGGATGAAGCTGACACCCCCGCCCGGCACGATTCCCTCCTCGACGGCGGCGCGGGTGGCATGCAGCGCATCCTCGACGCGGGACTTCTTCTCCTTCAGCTCGGCCTCGCTTCCGGCGCCGACCTTGATCTGGGCGACGCCGCCGGCCAGCTTGGCGAGGCGCTCCTGGAGCTTCTCGCGGTCGTAGTCGCTGTCCGTGACGGCGATCTCGCCGCGGATCTGCTCGATTCGCCCCTTGATGTCGCGGGTGCTTCCAGCGCCCTCGATGATCGTCGTGTGATCTGCGGTGACCTCGATCTTCTTCGCCTGGCCGAGCTGGGAGATGCCGACCTTGTCGAGCTCGAGGCCGAGGTCCTTCATCACGGGCTCGGCGCCGGTGAGGACGGCGATGTCCTGAAGCATCGCCTTGCGGCGGTCGCCGTAGCCGGGAGCCTTGACGGCGCAGACGTTGAGCACGCCGCGGAGCTTGTTGATCACCAGCGTCGAAAGCGCTTCGCCGGAGACATCCTCGGCGATGATGAGCAGGGGCTTCCGCGACTCCATCACCTTCTCGAGGAAGGGCACGAGCTTCTGGATGGAGTCGATCTTGTCCTCGTGGACGAGGACGAGGCACTTCTCGAGCGAGCAGGACATCTCGTCGGGATTGGTCACGAAGTTCGGGCTCAGGTAGCCGCGATCGAACTGCATGCCCTCCACCACGTCGACGTAGGTCTCGAGGCCCTTCCCCTCCTCGACGGTGATGACCCCGTCCTTGCCCACCTTGGCGAACGCGTCGGCCATGATCTTGCCGATCTCAGGGTCGTTGTTGGCCGAGATGGTCGCGACGGCGGCGATGTTGTTCGCCACGGGCTTGCTCAGTCCGCCGATGTGCTCGACGACTGCGTCGACGGCCTTCCGCATGCCGCGAACGAGCGCGTTGGCCTCGACGCCCGCGGCGACCTGCCGGAGGCCCCCGCGCACGAGGGCCTCGGCGAGGACCGTCGCGGTGGTGGTGCCGTCGCCGGCATCGTCGCTGGTCTTGGAGGCGGCCTGCTTGACAAGCTGCGCCCCCATGTTTTCCACCTTGTTCCGCAGTTCGATCTCCTCGGCGACGGTCACGCCGTCTTTGGTCACGGTCGGGCCGCCCCAGCTCTTGTCGATCACCGCGCTGCGTCCGCGGGGACCGAGGGTGCTCTTCACGGCGGCGGCGAGCTTCTCGACGCCGGCGAGGAGCGACTTGCGGGCGTCGGTGTCGAAGGCGAGTTCCTTCACGGCCATGGGCCTTGGTTCTCCGAAGGGGTGACGTCGGGGGGGGAGGGGGGAGCGGGGTCGGCGGCGCGGCGCCTGGTCAGGCGTGCCGAGCCGAACCATCTCTCGAACAAACGGGATGCCAAGGTGCGCGGCCCCCAGCACACGGCGGCGAGTGGCTTGCGAAGGGGCTCCGACAGGCTTGATGGAGCGACGCCCAGCAGGAACCGCAGAGCGATCAACCTCGCCCGACGGTCTCTCGTCGGCCCCGCGAGTGCCTCGCTGCCGCTTTGGCAGGAACGCCCAGGCTCGCTCGGAGTCGCGGCCGGTCGGCGCGGGCCTCCGCGGAGCCGTCAGAGCCCGAGGCGCTTGGGCCGGCCGGTCAGCGGCGCTGAGGATGACGCGGACTCCGGCGCCGCGCGGCTCCTGCGGCCCTCGCAGCCTGCGGCGAAGGTCATGCGGGCTGCGGACGAGGCACCTTCGCCACAGACCGCTAGCCGGCGACCTGCGCCATGGCTGCTTCGACCGTCGGCAGGACGAGGCGGAAGGTGCTCCCCGCTCCGAGCCTGCTTTCGACTTCGACGCGTCCCCCCTGCACCTGGGCGATGTGCTTGACGATCGCCAGACCCAGGCCGGTTCCTCCGTGCTCCCGACTGCGCGCCCGGTCGATCCGATAGAAGCGTTCGAAGATCCGCGGCAGGTGATGCGCGGCGATGCCCGGGCCGCGGTCGACGACCGCGACCCCGACCATGCCGTCGGGGCGCTCCTCGCCGCGGATCTGCACGGTGCTCTGCGGGGGGCTGTAGGTGATCGCGTTGGAGACGAGGTTCGCGATCGCCTGCTGCACGAGCGACGGCGTCACGCACGCCCGCAGCGACGCCGGAACCTCGATCCGAAGCACGATTCCCTTGGCCTGCGCGGCGGGCGTGAGGTCCTCGGTGGCGCGGTCCACGATCGCTCTCAGTTCGGTCTCGATCGGCTCCAGCGCTTCGCGGGAGCCCGGCTGCTCGAGCCGTGCCAGCGCGAGGAGGTCCTCGATGATCGCCCCGAGCTGCTGCGCGTTGCGCCGGACGATCTCGAGGAAGCGCATCGCCTGGTCGCGGTCGTCGACGCCGACCTGGAGCATCGTCTCGACATACCCCTTGATGTTGGTGATCGGCGTGCGCAGCTCGTGCGAGACGTTCGCCGCGAAGTCGGAGCGGAGCGTCTCCAGGCGGCGAAGCTGGGTCACGTCGCTGAGGGAGATGAGCAGCCCCGAGCGCTCCCCGGCGGCATCGCGGAGCGGCTCGCTCGCCGCCTGCACGGTGATCCGCGCCTGCCCGCTCCGCTCGACGACGAACTCCCCGTCGGTCGGCCCCTCCGCCGCGCTCGCTTCGCCGACGAACCGGTTGAGACCCGCATGCCGCGCCGCCTGCTGCACCAGCTTGCCGCGCACGCGGTCGGGGTCGACCCCGAGCATCGATGCCGCCGAGCGGTTGACGCTGAGGATGCGCTGCTCCGGGTCGATCGCGAGGAGCCCCGCGCCCATCGAGGCGAAGATCGACTGCTGCTCGCGGACGAGATGCTCCAGCTCGACGAGGCGAGTCCGGATCGTCTCGATCGCGTCACGCGCCGACGCGACGACCACCGCGACCTCCGCGGGCGCCTCGATCCGCGGAGCGGGCGGTCGCTCGTCGATCTCGCCGTCGTGGGGCCTTCCGATCGCGCCGCCGGCGCCGTGCCCGGCGGAGGCGCGATCGACGGAGGCCTCGATGAGCTCGGCCGCGAGCAGCGCCGCAGCGGCGGCTCTCCGCCCGCGGATGCGGGCGAAGAGGAGAATGGCCGTCGCGGAGAGCGCGGCCCCGGCGAATGCGATCGCTCCGGCGCGGCCGCCGGAGAGGCTCGCGCCCGCGACGCAGACCCACGCGACCGCGCCCGCGGCGACCTGCAAGGCCGCTGCGGCCACGCCCACTCGCCATGGCTCGGTTCGTGATGGCAGTCCGCTCATCGGTCGCCGCGCGGCCGCGGGGCTCACTCCTCGATCGTCGCGTGCTCCGCGAGACGATAGCCGACACCGCGGACGGTCTCGATCATCCCCGCAAGCTCACCGAGCTTCCGTCGCAGCGCCGTGATGTGCACGTCCACGGTCCTGCTGCTGAGAACGGTCGACTTGCCATGGACGGCCGAGATGATCTGGTCGCGCGTGCGGACGAAGCCCGGGCGCTGGGCGAGGAAGAGCAGGAGACCGAACTCGGTGAGCGTCAGCTCGATGTGCTCGCCATTGACCCGCACGACGTGCCGCGCCGGGTCGATCACCAGCGCGCCTCCGGAGAGCTGGAGCTTGCCCTCGGCATCCGCACCGCCGCCGCCGGGCTCGTCGCGCCGACGGAGCACGTTCTTGATCCGCGCCATCAGGACCTTCGGGCTGAAGGGCTTCGTGACGTAGTCCTCCGCTCCGAGCTCGATGCCCGCGACGATGTCGGACTCCTCACCCTTGGCGGTGACCATCACGATCGGAACGTGCCGCGTCTCCGCCCGCTGCTTGAGCCGCCGACAGACCTCGAGACCATCGAGATCAGGGAGCATCAGGTCGAGGATCACCAGATCGGGAATGTCGTCGCGGATGCGGTCAAGCGCCGCCCGCCCCGATGCGACGTGACGCGCGGCAAAGCCCTCGCGGCGCACATGGAACGCGATGAGCTCTGCGATCTCCGGCTCATCTTCGACGATCAGGACGTCCGTCTCGGCCACTCTCGCTCCTTCCAAGGTGCCCGTCCCCACGCCACGTCCCGACCGCGGGCGAGCGGGATTATGAGTTCTCTGCGGCGACGCTGCGCGGGGCCACGGTGAAGTTTGTGCAAAGGAAGGGTAAGTGCGCGCCGCCGGAGCGCGGGGGCGACGCGGAACCGAGGCGCCGCTGCGGCGCCGGGCGGTCTGAACAGATCGAGTCGGCACCTCGCGGCTCCGGGATCGGAGGGCGAATGCGGGGACTCGCGCACGAAGCCAGAGGCAGGCTGCGAGTCGGTCGCGGGATGGGGGGTGCCGCGGAGGCGGTCGCGGTCGGCGGGTGCGCCGTCCTGCCGAGGGCGTCCCGAGCGATCAGCCGACCCGGCATCCCGATCGTCCAGCGCGGCCGCGACGACCCGTGACCGCCTCGAGCGTGATCTCGACATCGTCCTCCGCCAGCGTGCCGAGGACCGCCATCGCGAGCGCCTCGCGCGCTTCGACGGGAATCCCCCGGTCCGCGGTCGTCCCGATCGGAGCGCGCGCCAGCCTGGCGAGAGCGCCGACGAGCGCGCGGTTGTGACAGCCGCCGCCCGCGAGCAGGATGCGATCCCCGGCCGAGGAGCCCACGCGGCGATCTCCGAGTCCCGCCGCGATCGTCCGAGCGATCGCGGCGACCGCCGAGGCGGCGAGGTCCGCAGGCGCGCAGCGATCGCGGGTCGCCTCGATCCACGCCGCCGCCTCGTCGCCGGTCCCGAGCGAGCGCCGCGACCGGCGCTGGGCTTCGAGGATGCCCGCGAGCGCGTCGGTCGCAGCGGGATCGGCGACTCCGGATGACGCAGCCGCGCCGTCGCGGTCGAAGGGAGCGTCGAGCACCCGCCGCGCGATGGCGTCGAGGACCTGATTGCACGCGCAGAGATCCGCTCCGTCGATGTGATGGATGCACCCGGACCGTCCCGCCGGCAGCACGGTCAGGTTCGCGAAGCCCCCGAGGTTCACGATCGCGCGGCGCGCATCCTCATCGCGAAGGAGGATCCAGTCGGCCAGCGGGGTGATCGGTGCCCCCTCTCCACCGGCCGCGAGGTCCGCCTGTCGCAGGTCTCCGACGACTCGGCAGCGCAAGCGCGCCGCGATCGGCGCGAGGTTGACGAGCTGAAGCGAGCGCGGCGGACGATGGAAGAGCGTCTGGCCGTGGACGACCGCGAGGTCGAGCGTCCGGCTGTGCGCGAGCCGCGCGATCGCCTCGGCATGAAGCTCTCCAAGCTCCCACGCCAGTTCCGCGAATCGCTCGGCGCTCAGGGGACGCCCTGCGGCCGCCTCGCGAAGCCCGGGCGCCAGCGACCCGAGCGGGATGTTGACGTGCTCGACCAGCCGGGCGCGCAGCTCGAGCCCGTGCCCATCGATCGCCGCCAGCGCAAGGTCGAGCGAGTCGATGGAGGTTCCGGTCATTGCGCCGGCGACGAGGCGGGGTCGAAGCGACATGGTCCCAAGGTATGGCGCGGAGCGTGGGGCGCAGTGGCCCGGCAGCGAGGCGTCGCGAGGCCCCCAGTGACCGTCGCACAGCGACCGCCGCTGCCGAGGGGCGTGGCGCACCCGTCCTCTCGACTCACTGGGTGTCGCAGTTTGCATACCTGCCAGACCCGGCCGCATTCGGGCCGAGATCGCCGCATGAGCAGCCGTCGGCAGCGAGGCATGGTCGGCACGTCGTCCGACGCACAAGAACCCGTGCGCCGAACAGGCCCCGGTACCGATCCCGCGACAGACGAGCGCTTCATTGTGCTCGGTCAAGGCGTGATGCTGCACCGGATCGTCTCGTTCGAGTTCCACGGCTTCGAACGCAGCAAGCACCGTGACGCAAGCAGGGAGCGCGACTCCACCGGAAAAGGGAGTCATGGTGAGAGGGTAGCTCCACCCCCCCTGTCAATCGCTGAGCGCGGAAGGGGCCAGGCCGGACGGCACGCGCGATCCCGAGCCATCCAACCCAGTGGAGACTCCTACGACGCGCGCTGGCGGCCACGGCGCCGTCGACCGGTCCTCCTGCGGTGGAGCCGATTCCGCCGAACCGCGTCGAGTCAGCGGGCCCGGAATTGACGCTATGAGAGGATGACGGCCGGCCTGTCTCCGGCCGTTTCGCCTCTGGGCCCGCATGGGCCCGCTCCAAGGAGTCTGAGCCATGATCCGTCTGCTCGCCGGCGCCCTCGGCTGCGCCATCGCCTCGGCGTCCTTCGCCAAGGCCGTAGATCTCACCTTCCTCGATGCCGGCATCGAACCCTGGCAGTTCATGCTGATCGACAAGGACTTCAAGGGCATCGACTCGAAGCGCGACTTCGCCTCCTGGGTCGCCGCGGCGCAGACCGCGCTGTCCGGGGGGATGCCCCCGAAGGGGTTCGAGAGCATCCATGTGTTCGGCCAGTGCTTCTCTGGCGGCTTCCTCGACGCGCTTCGAAGCGAGAACGTCGTCGGGTTCAGCGCAAGCAGCGCCAGCCGCTACTGGGAGCCCGCGTATTACGACCTTCCGAACGGACGATCGCACTTCGGATGGGCGTGGGGCAGGGCCTTCGACGCCGCGGGGCCCCTCGACACCGATCGTGACATCACCCAGACCGCGGCCGACGCAATGGTCATCGGCGATCGCGACCTGGCCATCCCGATGAACCCGTTCGCCGGGCTGATGCGCCAGCAGCACCTTGCGGATGGCCCTCCACTCGTGCCCGGGGGTCCGGACCTGCCGCGCTACGCGATCCTCTTTGCGGGGGTGGTCGACGAGAAAGACCGCTCCGACATCCAGCTCATGCATGGGCAACTCGTCTTCCACGGCTGGAGCGAGGATGACATCATGGTGCTCTTCGGCGACGAGGAGTACCTCGGCGGGAAGCCCGCCACGCGCGCCAACCTCGAGTGGGCGTGGACGACGTGGCTCGTCGATCGCATCGCCGCCCAGAACGGCGACTTCGCACAGGTCTTCTTCTTCGCGGGCGACCATGGCAACGCGACGGCGCCGATCACCATCTCCGTCGCGCCAGGAACGCTGGGGGCCTTCGGTTCGCCCATCGACCTTGATCCGTCGCCCGAGGTCTCGCTCTGGATCGCTGGGAACGAAACCCATCAGCGCGCCTGGAGCGCCCCCGGAGCGCCGGACATCGACGCGATCGCCTTCGGGAATGACTACACGGCGCCGCTCAACGAGCTCCCGCCCCAGCTTCTCGTCTACTTCTCCGTCGATCCCGCCTCGGACGGGCTTCCCGAGAGCGAGGTGTTCATCGAGAGAGCCAACGATCGCTCGGCGTCCGCAGATGTGTTTGCGGCCACGGACGGAAGCAACCGGCAGATGGTCGACGGCGAGCGGTCGCTCGCGCTCGACGAGCTGCTCATGCCCCAACTGGACGACATCGACGCGCTCGTCCTTCGCAGTCTCGCCGGCCTCGCCGATCCCGTCAACAACACGCTCGCCGTTCCCATCTTCTACTCGATGAAGGGCAGTTCCGACATCTGGGTCTACGACCCGGTCATCGGCCGCACCTACCGCTACTTCGAATTTCCGGTGGTCGACTGGGATGGCGACGGCGCCGACGATCCCGCGCCGACCGAGCTTGACGCCCTGGCGATGGCCGACGACGGCGCTCGCCAGCTCGTCCCCGACCCGTCGGATCCGGACCGGTGCATCCGTGTGCTGTACTTCGATCCGCTGACGGACGAGTTCCTCTTCTCCGTCGGTCGCAATCAACCCGCATTCTGGGCGACGTTCGATCCGTGCGACGTCATCCGCATGAGCCGGATGGGCGCGGTCCTCGGCCCGAGCGTCTATCGAAGCTGCGAGTCGATCGGTCTCAGCGGAGCGACAGACAACCTCAACGCCCTCGACGTGATCCCGCTCGACGTAGTCGGGTTCCGGCCTCCGCCATCGGGCTCGGGGAGCGCCTTCGGCGATCCCGACATCGACGGGGATGGCTTCGTCAACGGCGCCGATGTCGCCATCGTGCTCGCGAACTGGGGGCCCTGCAAGTCCGCCTGCGAGTGCGTGGCGGATCTCGATGGCAACGGCATCGTCGATGGAGCTGACCTCGCGCTGGTGCTTGCCGCATGGACTTCATGATCGGGAGCGCCGATCTGATAGACGAGCGGCGACTCGAATCGCTCGACCGCCCGCGCGATCGCTGCTGAGCATCCACCGGAGTGAGCGCCCCCGAGCCCAGCTCGGGGGCGCTCACGTCGGAGCGGTGGCCGTGCGCCGCGCGGTCGATCGTGTTCCGCGCGAGCCCGGTGAACATGGGCGGGTGCAGGGGGTCGTTGGACAGCATCGTGGAGCCCGATGCCCGGTCCCCGGAATGACCGGGCCGCATGCGCAGGGGATCGTCACGGCAATCGCGCACCGGGCGACCGCAGCAGGAACCGACCTGCGCCGGAGCGCTCAATCCCCGCCCGCTCCAGCGCGGCGCAGAGGGCGTCTATGTGGCTTTCGCGCGTCCAGGTTCCGCCAGTCGCCATCCGGAGCGCGAGACGCCCGTCCAGCTTCGTGTGGGAGAGGTACGCGACTCCCGAGTCGTTGACGGCGTCGAGGAGCGACTGCGTCCGTTCGTCTCCGGCGCGGTGGCGGAAGCAGACCAGGGCCAGCGAGGGCGGGGCGGCGAGCTCGAGGGTCGGGTGTCGGGCGAGCCACGACGCGAAGCGCTGCGCCGATCGCACGCCATCGCGGATGTGCTCGCGGAGTCCCTCGACCCCGTACTGCCGAATGGTGAACCAGAGCTTGAGCGCACGGAACCGGCGGCCGAGGGGGATCTGCCAGTCGCGATAGTCGATGACGTCGCCGGAGTCGGTGGCGCGGTTGCGCAGATACTCCGGAAGGACGCCGAGCGAGCGGATCAGGTCGTCGCGGCGGCGGACCCAGAAGCAGGTGCAGTCGAAGTTGACGAGCATCCACTTGTGAGGATTGACGCAGTAGCTGTCTGCATGCTCGATGCCGTGGTGGATCATGCGAAATTCGGGGCAGATCGCCGCGCTGCCGGCCCACGCGGCATCGACGTGCAGCCAGAGGTCGTTGGCGCGGCAGATCCGCCCGATCGAGTCGACCGGGTCGATGGCGCCGGAGGAGGTGGTTCCGACGGTGGCGCAGACGAACGCGGGAACGACTCCGTCGGCGCGATCCCGGGTGACAGCCCGTTCGAGCGCCTCCGGACGCATGGCGAAGCGCGCGTCGGACTCGATGCGACGGAGCCGCTCACGTCCGAGGCCGGCGATCGCCATCGCCTTCTCGACGGAGGAGTGGGCGTGTTCGGAGGCGTAGATCCCCAGCCGACGATCGAGTCCTTCGACGACGCTGCGGCCGGCCGTGGCGCGGTCGCGCGCGGCGAGCATCGCGCAGAGCGTGGCGCTGCTGGCGGTGTCCTGAATGACGCCGCCGCCGGATGCGCCCGCGCGGTCGCCCCGGAACGCGTCGGGAAGTCCGAGCATCTCGGCCATCCAGTCGAGCACGTGGCTCTCCAGCTCGGTGCAGGCGGGGCTCGTCGCCCAGAGCATCCCCTGCACGCCGAGTCCGGCGGAGAGAAGCTCCCCGAGGATCGCCGGCGGCGAGCTGTTCGCGGGGAAGTACGCGAAGAACCCGGGGTGCTGCCAGTGGGTCAGCCCGGGGATCACGATGCGCGCGACGTCCTCGATCACGCGCTCGAAGGGCTCGCCGCGCTGCGGAGGCCCGGCCGGGAGCGAAGCGCGGATGGACCCGGGCGCGGCGGGGGAGCGCACCGGGAGCGATTCGACCGTCGAGAGATACTCCGCGATCAGATCGACCATGGCGTGCCCGTGGCGGCGGAACTCCTCGATGGGCATGTGCGGGGCGGTCACGGTCGACCGTAGCAGCCCGGATGGCTTCCGCCGCAGGCCGCCCGCGCGCCTGCGCCCCGACCCGCCCATCCGGCGCCTTCCACTACACTCCACGCTGATGATCAAGCGGATCCTCGTCACAGGCGGCGCCGGCTTCCTCGGCTCGCATCTCTGCGACCGCCTCGTCGCCGCGGGACAGGATGTCATCTGCGTCGACAACTTCTTCACCAGCCAGAAGAGCAACATCGAGCATCTGCTCGGGCGGCGCAACTTCGAGCTGATCCGCCACGACGTCACCCATCCGCTCTGGCTCGAGGTCGACGAGATCTACAACCTCGCCTGTCCGGCGGCGCCGGGGCACTACCAGTACAACCCGATCAAGACCATCAAGACCTCCGTGATGGGGGCGATCAACATGCTCGGGCTCGCCAAGCGGAACCGCGCCAAGATCCTCCATGCCTCCACGAGCGAGGTCTACGGAGATCCGACGGTCCATCCGCAGCCGGAGGGGTACTGGGGCAACGTCAACCCGATCGGACCGCGCGCCTGCTACGACGAGGGCAAGCGCGCGGCGGAGACGATCTTCTTCGACTACCGGCGCCAGAACTCGGCGAACATCCGCGTGATCCGGATCTTCAACACCTACGGACCGCGGATGCACCCCTACGACGGGCGCGTGGTCAGCAACTTCATCCGGCAGGCGCTCTGCGGAGATCCCATCACGATCTACGGCGATGGCAGCCAGACGCGGTCGTTCTGCTACGTGGACGACCTCATCGAGGGGATGTTGGCGATGATGGCCGGGCCGGACGACTTTCCGGGTCCGGTCAACATCGGCAACCCCGAGGAGTTCACGATCCGCCGCCTCGCGGAACTCACCGTCGAGCTGTCCGGATCGGCCTCGCCGATCATTCCGGGCCGTCCGATGCCCAAGGACGATCCGAGGCAGCGCCAACCCGACATCACGCTCGCGGGCGAGCGGCTCGGCTGGGCGCCCCGGATGCCGCTCCGCGAGGGACTTGAGCGGACGATCGCGTGGTTCCGGTCGATCGACATGTCGACGTATCGGCCGCCGACGCCGAATTTTTAGAGCGCTCCGTTCGGCCCTCCGGGCCGACACTCGCTTCTTTGCTGCGGGCGCGGGCGCTCGGGCGGCTGCGCCGGCCCTCGCTTCCGCTTGTCGGATCGGGGTGTGGTTCGGTCGCCGGTGAGCTGCGCGCTCGGGCGGCTGCGCTGGCCCTCGCTTCCGCGTGTCGGATCGGGGTGTGGTTCGGTCGCCGGTGAGGTGCGCGCTCGGGCGGCTGCGCCGGCCCTCGCTTCCGCTTGTCGGATCGGGGTGTGGTTCGGTCGCCGGTGAGGTGCGCGCTCGGGCGGCTGCGCCGGCCCTCGCTTCCGCTTGTCGGATCGGGGTGTGGTTCGGTCGCCGGTGAGCTGCGCGCTCGGGCGGCTGCGCTGGCCCTCGCTTCCGCTTGTCGGATCGAGGGGGTGGTTCGGTCGCTGGTGAGGTGCGCGCTCGGGCGGCTGCGCCGGCCCTCGTTTCCGCGTGTCGGTGGCGAGACCGCTTCCGCAGGGGGGTGCCGTGAGCCCGTGCGATCTGAGCGACACGCCGAATCCACTCCGGGACCCGGTGCCGAAACCGACCGCGATGTTCACCAAGCTCGTCCCTGCGCTCCTCCCGGCGGTCATCGTCGTTGTCGGCGCCTGCACCGCTTCCGCGCGCGATCTCGCTGCGTCAAGCGATGTCGCCGCGCCCGGCGCTGTTGCGGGAGCGACCTCGCCCCTGGAGCAGACGCCGCGCGGGAGCCGCGTGGGCGGAGATCCAGATGCAGCCATCGAGATCGTCGCCGGTGAGTGGCGGTTCGGGCGGATGCGAATCGAAGCGCCGCTTCCGGAGGGCTACCCGGCACCGACGCCGCCGGGGGCGATCGAGCTGAAGGCCTATCCCTCCGTGCGTCGGGCCGAGTATCTCGGTCGCGGGGACACCCAGATCGGGATGAACCTGGGGTTCTGGCCGCTCTTTCAGCACATCAAGCGGCGGGACATCGCCATGACCTCGCCGGTCGAGATGGACTATCACGGTTGGCGCGACCCTTCGGGGGACGCAGTCCCCGGACGGCCGACCGAGTGGACGATGTCGTTTCTCTACCGAAGCTCCGATCTCGGACCGGCGGGGACCGATGGCCGGATCCGGATCGTCGACACCGAGCCGGTGACCGTGCTTGCGATCGGACTGCGCGGGCCGTATCGGCTCGACAGGATCGCCTCCGGTCTCGATGAACTCGAGCGATGGATCGCCGCCCAGCCGGACGATGAGGACCGCTGGGCGATCGACGGGCCGCCGCGAGCGTTCTACTACAACGGGCCGGAGGTGCGCAGCGCGGAGAAGTGGTCCGAAGCGCAGATTCCCGTTCGTCGCGTGCGGCAAGGGGACGGTGGGGAGCCGCGGGGAGTGTCGAACGAGCCCGGGGCGCTCCGAACCGAGTCGGCAGAGTCCGCAACGCTCTCAGAGGCGGGCAGGCTTCCCGGCGACGGCGCCTGAGGCGCGACGCGTCGAAGCGCCGTCGGCCCTTGATCACGGGGTCATCCACGCGTTGAGCAGCAGTCCAAGATCGGCGCCGCCGACCACGCCGTCGCCATCGAGATCGGCTTCCGGGGCATCGCTGCCCCATGCGTTGAGAAGGAGCCCGAGGTCGCTGCCGTCAACGATCCCGCTGAGGTCGATGTCGGCCGGCCCGGCCGGGGAGAAGGGACGGTGAGCGGCCATCCGGTAGCCCCAGTCGCGCCGCAGAAGATGGAGGATCGCCCCCTCGATGGCAACCGACTGGCGGGGACCGACGGAGTTCGCGGAGGAGACGTACGTCGAGAACGCTCGGCTCGTCATCCCGTGGCCGTCGAGGATCACCGTGGCTGACTCGAGCGCCGTCGACGGCGGAAGCACGCGCAGCGCGGCGGGTGACTCCGCCTGGACCTGCACGCCGCCGTCGAGATAGATGCCCAGCAGGTGCGGGTGCAGCGCCATGGCGTACTGCACGCCCCCGACGCGGTTCTCGTCGAAGTCGGTCGAGTTCCAGACCTGCGCGGAGAGCACGCTCCGGCCGAGGACGTTCGTTCCGGCCACGACTTGCAGCTTTCCGAGGAAGAGCGCGAGCGAGTCGTTGAAGTCCAGCCAGCGGAACTCCCCGATGGCGGCGGTCGCGAGCGAGCTGCCTGCGAGAAGCTGCGGGACGTTGACTCCCGGGACGGGATCGGCGGGCGCCGGCGGCGCGACGGAACTTCCCGCCGGGCGCTCGATCACGGTGCGCTCGACGAGGTCGTAGCGGTATCCCTCGAGGATCTGCGTGTGCGCAACCGAGGTGAAGACCGGGGCGCTTCCCGACGCGAGCGTCTGCACCGAGCTCGGCGTCCGATGGATGAACGTGACCGCTCCCTCGCCCCGGACCTCGGCCGTGAGGTCTGGATAGACGCAGAGCGCCGTGCGATCGTCGACGCCGATGCCGAGCAGGTCATCGCCGAGGTCCGCGTATCGCCGCGCGATCATCACCGCCAGCCGACCGAGCCGACCTCGCTCCGTGAAGTGCGTGTCGAAGAGGGCGCCGGGAACGAGCTCGAGAAAGGTGTCCGTGAAGGTGATGAAGGGGTGGTAGGGGTTCTGAAGCGCCGCCTTGGGCGAGACGCTCCCGACCTTGGCGTCGTAGATCACGGATCCGAGGACGGCGCAGCCTGCGCTGGTGCCGCCGACCACGCCTCCCTTGAGGTAGACGCTCCGGATGGCCGCCTCCGTGGCCGTGTTGTTCCACCAATTGACGTAGTTCGCCTGGTCGCCGCCGCGCATCCAGACGATGTCGGCGGCGGCGATCGTCGCAGCCACCGCAGGCGAGTTCGCGTTGGCGGCGGTGACGTTGAGCTGCGTGACGCTCGCGGCGCCCGCGGCGAGGAACGCGTTGGCTGCGTTGTTGTCGGAGCCCGAGACGCCGAGGATCACCACCGTGCCGTCGCCGCCGTGCTCGACCATCCACCCGAAGACGCCGGGCGCCCACGAGCCGCCGGTGACGCTCCCGCCCCCCTCCGCGCAGATGTAGCCTCGGGCGAGCAGGGAGGACTGCGGAACGGCGCCGAGCGCAGAGGCGAGCGAGAGGCAGGCGAGGATGGCGACGCGGAGGCGTGTGGGTGGCATGGCGTTGGTCTCGGGGGATCTTCAGGTCGGATCCCCGCGCGGCGGCGAGGCCGCGCGACGGCTCCGATTCCGGTTCGTGCACGGCTCCTTCAAGTCGCTGGCAGGCGACAGTTCAGTCCGCTTCGGGAACGCTGAGGACGCCGGCGGTTCAGCGCCTTGGAGCCTATCGGCGCGATGGCGTCGCCCCAAGCGTTTTCGTCAGGCATCTGGTGCTTGATGGCCCGCAGAGGGCCACTGGCGCCCCATCTGCTTCGCTTCTCCTTGCAGAACATCCGCTTCCGACCGCCTCGCGACGGAGCCAAGGGACACTGGAGTGTTCACACTCCAGCGCCCCTTGTCTCCTGCTGCGGCGTCCGGAAGCGGCGTTCTGCTGCGTCGAAGCTCGCATCTGGCGCTTGATGGCCCGCAGCGGGCCACCGGCGCCCCATCTGCTTCGCTTCTCCTTGCAGAGCATCCGCTTCCGACCGCCTCGCGACGGAGCCAAGGGGCCCTGGAGTGTTGCAATATCGGCGACGTGGCCCGACGATGCGCGGATGCGTCGATCTCAATCTCGTGAGCAGGCACGGCGAATCGCCGGGAGTGTCCAGACCGCGGCGGGCGAAGGGAGGCCGGTCGATCGCTGCGCCGGATCTCGATCGCTGCGGCTCTCGCTCTCGTTCTGCCTCGCCGCAGCGTGCGCTGCCGCCTGCGCGCAGCAGCCCAAGCGCATCGGGTACGAAGAGGCGCGGGCGATGTTCCAGCGTCAGGGCGTTCAGCCGGGAGAGCGTCTCCCTGAACTCTCGCTCGTGACGCTCGATGGCGGAAGGGCCGCTCTCGAAGGAACGTATGGAGGGCGCCCGATCGTGCTCGTGACCGCGTCTCTGACCTGCAACGTCGCGCGGCGCCGCCAGGCCGAACTCGACCAGCTTGCGGCCCGCTTCGGAGAGGCGGTCGCGGTGGTCGTGATCTACACGATCGACGCCCATCCGGCGGTCGACGCCTGCCCGTACACCGGCGAGGAGTGGGTGCCTGCGGACAACGAGCGCGACGCCGTCCTGATCCGGCAGCCGAGAACGCTCGATGAGCGCATCGCGGCGGCGCGGGACTATCGCGATCGCTTCACGGCGGACGCGACGGTGCTCGTGGACACGATGGACAACCGCTCGTGGACTGCCCTGGGGTCCTCACCGAACGTGGGCCTCGTGATCGATGCCGAGGGCGTCGTCCGGTCGCGGCAGGGGTGGTTCGATGCGGCGGAGACCTCCGCCGCGCTCGACGCGCTCCTCGCTCGGTGAGGCCGTCGACCGCCGATGCGGCTCCATCATCCGATGGGCCCCGTCGAGTGCCTCCGTCACCGGTCGGCGCAGCGCCGCCCGCCCGCGCGAGCCGGCCGCGTCGCCGCGTCGCCGCGTCGCGTTCAGGGCGTCGCGGCGAGTGCGCCCCGGAGCCACTCCCGCAGCTCCGATGCGCTTCGCTGGCCGCGCAGCGTCGAGACGATGCGATCGTCGCGCACGGCATAGGTCATCGGGATGCCCCGTCCGCCGAGGTATCGATCGGCGAGTTCCGGAGCGCGGTCGACCTCGACGTGAACCGCGACGATGCGGTCGTCCGCGAGGAGCGCGATCACCTCGGGGTCGTTGAGCGCGTCCCGCTTGTACTGCTGGCAGGGAGCGCAGCGGTCCGCCGTCGCGAAGACCACGACCGTCCGCCCGTCGGCGCTCGCGATCGCTTCGTCGAGCGGCGGTGCCGCCGCGAGCAGCGGCGGAAGCTCGACCACCTCGCGAGCGACGATGAAGCCTGTGGCGGGGTCGTACGCATGGGCGACGGTCAGGCGTTCCATCCATGCCTGGATGGCGGGTGGCGGCCCGTCGCGGTCCACGACCGAGTCCGATCGGCGGAGGCCGTCACCGGGCGGACCCGGGGATGGCGCAGTCGCCGCGACGGCCGACTCGCCCGGGCCGCCGGGCACGGCGCCGATCGAGGCTGGTTCGGCCGAGCGCGGGGACTCCGCCTCGGCCGATCGTGCGGCGGTCACGGGCTGGTCCGCGCCGCGCCGCTCACAGCCACCCAAGAACGCTGCGGCGCCGAACGCGGCGGCGATGGCTGCGGACAGGACAGGGACGGTCGGCGGGAGCGGCCGGGCACACCGGCCGAAGGCGCGTGCGACGAGCTGTGGCATGACGGGGCGTCCTTCGACCGGGCGGCCGCGGGCGATGCCGCGAGCTGGAACTCCGCGAGCCGGGCAGCGCGGGAGTCCGGAGCGAGCACTACCGCGCTGGAACTCGTCTGCTGCGGCGTCCGGAAGCGGCGTTCTGCTGCGTCGAAGCTCGCATCTGGTGCTTGAAGGCCCGCAGCGGGGCGACCGGCGCCCCGGCCGCGTCGCTTCTCCTTGTGAAACATCCACTTCTGACGACCTCGCGACGAAGCCGAGGGGCGTTGTAGTGCTCGCAGCCCGTGGCGAGAGTCATTCGGGCTGCGGAGGAGCGGACAGGCGAATCGCATCGTCGCCTCCCCGCTCGCCCTCGCCTGCGAAGCACTTTCGTCACAGGCTGCTTGCGCGACCAGGGCCGCCCCGAAGGGACGGCCCTGGTCAATCGGGGTGACAGGATTTGAACCTGCGACCTCTTGACCCCCAGTCAAGCGCGCTAGCCAAGCTGCGCCACACCCCGCTCCAAAGCGGCCTCGGCCGAACGGACAGGGCGGGATTCGAACCCGCGATACGCTTGCGCGTATACGGCATTTCCAGTGCCGCTCCTTCAACCGCTCGGACACCTGTCCTTGAACGCGGAGTGTAGCCGAGCCATGCGGGCCGGGTGCGGACGTGAGAGTCGGGATTCACGGCGTCGTGAAGGGCGGGCGAGCGCGTGCGGCAGGGGCCCGCCCCGCGGATCGCCAAGCCCGGCTGGTGCGGCTCTTGCGGTGATCGCCGATGCAGTCGCCCGACCCGCTGCGTGGAAGCCGCCCGCGAGCCCGTCACGCGTTGCGTCTCCTGTCCTCTCCTGTCCGGTTCCACCCCGTCCCCGCCGCTGCGGGCCTCGCCTGGGCATGCCCTCTCAGATCCAATCGCCTTCGGGCCTTCTCCTCTTCGACAAGCCGCTCGGCTGGTCGTCGATGAAGGCCGTCGCCGTGATCCGTCGCTGCGCCGGAGGCGTGCGCACCGGTCACGCGGGAACGCTCGACCCGCTTGCGACGGGCCTTCTCGTGATCGCCCTCGGCGGCGCGACCCGGAGCATCGAGCGGATCATGGGCGACGACAAGCGCTATCTGACCGAGATCGACCTCGCGGCGTTCACGTCCACCGACGATCGTGAAGGCGAGCGCATGGAGATCGCGGTCACGGAGCCTCCTGCGCTGGCGCGGGTCGCGGAGGCGCTGCGGGGGTTCGTGGGGACCATCCGACAGCGTCCGCCAGCCTTCAGCGCCATCAAGGTCGCGGGGAGGCGGGCCTATCGCATGGCCCGGCGCGGCGACGCGCCGACGCTTCCCGAGCGGCCTGTCACCGTGCACGCGATCGAGCTGCTGCGGTACGACTATCCGATCGTCACGCTGGCCATCCACTGCGGAAAGGGCACCTACATCCGCAGCATCGCCCGCGACCTCGGCGCGGCGCTCGGCACCGGCGGGCACTGCGCGTCGATCCGCCGGACTGCGATCGGTTCCTTCACCGTCGAGGACGCCTTCACCGAGCGGACGCTTCCGGGGACGATCGGGCAGGCGGGACTCCGGCCGGTTCCCCGCGCCGATTGAGCACGACGAGCAGGATCGCCATCCCCGAGAGCAGCGAGACGTCGGCGACATTGAAGACCCACGGAAAGACCTCGGGGTTGCCGCCCGGCCAGCGCAGGTTGAAGGGCAGATGCCAGCGCGGCAGCATGTGGAGGAAGTCGCGGACGGCTCCGAAGAAGATGCGGTCGACGAGGTTGCCGATGCCCCCGGCGAGGACGAGCCCGAGCCCGATGTGGGCCAGCGTGTCCTTCGCTGCGGTCAGGCGGGCGAAGACCCACAGCGCCACGCACGCGGCGATGATCGTGAACGCGACGAAGACGCTCCGCCGTCCCGAGCCGAGCCCGAAGACGGCGCCGTGGTTGAGGACGAGATGGAAGTCGAGGAGATCCCACGGAAGCACGCTGACGCCCTGATGCCGCGGCAGTTCGTACGACGGATTTCCGGCGATCTCGTCGCGGCGCAGCTCGACGGGCGCTCCTGCGACGGTGCGAAACGCCCACGCCTTGCTCCAGAGGTCGAGCGCCAGCGAGCAGGCGAAGGGCACCAGCAGCGTCAGCCACGCCCGCGGCGACCGGAGCGTCCCGCGGCGCGAGAGCTCGCTCCGCGCCGCCGCCTTCGGCGACTCGGAGCCTTCCGGAGAGGGTCGGGAGTCCGCTGCTTCGGCGCGGGTCGCCGGCGAGATCGGATCGTGGGCCGTCACGTCAGAACCGATGCCCGCTCTCGACCATCCGCGCCGCCTCGATGGTGTACTTCGCCCACGGCTTCGCGTCGAGCCGCGCCTTCGGGATTGGCTTGCCCGTCGCCTGACAGACGCCGTAGCTCCCGTCGGAGATCCGCTGAAGGGCGGCGTCGATCTCGGTGATCGTCTGCCGCTCCTTCTCCGCGAGGTTGAGCGCGAAGTCCTGGTCGGCGGTGTCGCTGCCGATGTCCGCCATGTGGATCGGCATGTGGGAGAGATTGCCGCCCTCGGACCGAAGGGCCTCCTGCTCCATGCCCTGCACCAGCCCGAGAATGTCCGCGCGTCGACTCAGGAGGAGCTGGCGATACTGATCGAGTTCCTTCTTCGAGAGACGGGTCTTGATCGAGGCGATGTCCGGCCCGGCTGCGGCAGCTTCGGACTTGGCCTCGGCGGAGCGCGGCTTCTTCGCCACCTTGATGTCCTTCGTCGAGATCATCCGCACGCGGCGCCCGTTGATCACGACGTACCCCTGGGCATCCGTCGTTCCCGCCGTCGCCGCGGCGGCGACCGAACGCGGACTCGAGAGATCGACCTTGCCGCGCCTGGCCGAACCGGATGCCGCGGACTTCGCCGATGACGCGAGCTTGGCGTCCTTTGCCGCGGCGGGCTTCGCCTTGGCCCCGGCCTTCGCTGCGGTCACCTTGGGCTTTGCTCCGGCAGAACCCTTCGCGGCGGCCGCGCCCGAGACGCCCTTCGCCGAGGCGGCGGCGGCCTGCGCCGTCTTGCTCTCGGATCCCTTGGCCGCAGGCTTCGTGCGCGCTGCGCTTCCGCCCGCCGCCTTCGGCGCCGATGACGAGCCCGCCGTGGATCGCGCGGAGGTCGTCTTGCCGCGCCTCGGCGCCTCGGCGGCAGCCTGTCCGCGCGTGGCGCGGGCCGCAGCCTTCGAAGTGGCGGTCTTCGGAGCGGTTGCCTTGGGAGCGGGTGCTCTCGCGGGCGCTCCCTTCGCGTCGCCGGGCTTCACCCGGCCCGTCGCCGCGGCTGCGGTCGGTCGCTTCGCAGACCCCGACGAAGCGGCCTTGGCGGTCGTCTTGTCAGGCCTCGACGCGGGGCGCCTGGAGGTCGCAGCGCCATCCTTCCCCGCGGGCGAGCGGCCCGCGCCGCCCTTCCTGGCTGACGCCTTCGCCGGTGACGCGGGAGACTTTGGGGGGGACTTGGCCTTCGGGCCGGATGGGTTCTTCTTGGCCACGCTGAGGACGCCCTTCGCAGGTGTGGGAGATCGGGACCGACGACAAAAAACACTGACAGTACGCCCGGCCGAGAACAACCGTCAATGCGGATCGATGCCAGAACCGAGACGAGAACCGAGACCAGAACCGATGCCGGATTCCCACCTCGCGCCCCGGCTCGGATCCGGCGCGGCGCCCATCAGGAATGCGCGCCCTCGGAGAGCGAGCCGATCCGCCGAATCTTGTCGAATCGCCGACGGACGAGCGTTTCCGGCTTGAAGCGGCGCAGCTCGCGAAGCGTCTCGACGATCCACCCCCCGAGGGCGTCGGCCATCGCCTGCGGGTTCCTGTGCGCTCCTCCGGCGGGCTCTGAAACGACCTCGTCGATCAGGCCGTTGCGGAGGTTGTCCGCCGCGGTCAGCGCGAGCGCCTTGGCGGCGATCGAGTTGGTCTGGTCATTGGCTTCCTTCCAGAGGATGGCGGCGCATCCCTCCGGGCTGATGACCGAGTACCACGAGTGCTCCAGCATCGCGACCCGGTCGCCGATGCCGATGCCCAGCGCCCCCCCAGAGCCGCCCTCGCCGATGATGACGCAGACGATCGGGGTGCGGAGTCGGCTCATCTCCCGCAGATTGACGGCGATCGCCTCGGCGACGCCGCGCTGCTCGCTGCCCACGCCGGGGTAGGCGCCGGGGGTATCGACCAGGGTGACGATCGGCAGTCCGAACTTCTCGGCGAGCTTCATCTTGTGCAGCGCCTTGCGGTATCCCTCCGGGTGGGCGCAGCCGAAGTTGCACGCAAGCTTCTCCGGCGTGGAGCGGCCCTTGCGGTGGCCGACCAGCATCACCTTGGTCGAGCCGATCCGCGCGAGCGCCGTGACGATCGCCTGGTCGTCGCCGAAGCGCCGGTCGCCATGGAGCTCGCACAGGTCGCGGCACATCAGCCGCATGTAGTCGGCGCTCTGCGGCCGGTGGGGATGCCGCGCCACCTTGACCGTCTGCCACGCCGAGAGCGCCGCGTAGGTCTTCGCCAGCAGGCGATCGCGCGTCGATTCGAGCTCCCCGATCTCTCTCGCATACGCGGCCGCGTCGCCGCGGCTCCGCAGCGCCTCGATCTGGCGCTCGATCTCGACGACCGGCTGCTCGAAGTCGAGGGTGTACGAGGTGAGGGTGGACATCGAACGCGAAGTCTATCGGCGACGCGCAGATCACCGCACCGCCGCGGCGGCCGGCACCCCGCGCTCCTGCGCACCAGCGCGCCTGTCGTCGAGGCCCGCAGCCTGCCGCGGCCTCGTCACCGAGCGGATCCGAGGCTCTCGCGCAGGAAGTGCTCCATGGCGCCGAACGCCCGGTTCGCCGAACGTTCCTGGTACTTCAGGCCCATCTCCGGCGCCGCTGCGGCGGGATTGGTGAAGGCGTGCATCGTGTGGCCATGCATGTGGATCTGCCAATCGGCCCCGGCGCCGGTGAGCTCCTTCGCGAGACCGATCACCGACTCCGGCGGCGCCATCGGATCGTCGAACGGATGGAGCACGAGCACCTTGGCGCTGATGGGACCCTCCGAGGACTTCAGCCCCGGCGGGTGATAGAGCCCGTGGAAGCACGCGGCGGCGCGCACCGCGGGCGCCCCGCTGCGGACGAGGTCGAGCACGCAGAGTCCGCCGAAGCAGAAGCCGATGGCGCCGACGCGCTCCGGATCGACGCACCGCTGCGCCGAGGCCGCCGCGGTCGCGGCGAGGAGCCGCTCGAGGAGCAGCGCCCGGTCGTCGAGAAACGGCTGCATGAGCTTCGAGTTCTCCTCGGGCGTCGTGCCTCGCCGTCCCTTGCCATAGACGTCGATGGCGAAGCCGACATAGCCGAGTCCTGCGAGCATCTTCGCCTTCTCGCGGGCGAAGTCGTCCTGTCCGCCCCACGCGTGGGCCACGAGGACGACGGGGCGCCGGACGTTGGGGTCGAGCGTGGCCATGAAGCCCTCGCAGAGTGCCTCTCCGGCGCGGTAGTCGATTGGCGCTGTGTGCATGGCGGGCCGATCGTAGGTGGAACGGCACGGCGGCGCGGCCGCTCAGCTCGGCGACGAGGAGCGCAGCGCCGCGCGCCGGCACCGCAAACAGGGCGAATGCCCCATCGTCGGCAGGGCGACCTGACCGTACGTTCGACGTGTCGCATGGGCGATGTCGTCCGTGCATCCATCGACATCGGCGATCGCACGAGCATCGGCGCCCGCGCCGGTCCTTGCGGCCGCCATCACAGGAGCAATGCCAATGCGCTCGGATCTTCGCATCCACTCTCTCGCATCCCCGCACATCGCCCGCCGCCGCGCGCCCCGGTCCATCTCCGGAGCCCTGATCGCCATCGGTCTCGCGGCCGGTCCGGCCTTCGCCGGCGCCGACGAGCGAAAGACGGCGGCGGCCGCGACCGACCACGCCTCCGTGGTGGCCTCAGGCGACGTCAGGCACGCCGCGGAGTCGTTCCGGCAGCACGGGACCTCGCTGACGAAGGTGATCGCGGTCGCGGAGAAGCACTGCGGCGGCCAGGCGGTCGAGGCGCGGTGCAGGCCCGCCGCCGCCGGCGGACCGGTCTTCGTCGAGATCACCTGCCTCGATCGGGATGGCCGGGTGGTTCTCGTGACCGTCGATCCGTCGACGGGCGAGGTCGCGCACGCCAGGGCCGTCGATGCGCGCGCCACCGGCGACGGCGGCGCGATCGCAAAGGCGACCGAGCTGCGCGGACGCGAGGTGCTGGATGGATCCGGCGCGACGATCGGCAAGATCGACGAGCTCGCCGTCGATCTCGCGGACCATCGAGTCGCCTTCGTCGTCATCAGGCTTTCAGAAGGCCGCGACCGGATGGTCGCGGTTCCGTGGTCGGCCATGGCGCACGGGGCTCATGGGCCGCGCGGGGAGAAGACCTGTCGCATCGAGCCGCGACAGGGCGCTCGCGGCCTCGCCGCCGCGCCGACGTTCGAGCGCGGTGCGTGGCCGGACATGACCCGAGAGGACTTCGCCGCGCGGACCCGAGAGGCCTTCGGCGAGCCGACTGCGCGGGAGGAGGCCGTTCGCGGACGGACACCGTCGCGGATCGTCAGGGCAACGGAGGTCCTCGGAGCTGATGTCCGGAACAACGCCGACGAGAACCTCGGCAGCGTCGAGGACCTCGCGATCGCGACGCACTCCGGCGAGCTCCGTTACGTCGTCCTGTCGTTCGGCGGGTTCCTCGGGTTCAACGACAAGCTCTTCGCCGTTCCGCCCGCGGCATTCGCGCCGGGGCGCGATGGCACGTGGGTGCTCCCGGTCTCGAAGGACCGCCTGAAGGACGCGCCCGGGTTCGACAAGAAGGCGTGGCCCGACATGGCCAACCCGGCCTTCGCCGACTCGATGCGCGGCTTCTACGGCGAGTCATCGCGGCGCTCGGCGCGGTGAAGTTCGGTCGCATCCGCAGGTCCGCGTCCGACTCGCCGCACGGTGCCGAAGCGCGGGTTCAGCGCGCGAAATAGGGTGCTCGCCTGATCGTCCGACCGACGATCAGGAGGTACGTTGGATCCGTCCGCTCGAATGGCAGCGGTTCTCCCTCACTGTGAAAGAGAGACTCCATGGGACTTCTCGGCTGGTCGTTGGTCTTCCTCGTCGTGGCGCTCGTGGCCGCACTGCTTGGCTTCGGCGGCATCGCCAGGGGCGCCGCGTCGATTGCCAAGGTGCTTTTCTTCATCTTCGTGGTCGTCTTCCTGGTGCTTCTGATCATGTCGCTGCTGGGCGGTGCCGCGGCGGCGGTCGGCTGATCTGATCACCCTTCATCGAGCACCTCTCTCCCCAGACCACCCGGCGTCGCCGTCGGAGCTCAGCTCCGCCGTCGGCGCCGGTGGTCGCTCTTGGCGCGGGCCCGGGCTCCCGGGAGCGGGAGCGAGGGAGCGCGCCGCCGCGCAACCAAGCGGGGGCCGCCGGAATCGCCGGCGCGCCGCCCGGCAGGACGCGGCGGTCATTCGGTCCGGGAGCGCGATGGAGCGATAGGAATCCGGCGATGCCGAGTCTCCCCGAGCCCGTTCCCGAGCCCGTTCCCGAGCCCCGGCCCGAAGCCCGGACCGAAGCCAGCGCGGAGGCTCGACCCGACTCCGCGGCGCGCGGCCGCGACTCAGCGCGCGCCGCGCACGAACTGATCAACGTCGTCCTCGCGGCGCGGCTCCGGGTCTCGGTGCTGCGCTGCTGCGAGCCCGGTGCGGTCGCCGCTCATCTCGACGCGCTCGACGCGCTGCTCGTCCGCCTGGCATCGAAGCTCGCGGAGGGCTGCGCCGACGTCGGCCGCAGCGATCGCGCGGCGGAAGCGCCGATCGACGATTCGGGCGATCGCCCGATGTGAGCGCCCGTCGGCGCGCGGTAGTCTCGGGCCGTCGGATCGACGTCCGCTCCGACCGCTGCCCCGCGCGGGAAGCGCTCCTCGCCGACTCCTCTCCCCGACACGGAACTCATCAATGGCAACAGCTCCATCCCCCGCCGCCGAGGTCGAGGCCATCAAGGCCGATCTCCGCGCGCTCCGAGACGACGTCTCCTCGCTCTCCCGTTCACTGCTTCACGCCGGCGCCGATTCGGCCAAGGCCGCGCGCGACGTCGTGGAGCAGTCGGTCACCTGCGCGTCGCGCTCTGCCGAGGACGCGATCCGGGAACGTCCCTTCATGTCGATCGCCGTCGCGCTCGGCGTCGGCGCCGTGCTGGGCGCCGCGATCTGCCGGCGCTGAGGCGATCGGCCTCCCGCTCTCGTGCCGAAGGGCGTCGTCATCGGCTGCGGAGGGTGCTCGCGTCCGCGTCGCTTGCTTCTGCGGCGGCCGTTCGCGGAGGGAGCTTCCTCCGACGACTGGGTGAACCCAATGGTCAATCGCCTTGTGAATGTCGTTCTCCGCGCCGCGGAGCTTGCCGAAGCCGAGGGGCGCATGGCGCGGCGCGCCGTCGCCGAACTCGTCCTCGCGGGCATGGTCCTGCTGCTGGGCGGGGCGCTCGGAATCCTCGCCTGCGGCGCGATCGGTGCAGCGCTCGTCCTCTCGCTGTGGCCCGTGATGCCGCCACCCGTGGCCCTCGGCATCACAGGAGGTGCCTTGGCGCTCGGCGCCTGGCTCACCGCATCGACGGGTCGACGGATGGCCCGGCCGGACCGCTGAGGCGGCCTCCGAGACCGCCGGACGCGCGCGGCGCAAGGCTGGCGCGATCGGGAGGACTCCTCCGCGCGCAAGCCTCCCTTTGGACGGTCGGGCGCTGGCCGCGTCGCCGCGCCCAGCGGACGAGCGGTTGTGCGGAGGTCGGCGCCCAGACCCCAGACCCCAGACCCCAGACCCCAGACCCCAGACCCCAGACCCCAGACTCCAGACCCCAGACTCCAGACTCCAGACTCCCGCTCCGGACTGTCGATCCGCGCCGCCTCCGCAGGCGACCGCGCGCGCGAACGAGCGCCGAAGCGGCGCTTCACCGCGTTGAAGCTCGCGTCCCTCGCGTCCCTTACGTCCAACTCGGTCGGGCCTTGACGGTCCGCCGCGGCGCCGTCGGCGATCCGCCCGCGTCGCTCCTCCCTTTGAAACGACCTTCTCGGTCCACTTCGCGACGACGCCACGCTGCGCTGGAGTGCTCGAGACACCAGGATCCCCGCCGATGCGCGCTGCGCGACCGGAGTCACAACGCCTGCTCACGCTGGCGACGATCGTCGCCGTCGTCGCGGTGCTCGCGCTGGCGCGCGACCTGCTGATTCCGATCGCCTTCGCGATCGTGCTGGCCTTCGTGCTGACGCCGCCGGTCTCGAGGCTCGAGCGCTTCGGGCTCGGCAGAGCGGCGGCGGTCGTCGTCACCGTCGGCACCTCGCTGCTTGCGGCAGGGCTGGTCGGGTGGATCGTCGCGGTCCAGGCGATCGACCTGGTCACGGAGCTGCCGCGGCAGCGCCCTGTCATCCGCGCGAAGCTCGCGGAGCTTGAAGGTCGGACCGGGGGCTGGCTCGACCGCGCTCGAGAGGGAATGTCGGTCATTCGCGAGGAGCTGCTCGAGCGGGGGGGCGTCGAGCCCGACGCGCTCGGAGCGCGGCCGGGACCGTCGCCCACGGGCGACCTGGCCGTCGCCGCGGCTCCCGGCGCGGCGGATCGCGCGTCGAACTCGCCGGCCTCCGCACCTGCCGAGCCGGTGCGCGGAGGGACCGAGTCGCTGGAGCTTCACGGGATGATCGACTGGGCACTCGATGCTGCGATCGCCGCGGGAATCGCTGGCATCTTCGCCGTCTTCATCCTCCTGAAGCGGGAGGACCTCCGCGACCGGGCCATCGCGATGGCGGGAGCCGAGCGGCTCAATCTCACGACGCGCGTGGTCGATGACGCCGCGGACCGGGTGAGCCGCTTCCTGCTGGCTCAGCTCCTGGTCAACATCGCCTTCGGGGCGGCGATCGCCATCGGTCTCTGGCTCATCGGCGTGCCGAACGCGATCCTCTTCGGCGCGCTCGTGGTGCCGCTGAGGTTCGTCCCTGCCATCGGTCTCTGGATCGCTGCGGGAATCCCGATCGCGGTCGCAGCGCTCCTGCTCGAAGGCTGGACGGCGCCGCTGCTCACTGCGGCGCTCTTCGCGGCCGTCGAGCTTGTCATCGTCTCGGCGATCGAGCCGTGGGCGTTCGGCTCGCGCACCGGGATCCCCGTCGTCACCGTCGTGCTTGCGATGGTCTTCTGGACATGGCTCTGGGGCGCTCCGGGGCTGGTGCTGGCGATGCCGCTGACCGTCTGCCTCGCTTCCGTTGCGCGGCAGCTTCCTGCCGACCGATGGCTCCGTGTTCTCCTCGACGAGCGGCCGAGCCTCTCGGACGCCGCCCGCGTCTACCAGCGGCTCCTCGCGCTCGACGCGGAGGAGGCGCTCGCGATCGCGAGAGCGGCGGTCGGCCGGCTCGGTCTCTCGGCCGTCTTCGACGACGTGCTCCTCCCGGCGCTGGCGATGCTCGAGCGCGATCGCCATGCAGGGGCGATCGTCGAGGCGACGGAGCGATTCGTCCTCGAGGGGCTCGATGACATCGTCGAGGCGCTCGCGGAGGACTCTTCGGCCGGCGCGAAGGCCGTGGCGGCCGCCCCTGCGCCGCAGCTCGCCGCCGCACAGCATGTCCAGGGAGTCGCGTGCCTGCCGGCTCGGGACCGCGCCGACGAGATCGCGGCGACGATGCTCGCGCATCTGCTCCGGCGGCGCGGGATCGACGTGAGCGTGATTACGTCGTCGGGGCTCTTCAGCGAGCGCATCGCGGCGGCGCAGCGCGCCGGCGCGGCCCGCATCTGCATCTCCGCGGTTCCGCCGCTCGCGGAGTCGCACGCGAGGATCGCATGCCGGCGCCTGCGCGCCGAGGCGGGGATCCCCTCGTCAACGCGCGTGATCGTCGGTCTCTGGGGCGCGGCGCCGGAACCGGAGCGGCGCGAGCGGCTCGCGGCGGCTGGCGCCGATGCCGTGATGGTCCGGCTCGACGAAGCCGTCCGCGGAGTCGCCGGGGCCGGGGCGCTCGAGTGAGCGCGCCGGCGGTTCGCTTCCGATTGGGGCGTCTGCCCCATCGATCGGGAGCGTCGCGGGTGCGATCGTTGGGGTGTCGAGGTGAGCGCGGCTGCGAGCTCGGACCGAGCCTTGCGGCTGCGACCTCGCCGATGACCGTCCGGCGCGTGGTCGGACACGCCAGGATCGCGCAGCGAGCGCGCTCCGCGGCGCATCGAATCGGTCGAACACCACACAGAATGGAGCAACGCACATGAACCTCTCTCCGGCAAGACCTTCGACGCCAGATGACGGACGCGACCATCGGCGCGAGGAGGGCTCGATCGGACGGCGCGATCCCATCAGCGGCGCGCCGGGGGCGCGACCGGTCGGGACCGGGATCGGCGCCGCCGCCGGTGGCGCCGCCGGCGCCGGGATCGGCGCGGTGGCGGGAGGCCCCGTGGGCGCCGCAATCGGGGCGGTCACCGGCGCCGTCGCCGGCGGTCTCGCGGGCAAGGGGGTCGCCGCACGCCTCGACCCGGCCGAGGAGGAGACCTTCTGGCGGGATGTGTACGAGTCCCGGCCGTACGTCGATCCGCGCTTCACGTACGAGGACTACGGCCCGGCGTATCGATACGGCTGGGAGCGCTGGGCCTCGAGAGAGAACCCCAAGATCCGCTTCGACGACCTCGAGGAGGACCTCCGCGACGGCTGGGAGCGCGCCAAGCGGGCTTCGAGACTGACGTGGGCGCAGGCGCGCGATGCGGCGCAGGAGAGCTGGAAGCGGGTCTCGGAGCGGTTCGGTCCCGATGCGCTGCGGGCCGATGACGACGGCATGCCGAGACCCAGCGCCGAGCCGAAGCCCGCGGACGCCTCGGACGCCGGGCGGGCCGCCGAGACGCGACGGATCTGCTGAGCGCCCCGCCGGAGGGCAGAGGCGCTCTTCCGTGGAACGGCCGAATGACCGCGGCCGTCCCCGCTCGGTCGCACAGCGCGATCGACCCCTGCAACCTCGTCACGGCGGGCGTGGCCTCTTCGGCCACGCTCGTCGTCGGCGGGGTTCGCGTGGGGCTCAGGGCTCGACCAGCCCTTCGCCGATGGCGTACCGAGTCAGCTCGGCCCGGTCATGGATGTCCAGCTTCCGCATGATCGCCGTGTGGTGGGCGTCGATGGTCTTGAGCGACCTGACCAGGTGTCTCGCGATGTCGGCTCTCGACATGCCGCGGCCGATCAGCCGCAGCACCTCGAGCTCGCGCGGACTCAGGCGATCGAGGCGCGTCACGACCGGCCGCGCCCCGTCCTCGTCCTCGCCCTGAAGCTGCTCCACCCGTTCGCGGACTGCCGGACTCAGCGCCGGCTCACCCGCGGCCGCCCGGCGCACGCCGTCGAAGATCGCCGACGGAGCATCGGCCTTCGACAGGAACCCGGCCGCGCCGAGGCGCATCGCCGCGGTGATGTTCACGTCGCGGAGATGCGCGGTCAGGACGACGAACCGCGTGCGCGGCGTCTGCCTGAGCGACTCGGCCATCGCCTCCAGCGGCGCCGGTCCGGGCATGTCGAGGTCGAGCAGGACGACGTCCGGACGCAGCCGCTCGATCGCGTCAGAGAGTCCCTCGGCCGACCCGAGGCTGCCGATGAACTCGATGTGAGGCTCGCCGGCGGCGCAGGCGGCGAGCCCGGCCGCGATGAAGTCGTGATCGTCGATGCAGAGCAGGCGTATGGATGGCGGCATGGGGCTCCTGCGGCGGTCGCGCGCGGCGAGTGGCGGTGCGGTGGGATTGGATGCGGCTCAGTCCGGGCCCTCGCGGAGCGCGCGAAGCGAGGCCTCGGCGGCGACCTTCGCGCCGGGCCGTCCTCGGCACGGTCGCCGGTCCTCCGAGGCCATCCGCGAAGTGTCGCCGCCGCGACCCCGCAGATCGATAGGGAACTCGCCCGATTCGCCGGCGATCCGCGCCTGACGCCGATGACGACCGCGCGTCCGAGGGCTGGATCGTCCTCGATCGCAGCCCCGCTCGCCCGAAGGGCTCGCCCCGATTCAGCCCGCCCGGCGCCTCGGTTGCGGCGCCCGCTCGGCGCCTCGCGCGGCGAATAGGGCGATCGCCCCATGGGCGGGCGACCCGGGAGCGTCAAGAATGCGGGACGTCGCCGCCCGAAGCGCACTCGTTCATCGCGGGCTGCGGGCCCCCCGGTCGTCCTGGCATGCGCTCGAATGCCCCGCGAATCCCCCTGTTCTCCCGCGCGCTCCCCCTCGTGCTCTACGTCGCGCTGCTCGGCGGAATACTGATCGCCGGCGTCGCGGTCTTCCATCGGCTGCACGCCCTCGCCGTGGCCACCGAGCTGGTCAATCGGACCCATCTCGCCCTGCGGACGATCGACCGGGCGGTCATGCTCGTCGAGGAGGCCAAGTCGAACACCCGTGCGTACGTGCTCTCTGCGGAGCCGGCGTTCCGCGAAGCCGTCGAGCGGGCAGCGCCGCGGGCGCTCGTCGAGGCTGAGCGACTTCAGTCCATCGTCGCCGATGACCCGGATCAGCTCCGGCGAGCGACGGCGCTTCGCCGGATGATCGAACGCCGCGTGGCGAGCGTCCGGCGCAACGTCGGGCTGGTCGACGCGGGGGCTCGGAACGAGGCGATCGACTACGTCCGCTCCGGCGTCGGAAGGGCCGCGATGGAGGAGATCGCGGCCGAGGCGGAGGGCCTCAGGGCCATCGAAGAGGGCCTGCTCCGCGGTCGAGACCAGCGTGAATCCGAGATCCGGGGTGCGAGCCGGACGGTCGTCGCGGTGACGCTCACGCTCGCGCTCGGGCTCGGGGCCCTCGCCTTCGTGCACGCGATCGAGATGTCGCGCCGATCCCGGCGACTCGAGGTCGCCATCGCGGAGCGAACCGAGGCGGAGCGGCTCGGAGCGGCGCGAGAGCGCGAGATGGAGGCGCTCACGAACACGCTTCCGCAGATCGTCTGGGCCGCCGGCGCGGGAGGCGAGATCGAGTATCTCAACGGACGCTGGTACGAGTACACCGGCATGGCGCCTGACGCGCCCCGCGCGAGCTGGAATCAGTTCATCCATCCGGATGATGTCGAGCACACGGTCAAGGTCTGGACCTGCTGCCTCCGCAACGGCGAGCCGTATCAGGTCGAGTACCGCATCCGCCATCGATCGGACGGTCGCTACCGGTGGTTCATGAACCGCGCCGTTCCCCTGCGATCGCCGGATGGCACCATCGTCCGCTGGTTCGGCACATCGACGGACATCGATGACGAGAAGCGGCTCTCGGAGGAGCGGGAGGCGCTGCTCGAGAGCGAGCGCGCCGCCCGGACCGAGGCCGAGCGAGCGAGCCGGCTGAAGGACGAGTTCGTGGCGACGGTCTCGCACGAGCTTCGGACGCCGCTCAATGCGGTCCTCGGCTGGGTCCACATCCTGCGGCGCGACACGTCGCACGCGACGCTCGAGCGCGGGCTCGAAGTCATCGAGCGCAACGCGCGGACGCAGGCGAAGCTCGTCGAGGACCTGCTCGACACGAGCCGGGCGCTCTCCGGCAAGCTGAGGCTCGAGATCCAGCGCGTCGACCTCGCGGCCGTGGTCGAGTCGGCGGTCGAGACGATTCGTCCGGCGGCCACCGCGAAGGGCGTTGGCCTGGACGTGACCACTCCGCTCGACCGTTCGCCGGTGGCGGCGGATCCGAACCGAGTCCAGCAGGTCGCATGGAACCTCCTCTCGAACGCGATCAAGTTCACGCAGCGGGGAGGCCGAGTCACGGTGCAGCTCGAGAGGAGCGCCCTGCACTACCGCCTCGTCGTCGCGGACGACGGAGCGGGGATTCCCGCGGAGTTCCTTCCGCATGTCTTCGACCGGTTCCGGCAGTCCGACGCTTCCACGACGCGCCCTCATGGCGGGCTCGGGCTTGGGCTGGCCATCGCCCGGCACCTCGTCGAGCTGCACGGCGGCACGATCGAGGCGGCGAGCGAAGGCGCCGGGAGGGGCGCGACCTTCACGGTCACCCTCCCGATCACCACGATCGTGCCCGAGGCGGGATCCCGCCGGGGCGAGGGCGATCCGCAGCTTCGGCTGGATGGGCTGGACGTGCTGGTGGTCGACGACGACTCCGATGCGCGCGAGCTCATCGCGCGGCTGATCGAGGAGCGCGGTGGACGGCCGCGCACGGCCGCGTCGGTGGCGGAGGCGCTGGGGCGATGCGACGAGCGGGCCCCTGACATGGTCGTCTCCGACATCGGCATGCCCGAGGAGGACGGGCTCGAGCTCATGCGCAGGATCCGGCAGAGGGATGCCGCCCTCGGGCGGCGGACGCCTGCGATCGCGGTCTCGGCCCTCGCGCGCCCGGAGGACCGCGTCCTCGCGCTCGACGCGGGCTTCGACGCGCACCTCGCCAAGCCGGTGGAGCCGGACACCCTCATCGCGATGGTCGACAGGGTCTCGCGCTGGCGCTTCCCGGCGAAGCCCCTCCCGACGCGCGGGGAGCCGCCGCGATGAGCGTCGAACGCCGGCGGAGGCTGCTGATCGTCGACGACAGCGACGACCTCGCGTCGGCGCTCGAGCTCTCGCTCGGCGACCATCCTGCGATCGAGGTAGTCGGTCGGGCGTCGAACGCAGAAGGCCTCGTCGGACTGGTGCGATCGAAGGGCGCCGAGGTCGTGCTGCTCGACCTGACGATGCCGGGAATCGACCCGCTCGACGCGCTGCGCGAACTTCGCGCGGCCGGGGTTCCCGTGCGCGTCATCGCCTTCAGCGGCCGCGACGACGGCGAAACCGTCGCAGCGGCGGAGCGGGCGGGCGCGGACAGGTTCCTGCGGAAGTGCGTCGATCCGGAGGCGATCGCGGCGGCGGTGCGAAGCGTCGTCGAGTGAGCCGCCGCGCGCCGCCGCGCGCCGCCATCCGGCTGGTCAGCGACCGCGGCCTTTCCGGCCCTTTCCCGATCGGGCGCCGTTGCCGCCCGACTTTCCCTTGCCCGCGGCGCGGAAGCCGGAGCTCTTCTGCCCCGAGCCGCCGCGGCGGAGATCGCGCATGCCGGAGCCCCGGCGCGGACCGCTGCGCTCGTCGCCCGCGGCGGGCGCTGCGGGGCCGTCGGCGAAGCTCACGACGCGCACGGAGAGCGTCCTCGCGGGGAGATCGACCATCGCCACCTGCACCCGGACCACGTCGCCGACGCCGATGGAGAGTCCGCTGCGCTGCGCGTGCAGCCGGGCGGTCGCCTCGTGAAGCGTCCAGCGCTCCGCGCGGGCGCTGCCCTCCGAGAGCTCCGCGACCTTCACCATCCCGTCGACGAGGAAGCGCTGGAGGCTGACGTAGACCGCGTTGGGCGTAACGCCCGTGACGATCGCCTCGAACTCGTCTCCGAGGTGCCGTTCGTGGAGAAGCTGCATCACCAGGAAGGTGCGGAGCTCCTGCTCGGCCTCCTCAGCCGCGCGCTCTGTCTCCGAGCAGTGGCGGCCGAGCTCGAGCAGCTCGTTCTCGTCGAGGATGCGATCGTCCTCCGCGAGCCGCGCCGCCGTCGCCCGCCGCTGCCGGCCGCCGGGCCGGCGCGAGCCATTCTCGGTCTCGTCGAGATAGGCCTGCATCGCGCGGTGCACGAGCAGGTCGGGGTAGCGCCGGATCGGGCTGGTGAAATGCGTGTAGTGGTCGCTCGCGAGCGCGAAGTGGCCGATCAGCGCCGGGCTGTAGCTGGCGCGGGTGAACGTCCGCAGGACGGCGTAGTGGATCGTCCGCGCCGCCGGGGTTCCGCGGGTGGCGTCGAGCAGGGCCTTGATGTCCTGCCGCGTCGGTTCCTCCGGGAGGCGCCACTGGGCGAGCCGCGCCTGGAGCCGCAGGGCCTCGATGTCCGCGAAGCTCGGCTCGGGGTGGATCCGGCGAATCAACGGGAGGTCGAGATCGGCGAACGTGCGGGCGAGGGCCTCGTTGGCCTCGACCATGAACATCTCGATCAGCTTGTGGGTGTACGCGTCGTCTTCGGGCATCGCATCGACGACGTGGCCCTCCTCGTCGAAGACCAGCTCGACCTTCGGCAGGTCGAGCGAGAGCATCCCCTCCGACTTCCTCCGCGCCTCGAGCAGCCGGGCGAGCGCGTCGGCGGCGCGGAGCGTCTCAAGGAGCTCGTCCGGGTACGACGGCTCGGTGCGGGCGTTCTTCCGCGCCGCGTCGAGGTCGCCGTCGATGAGCGCCTGCGCCTCCAGGTACGTCAGCCGCTTCGCCGAGCGGATGACCGTCGAGGCGAGGCGCTGCCCCTCGACGCGGCCCCGCGCATCGAAGTCGATGAAGGCCGACTTCGTGAAGCGAACCACGCCCTCCTGGAGCGAGCAGACCCCGTTGCTGAGGACCTCCGGGAGCATCGGCAGCACGAGCCGCGGAAGGTAGACGCTGTTGCCGCGCGCCTTCGCCTCGTCGTCCAGCGCCGAGCCGGGCGGCACGAAGTGCGAGACGTCCGCGATGTGGACGCCCAGGCGCCAGCCGCCCGCGAGGCGTTCGATCGAGATCGCGTCGTCGAAGTCCTTCGCGTCCGGGGGGTCGATGGTGAAGATGAAGCCGTCGGTGAGATCCTCGCGGCCGCTCCATGGTCCGCGCGCCTCTGCGTCGAAGGCGCGGGTCGCGGCCCGCGCCTCCTCGACGGCCTCCGGAGGAAACTCCTGCCGCAGTTCGTGCGCCGCGATCACCGCCTGGGTCTCGACGTCGGGCCTTCCCGCTTCGCCGAGCACGCGCAGGATCGCGGCCTCGCCGAGCGCGCCCTCCTCGGGAAACGCGGTCATCTCGAAGACGACCTTGTCGCCCTCCTTGGCGTTCTTCGCGTGCGGATCGCGGACGATCACCGGTTCACGGAGCGTCCGCCCGTCTGGCTGCACCATCCAGTGCTTTCCCTGGCGTCGCAGCGTTCCGACGTACTCGCTGCTTCCGCGCTCGAGCACTTCGACCACTTCGCCCTGCGCCCCCGGACGTCCGCCATCGCCGCCCGGGCGGCGCCGGATCACCCGCGCGCGGACGCGGTCGCCCGTCAGCGCCGAGCCCTGCGCGCCCGGCGGCACGAAGAGCGAGCCGTGGCGCATCGGCTGGTCGGGCTCGACGAACCCGAAGCCGCGCGGATTCCCCCGATACGTGCCCTCGACCTCGGCTCCGTAGTCGGGCAGTCGATAGCGCTCGTCGCGCCCGAGCTCGAGCTGCTTCGCCGCCACGAGATCGGCGAGCGATCGCTCGAACTCCGCGCGGTCCTCGGAGGCCACCCGAAGCTGCTTCGCCATCTCCTCGAGCCGCACCGGGGAGTAGTCGCGATGGCCGAGATGATCGAGGATCCGGATCGAGAAGCGAAGGCTCACGGCCGAGGGTAGCGGGGAGCGAAGGGGCGCTGCGGCGCCGTTACCATCCCTGCGTTGCCATCCCGACCCGACCGAACGTCCTTCGCGCCCGGATCGCAGGCGGCGATGTCGTTCACGCGACGCGCGTTCACTCCGGAGCGGATGGATGATCCGGAGATTCCTCGCGATGAGCTCGCGGAGGCGCTGGCGTTCATCCGCCTCGTCAACGCCCGCCTCGGCGGCACCTCCGCGGCGCTCCGATGGATTGAGCGATGGACCTTCGGGCCCGGTCGCGGATCGCCGCGGCGGCTTCGCGTCATCGACCTCGGCACGGGCAGCGCCGACATCCCGCTGGCGATGGTGCGCTGGGGCCGGCAGCGCGGAGTCGCGGTCGAGGTCGTCGCCGTCGACAGTCACCCGACCGTCGTGGCGCTCGCCCGGGAGTGGATCGCCGCGACCGCGCCGGGAGCACAGGAGATCGAGCTCGTCGAGGGCGATGCACTGCGGCTGCTCGACCGATACGAGCCGGGCAGCTTCGACATCGCTCACGCAGGGATGTTCCTGCACCATCTGCCAGACATCGAGGTCGTCACGGCGCTGCGGATCATGCAGCGGCTCACGCGGGTCGGCGTGATCTGGAACGATCTCTCACGGTCGCTTCTCGCTCGGATCGCGGTTCGGACGCTGGTCCTCGGACGACCGGCGGCCGTCCGTCACGATGCGATCGTCAGCGTCGCCAAGGGGTTCACGCGCACCGAGGCGCTGGCTCTCGCGGAGCGCGCGGGGCTCGAGCGCGTCCGCTACCGCGGCCATCTCGCAGGCCGCTTCACGCTCGTCGAGGAGCCGGCGCGCGAGTGGCGGCCTCGATGATGACGCGGCGGCTGAACCCTCCTCGAAGGTCCGGCGCCGATGGAGCGGCGCCGAAGGGGCGGCACCGTTCCGTCGCGATCGGCTCCCGATGCGGATCAGCAGCCGGCTCGATCGAGGGCAGCGCGCACGGGATCGTGGTCGCAGAGCCACCAGAGGCCGCCGATGTCGACGCGGCCGAGCCGCAGCGCGCTGCGCAGCGAAGCAGAATGCTCGACCAGGATCGTGCCCCAGATGAGGTCCTGCGCGGCGCAGGCGAGGCTCTCGACGTAGCGGCGCAGCGCCGCCGCAGCGAGTCCCTGGCCGCGGAAGCGCTCGTCGAGGACGCGCTCCTCGAGCCGCCAGCCGCCGAGCCCGACCTCGCAGTGCCGGAATCCGCCGATCACCCCGGCGAGCTCGCCGTCGACCTCGATCAGGCGGAGGCCGTCGTGGGATGCGTGCATCGCGAGCTGCTCCGGTTCCTCCATGCCGATGCGGCGCCCCAGCGCGGGCTCGGCCCGCCAGAACGCTTCGTACATCCGTCGATACGACGGGTAGAAGGAGAGGTCGGGCGGCCGCCGGATGGTCACCCGTTCGACTCCGGCCGGAGGTGCCGCGCCGAGAAGCTCCCCGACCGCCCCCGCGATCCAGCGCTTGTACGGCGTGACCGGGATCGCGGTGGCCGGGGCGTTCTCGAGGGGCCCATGGCGGAAGATGGCGATGGGGTCGATCGCAGCGCCGTCGCCCGAGAGACCGGCGGCGGCGATCGCGGCGCGAAGCGCCGCGCTCTCGGCGGCGTCCTGAGGCATCCGGGTGAGGTACCAGCAGAGCGCGTGGGGGAATGGACGGCTCTCCGCGCTCGTGCGACGCTCGACGAGGGCGAGTTCGCCGGAGCCCCACGTGAGAATCATGCCGGCGCTCATCGCGTTCCCGCTCGCGGCGGGGCCATCCGTGCCCGCTTCCGGGCCAGTCTCTGCGGCAGCGTCTGGTCCGGCTGCCGGATCGGTCTCCAGGCTGGCTTCCGGTGTGGCTGTGAGGTCCGCTCCAAGCAGCGCGAAGGCATGCGTCTCGAGGCGCGCTCGGACGGTTTCGGGCGTCAGCCAGCGTCCCAGCGCGGTCGCTGCGGACTCCGCCGCGGCGGCCACGCAGCGTGCGACGGCGTCGCCACCCTCCGCGCCCGCCGCTCGCGTGGCGTCAGATTCGGCGCGGCGCGCGCTGAGCCGTGCGCCCGCGCGCCGCATCCCTGCGCCGCGCGACGGGAGATCGGGGTCGTTGTGCGTCTCGAGGTGCGTCGGCATCCTGCCGGCCGTGTGCGGGCTCAGTCGCCCATCGGGAACATCGACGATTCGCGCCGGTTCGCGCCGTAGCCCGCCAGCCCGGGCACCCGCTGGATCTGCGCCTCCGAAAGGAACTGCCGGAGCCGCCGGACCGTCTTGGTGCTCAGGTCGTCGCGCTCGAAGCGGATGCGGTCGAGCCGGTTGCGCTGCTCCTGCCAGGAACGCCACCCCTCGGGGTCTCCCATGCTCGGCATGCTCACGCCGCCGACTGCGGCGATCATCCGATCGCTGAGCGCTTCGTACGCCGTGGTGTACTCGTCGCGGAGCTTCTCGAGCGCGAGCCGCTGCACGTCGTCGAGATCCGAGAGGTCGAGCGCGCGGTCGAGGTAGCGACTGGCGGATTCGCGGTCGGCGAAGATGTTCGGGAACGCCTCGCGGTTGTACTTGCGGCGGAACTGTGCGGCCGCCTCCGGCGAGATCGCCGCGCCGATCGATTCCGTGGCCGCCTTCGCCGCCGCCGCCCGGGCCGCCGCAGCCGCGGCGTTCGCGGCCGACGCCGCCTGCATGTCGACCTGGATCGAGTCGTCCGGCTGGGGGAGCGCGGCGCCGTCGTCGAGGGTCATGAAGCGGACGTTGAACCGCTCCATCTCCTGCTGGTGCCGCAGCGACGTCCTCCGGAGCTCGCGCGAGGTCTGCACGAGCGCCTCGGCGTGTGCAAGGAGGGCAGCGCGGGCGGCGTCGAACTCCGCAGAGTCCTCCAGCGCGGTCGCGAGCACGCTCGCGAGGTTCACGTCTGCCTCGTGGTTCTCGGCGAAGCCGCCGTACATGCCGTACGCCGTCACGCCGTCGAGGGCGCGCTCGAGCGCGATCAGCTCGATCGCCTCTCGGCGATCCTCATCCTCGAAGACCGCGCGGATCGAGCTGAGGAACTCATCGTCGACCGCGTCGATCGCGGCGATGGCGCGGGTGCGGGCCGCGTAGAGATCGTCGACCGCGCTCGGGTCGCTGCGCCGTTCCCCGTCGAAGCCCCCGTAGAGGCGCGTCGTGGCGGCGGTGATCTCCTCGATTCGCGGCGAGACCTCCGCCTGCCAGCGCGTGACGTAGTCGCCGTGGAGCACCTCGACGATCGAGCGCTCAGACGCGCTCAGTCCGAGCTGGCGAACCCAGCCCGCTGTGGTCGTCGAGTCGATCTGCGACGCGAGCGAGCCGTCGCCGCTGAAGCGCCGGCGTCGCCCCGGTTCCTCCGGCGCCGTCGCCAGCTCGGCGGCGGAGGGCTCCGGCTGGAAGTGGGCCTCGTCGAGCTGGCCGCTGCGTACGGCGTCGATGCGGGGGGCGAGGTCGGGCCCGACGATCCCCTTGGCGCGGTCGACGTGCGCGGTGTCGAGGGCCTGCCGACGCTCGGTGCGCTGAGCCGCCTCGCTCTGGATCGCCTCCCAGCGCGCCGGAGACATGTCGAACATCGACTGTCCGGCGCTGCTCTCATCGGCGGCCTTCATGAACTCCTCCAGCAGGCGATCGTCTTCCGTGTACCAGGAGTCCAGGACCTGACTGAGCGCTTCGCGCTGCTGGTCGTCGATCCCGCGAAGGCGAAGCGCCGCCTTGAGCTGCCGCTCGGCGTGCCGCGTCGATTCTCCGAGCATCGGATAGCCGCGCGTCACGTACTCCCTGAGAAAGCGCCGCGCAGTCTCGGGCGGGAGCTTCTGGGCGACGGCTCGGCGCGCCCGGTGATTGAGCTTCACGATCTCGCCGGAGATCTCGCGCGACTTCCCCCCGATGGCGTTCATGATGCGGGACATCGCTTCCATCATCTCCCGGATCTTCTCCGGGTTCGCCATCATCTCCTGCTCGTCCATCTCCGCGAACCCCTCGGCGACGAGCGCATCGAGCATGTCCATCATCATGCGTCCCATCGAGCTGTGGAGCTTGCCAAGCTCACGGGTGAGCTGAGCCTCGTACGGGACCAGCTCCGGGTCGAGCCCGGCCATCTGGGCGCGGGGAAGCTCCATCCGCCCCAGCAGCTCGGTGAGGTCCACCGGCGCCGAGCCGAACATGCCCATCGTCATCGGCGAGCGATACGTCGCCCGCTCGCGGGCGAGCCGCACCCGCGGCATCGCGACCGCCTGCGTCTCGTCGAGCACGCCCTGGATCTGATCGAAGAGGCCGCTGTCGAGGGCCCGGATGCGCGACTCGATGCGCGTCTGGTCGCGGAAGTAGTCCTCGACCAGCTTGCGGTCGGGAATCCCCCCGCCCTGGAGCTTGCGGGCGTCGTCGAGGAACTTCTGGATCTCCCCGTCGCGCAGCCTGGCGAACTCGGTCTTGTAGCGATCGTGGATCGCGTCGATCTGCTCCCACTGGGCGGGCGACGCGCCGACGTAGCGATCGAGCAGCGCCGTGAGCTCCTGGAGCGAGACGGGGTCGGGGAGCTGACCCGACGTTCCCTGAGCCGCAGCGGGCCGGGCGATCGCGGCAAGCGCCAGCGTCGCGGCGAAGATCGCGACTCGGAGCAGCGGGAACGGACGACTGCGCAGCGACGCGCGGCCAACGAAACGGCGGGCGAGTTCGACGGTCATCGGGTACCTCCGAGCAGACTCCCGACCGGCAGGGTCGCCAGTCGCGGGAGGCCGGATTATTGGGCGGAGAAGGAGGAGAATGCGACCAGATCCAGGAAAGTGCGCGAAATGGGTGCGCGACGCCGCAGCCGGGCGCCGCTTCGGTCGCCGGATGCGCGCGGCGGAGGCCCGCCGCGCGACACGGCGAACCGAGGCGAGGGCGGCCGCCGCGAGGGCCGCCGCCACCGGGGCGACGCAAGGGGATTGCATGCGGACAGATGCGCCGGCCCGGCGCCCGAACGTCACATCGCCGGGGGCATTCCGATCACGCGCCTCCAGGCGCTGACCTGGCCGAGGTGCATCATCGGGTGCCCGATCAGCACGAACGCGAGCACCGCGCCGACCGTCGGGAAGAGCTCGCGCATCCGACCTTCGAGAGGGTTCGGAGCCGCGAGCTGCGCCTCCGTCGCCTCGGAAGCGACCGCGAGGACGGCGCCGGTGCGCTCGACGAAGTGGGCGACGATCTCCTCCTTGGGCGGGTAGCGCCCATCCTGCTCGACGCAGGGGCATCCTGCGAGAAAGAGCGCGTCCCATCCCGCCTTCGGCCGGGCGAGATCCTGACGACCGAGGATCCCCAGCGCCCGGTCGGGATACATCGCGAGATGGCCGATGGTGAAGGCGGGATGGTTCAGGCCCGCAACGGGCATGTGGGCGAACTTCGCAGGATCGATCTCCTTCACGAGCAGCTCGGCGTACGAGAGCGCCTGACGGCCCGGAGGAACGATGCTGGAGGTGGTGGTGTTCATGGTTCTGGCGCGGGGCCGGCGACGTGATCGGCGATCCCGAGCGCGCCGAGGGCGACGCCCGGCGGAGAGCCCGTCGCTCCGGACGCGGAGCCGGACGCGGAGCAGGGCGCCGAGCAGGACAGTAGTCGGGGTCGATCGAGATCGATCCGCCCGGGCGCGCACTCTCCCTGCGGGAAGCCGGCGTGCTGCGCTCTCGGGAGGGCTACGGTCCTCGCGTGGTGAACGTCACACCCTCCATGGCCAGAGTTCGAACCGGTTCTCGAGCCAGCTCGAGAACCAGCCTGAGAGCCATCGTGCGGACCATCGTGCGGACCACTTTGCGGGCTGGCTCGCGGGTCGGATCTCGCGGGTCCGTCCGCGCGGCGGCGCCCGCTCGCGCCGCCGCGCGCAGGAGCGGACAGCGCGCGCTGCTCAGTGCGATCGCAGGGGCCGTCGGCGCGGTCGGCGCGGTCGGATCGATCGGAATGGGCGGAATGGGCGGAACGGGCGGCTCGGCGGTCGCGGCCGCGGAGCGCGCGCCGATCTCGGCCGCGGCACGCGCGCCTGACGGCGCGCCCGCGAACGCAGCGCCGCCGGCCGGACGGCCTGCCGATCCAGGATCGGCGGCGCCGCCCGAGGCTCGCTCGGCCCGGCAGGGCGAAGCGGCGCCCGCGCCCGCTGGCATGCGCTGGGTTCCCGGCGGCGAGTTCGTCATGGGCAGCGACGCCGCGTACGCCCGGCCGAACGAGCGCCCGGTTCGCCGCGTGCAGGTCGACGGCTTCTGGATGGACGAGACGCCCGTGACCAACGCCGAGTACCGCGCCTTCGTCGAGGCGACGGGCTACGTCACCATCGCAGAGCGTCCGATCGACTGGGAGGCGCTGCGCACGCAGCTTCCGCCCGGCACGCCGCGTCCGCCGGAGGAGATGCTCCAGCCCGGCTCGCTCGTCTTCACGCCGACCGCCGGACCGGTCGACCTGCGCGACCTCTCGCAGTGGTGGACGTGGACACCGGGGGCGAGCTGGAGGCACCCGAAGGGTCCGGGCTCGACGCTCGAGGGACTCGACGATCTCCCCGTGGTTCACATCGCCTGGGACGACGCCGTGGCCTACGCGCGCTGGGCGGGAAAGCGCCTCCCGACGGAGGCCGAGTGGGAGTTCGCGTCGCGCGGCGGAAACGCCGCGCCGACGCGGTACTGGTGGGGTGATGAGTTCGTTCCCGCCGAAGGGCAGTTCGCGGGGCGCTTCATGGCAAACACCTTCACCGGCTCCTTTCCCTTCCGCGACACCGCCGAGGACGGCTTCGCCGGCGTCGCGCCGGTGCGCGCGTTTCCGCCCAACGGGTTCGGTCTCTACGGCATGGCGGGGAACGTCTGGAACTGGACGGCGGATCTCTACCGCGCCGACGCGCACGCAATCGCAGCCCGCGAGAGCGCTGAGTCGGGGGCCGGATGCTGCCGGAATCCGGCGGGCCCGCGCGAGACCTTCGATCCGACGCGCCAGGTGCCGACGGCGACGGAGCGCGTCATCAAGGGCGGCTCATACCTCTGCCACCCGAGCTACTGCGAGAGCTACCGCCCCAGCGCCCGCCGCGGGACGCCCCCCGACACCGGGTCGACTCACGTCGGCTTTCGCTGCGTTCGATCGCCATGACCGCGGCCGGTCGCCCTTCGAACCGGAGCCGCGGGGCGGACGACGTCGGCCCTTCCCCCGCTGAGAGAGCGCCGCAGTGGCACGCGATGGAGGGCGACGCGGTCGTCGCGGCGCTCGGGGGAGACGTGCATCGCGGGCTCTCCGAGGAGACCGCGGCCGAGCGCCTGCGCCGGGATGGACCGAACGTCATCGCTCGACGCGGCGGTCGGCCGATCTGGCTGATCGCGGCGGCTCAGTTTCGCTCCGCGCTCGTCTGCGTGCTGCTCGTCGCCGGAGCGGTCGCCCTCGCGCTGGGCGAGCGCGTCGATGCGGCCGTCATCTTCGGTGTCGTGCTGGTCAATGCCGCGATCGGGTTCGTGCAGGAGGCGCGGGCGGTGCGGGCGATCGAGTCGCTGGCGCGGTCCATGCGGGTGACTGCGACGGTCCGTCGGGGCGGCGTGCGCCGCGCGATCGACGCCGCCGAGCTGGTCGTCGGAGACCTCGTGCTGGTCGAGGCAGGCGATCGGGTTCCCGCCGATCTGCGCCTGACGCACTGCCACGAGTGCGCCGCCGACGAGTCGATGCTCACCGGCGAATCGGTCGCGGTCTCGAAGCGCGTCGAGCCGGTGGCCCCCGCGACGATGCTCGCCGAGCGCCGGGGAATGGCCTTCGGTGGCTCGCTCGTCGTCCGAGGTGCGGCTGCGGGCGTCGTCGTCGCCACGGCCGACGCGACCGAGGTCGGGCGGGTCGGCGCGCTCATCGCCTCCGCCGAGCTCCTCGCGACGCCGCTCTCGCGGAAGATCGCCGCCTTCAGCCGCACGCTCCTCTGGGCGATCATCTGCGTGGCCGCGCTGGCCTTCGGGGTCGGCATCCTCCGCGGCACCGGGGCGGCCGCGATGTTCCAGGCGGCGGTTGCGCTCGCCGTGGCGGCGATTCCGGAAGGGCTCCCCGCGGCGGTGACGATCATGCTCGCCGTGGGCGTGTCGCGGATGGCGGCGCGGCGCGTGATCGTCCGGCGCCTTCCGGCCGTGGAGGCGCTGGGGAGCACGACCGTCATCTGCTCCGACAAGACGGGAACGCTGACGCGGAATGAGATGACCGTCGTCGCGATCGTCGCGGGCGGGCGCCGCTTCGCCTTCGTCGGCAGCGGCTACGACCCCGCCGGGCAGATCGAGCGGGAGGGCGCTCCCGTCGACGCATCGGAGGAGCGGCTGCTCGCGGAGGCGCTTCGCTGCGGCGCGCTCTGCAATGACGCGGCGCTGACCCGTGGAGAGCAGGGCTGGACGATCCACGGCGATCCGACCGAAGGAGCCCTGCTCGTCGCAGCCTGCAAGGCCGGGAGCGACTCATCACCCGCCGCGCTCATCGAGGGGCGCCCGCGCATCGCCGCGCTGCCGTTCGACTCCGACCGCCAGTACATGGCGACGCTTCACGCGGCTTCCGCGGACGAGCTCGATCGCGCGGCGACCATCTATGTCAAGGGCGCGCTCGAGCGCGTGCTCGCGATGAGCAGATCGGTCGCGCTCGTCGTCGACGCATCGGAGACGGGCGCCGAGGCGAGCCCCTCGGAGCGGCCATGGCGGGAGGCGCCGCTCGGCGGCCCGGACGCGCAGGCCTTGGTCGACGCGATCCACGCCGATGCGGCGACACTCTCCGGAGAGGGCCTGCGGGTTCTCGCGCTGGCGCGGCGCCGCGTGCCCGCCGGGACCGTCGCGCTTGACCGGGGCATGGCCGAGGAGGGTCTGGTCTTTCTTGGAGTGGTGGGCATGTTTGATCCGCCGCGGCCGGAGGCGACCGAGGCCGTGGCGGCCTGTCGACGCGCGGGAATCTCCGTGAAGATGATCACCGGCGACCACGCGCTGACGGCGCTCTCGATTGCGCGGCGGATGGGATTGGAGACGCGAGCCGACGCGAACCCGGTCACCGGCGCGGAGATGGCGTCGATCGACGACGGGTCGCTTCCGCAGCTCGCCTCATCGACCGCGGTCTTCGCGCGGATGACCCCTGAGCAGAAGCTGCGCCTCGTCCGGGCGCTCCAGTCGCGCGGCGAGATCGTGGCGATGACCGGCGACGGCGTCAATGACGCGCCGGCGCTGAGGCAGGCGGACATCGGCATCGCCATGGGCCGCGGCGGCACGGAGGCGGCGCGCGAAGCATCCGACATCGTCCTTGCCGACGACAACTTCGCCTCGATCGCGTCGGCAGTCGAGGAGGGGCGGGCGGTCTTCCGCAACCTCACCCGCTTCATCGTCTGGACGCTGCCGACCAACGGCGGTCAGGCGATGGTCGTGCTCGCGGCGATCCTGTTCGGCTGGGCGCTGCCCGTGCTTCCGGCGCAGGTCCTCTGGGTGAACATGTCCACGGCGATCCTCCTCGGAATGCCGCTGGTCTTCGAGCCGGTCGAGCCGGACGCGATGCGGCGGCCGCCGCGCGATCCAGCCCGGCCGATCCTCGGGTTCGAGCTCTTCATGCGGACCGGGCTGGTCTCGCTGCTGCTCTGCGTCGTCGCGATGATCCTCTTTCACGGCGAGCTCGCCCGCGGCGAGCGCGAAGAGGTGGCCCGCACCGCCGCGGTTTCGGTGATCGTCGCGGGGCAGATCTTCTACCTCTTCTCGGCGCGGGCGCTCCTCCGGCCCGCGTGGGCGCTGCGACTCTGGAGCAACCCGCTGCTCTGGGCGGGCGTCGCGGGCATGCTCGTCGCCCAGGGGCTCTTCATCTACGCGCCGCCGATGAACCGGATCTTCCACTCGGCTCCGCTGGAACCCGGTGCGGTCTGGCGCGTCATGGTTGCGGGCGCGGCGGTTCTCGCGGTCGTCGAGCTCGAGAAGGCGATCCGCCGAGCGGTCAGCCGTGCCGAGCCCGACAGCGCGTGAGGCCCGTCCAGAGTCGTTCTCGGGCGCCTCGGGTCGGAATCTCCGGCTGCCTCGCCGTGTCCGACCGGCTCACTCCCCGTCTGCCGCACGGCCGCTGGTGCCCTCCACGCGTGCCGTCCGGATTCTCGGACCGAAGGTCATCCTGAACGCCGGACCAAAGCGTCCGTCGGCTGTCATGCACCGATCAGTTGTTCCGTCATGCATCGATCGCCCGGCGACTTCCTGAGAACCGTCCCTGAGATCCCGTCGCGCCGTCCGAGTCCGCGGCCGCTCGCCGGTTCCAAGCGCGAACTCCCGGCGCCGGCGATCGCGTGGACCGAGCAGCACCCGGAGGAGGTCGACCTCGCCATCGTCGGAGGCGGGTTCTCCGGCCTGATGGCCCTCGTTCACCTGCGCCGACTGCTCCCCGAGGCGGCGATTGCGCTGTTCGAGCGACGCCGCCGCGCGGCGCCGGGGGTCGCGTACGGCGCCTGCGGCCCCGATCACCTGCTCAACGTTCCCGCCGGGCGCATGGGTGCGCTTCCCGGCGATCCGGGCGGTTTTCATGCGTGGCTCGAGTCGTCAATGCCGGGCCGCTTCGGGCCTGCGGAGTTCGTGCCGCGATCGCTCTACGGCAGATACCTGACGGAGCTTGCCGCAGAGGCCGCAGTCGCCTCTCCGGGCCGGACCTGGCTTGTCGCGGACGCGATCGTTCACGTCGAACGGACGGCGCGCGTCGAGCTGTTCAGGGCGGCGGGAGCCTCCTGCGTCGCCTCGTCGGCCATCCTCGCGCCCGGGATTCCCGCCGCGCGGGCCCCGTGGGTGACCGCGGACCGCGATGTCCCGCGGCACCTGCTCGCGGCCGATCCATGGGATCCGCGTGCGATGGAGGGGATCGAGAGCGCCGCGCGGGTTGCGATCGTCGGCAGCGGCCTCACGGCGGTCGACGTGGCCATCGAGCTCCGGCGGCGCGGATTCCGCGGGACGATCGCGATGATCTCGCGCAACGGTCGCCTTCCGCTTCCCCACGCGCCCCCGACCGAGCCGCCTGCCGCGCTCTCTCCCGACGATCTCGCCGGGTCGCCGCGCGACCTCCTTCGATCGCTCCGTCGCGCCGCGCGGAGGCGGATCGCTGCCGGCTTGGGGTGGCAGGCGACGATCGACGCGCTGCGCGCAGCGACGCCCGCGATCTGGAGCCGGTGGTCCGCGGCGCAGCGGGGGACGTTCCTCCGCAGGCTTCGTCCGTTCTGGGAGATCCACCGCCATCGCTGTCCGCTGACGGTCCTCGACCGCCTCGAGGCCGAGCGCGCCGCGGGGACGCTCGCCGTCGAGCGGGGCGTGATCGACTCGATCGAGCCGCGCGGCGAGTCGTCGCTCGCGCTCTCGGTGCGCAGGCCGGACGGATCGCGTTTCGGCATGATCGCGGGGCGCCTGTTCAACTGCGTCGGTCCTGCGACCGCGATCGCCGACACGATCGATCCGCTGATCGGATCGCTCCTTCGCAGCGGACTCGCACGCCCCGACCCCATCGGCATCGGCCTCGACACCGATCCCGACGGACGTCTGATCGGAAGCGACGGTTCGTGCGACGGGCGCCTGCTCCTCGCGGGCGCTCTCCGACGAGGAACGCTCTGGGAGTCGACGGCGGTCCCGGAGCTGCGCATCCAGGCGCGCCGCGCCGCGGAGATCGCCGCGGCGGAGGCGATCGCGGCGCGCCCCGGGCGCCTCGGCTCGGGCGCGCCTCGGAGCGCTGCGCCGTGAACCAGCTCCGGGTCCTGGAAGCGGAGTCGATCTGCATCATGCGCGAGGTGGCCGCGGAGTTCGAGCGGCCCGCGCTGCTCTTCAGCGGCGGGAAGGACTCGATCGTGATGGTCCACCTCGCCCTGAAGGCGTTCCGGCCGGCGCGGCTGCCGTTCCCTCTGCTGCACATCGATACAGGCCACAACTTTCCCGAGGCGATCGCCTTCCGCGATGCGCTCGTCGAGAGTCTGGGCGAGCGCCTGATCGTCCGACACGTCGAGGATGCGATCCGCAGCGGCCGGGCCGTCGAGGATCCCGGTCCGACGCCGAGCCGCAACCGCGCCCAGATTCCCACGCTGCTCGACGCCATCGCCGAGTTCCGCTTCGACGCGCTGATCGGCGGCGCCCGGCGAGATGAGGAGAAGGCGCGGGCCAAGGAGCGGATCTTCTCCTTCAGGGACGACTTCGGGCAGTGGGATCCGCGGAACCAGCGCCCCGAGCTCTGGAGCCTCTGCAACGGCCGCATCCGCCGCAGCGCCGACGGGATCGGAGGCGGCGAGCACATCCGCGCGTTCCCGCTGAGCAACTGGACGGAACTGGATGTCTGGCAGTACATCGAGATCGAACGGATCGACCTGCCCTCGATCTACTTCTCGCACGAGCGCGAGGTGGTCATCCGCAACGGCGTGATCTGTCCGATCTCGGACTTCTTCCCCTTGCGTGCGGGCGAGCAGGCGCTCCGACGTGTGGTCCGCTTCCGGACGGTCGGGGACATGACCTGCACGGCGGGCGTCGAGAGCCCGGCCTCGACCGTGGAGGAGATCGTCGACGAGATCGCCGCCGCCCGCACCAGCGAGCGCGGGGCGCGGCTCGACGACACCTTCAGCGAGGCTGCGATGGAAGACCGCAAGCGTGAGGGGTACTTTTGACGCTCTCGGCCGTCGCGGAGCGGAACGCGGCCGGCCATCAACCCCGAGGAGCCTCCGTCATGTCGACCCTCACCGCCAGTCAGGTCCTCGCGCAGGCGACCGCCCTCCACCGTGCCGGACGCTTCACCGAGGCGATCCGCGGATACGAGCAGGTGCTGCGGGCCTCCAGGAACAACGCGACCGCGCTGGACCTGCTCGGGGTCGCGCAGAACAGTCTCGGGATGACCTCCGAGGGGCGACGCAACATCGAGCGGGCGATCAAGCTCTCGCCGAAGTCGGCGCAGTTCCATCACGACCTCTCCCTGACCTACAAGCGGGAGGGCAACTTCGCCCAGAGCCACGCCTGCCTTGACAAGGCGATCCGACTCGACCCGGCCAAGCCTTCGTACCGCGCCGCGAAGTCGGAGCTGCACTTCATGGCCGGCGAGGTCGACAAGGCGATGGAGGCGCTCGCGCCGGTTCTCGATCGAAGGCCGGTCGACGGGGCGGTCGCCTCGATGTTCGGGACGGTCGCCCTGCGGGCGAAGCGCCAGCGCGAGGCGATCGATCTCCTCCGCGCCGCCTTCGAGCGTGCGGACGTCGCCCCGGCGCTGCGAATGCGGATGTGGTTCGTCCTCGGGGCGCTCCATGACAGCGTGGAGGAGTACGACCTCGCGTTCGACGCCTACCGCCGCGGCAACGAGCTCTACCACGGGCGGTTCGACGCGGCGCGGAACGCCGAGCGCGTCACCGCGGCGATCGGAGCGTGGACGCGCGACGCGCTCAAGGCGCTGCCTGCCACGACGGTCGACGCGTCGCGCATGATCTTCGTGCTGGGGATGCCGCGCTCCGGGTCGACGATGGTCGAGCAGATCGTCGCGGAGGCTCCCGGCGTCCATGCGGCGGGCGAGCTCGAGCACCTGCTCCGGATCGCCCGCGAGCTGGAGGGCGGCGACCGGATCGGCTTCCCGATCCTGACCCGCGCCGCGGACCTCTCCGTGCACGAGCTCGAGCGCGCAGGGAACACCTACATGGAGGCGATCCGGGCGCTGCGCGTCGGCGACAGCCGCGTGATCGACAAGATGCCCCTGAACTTCCTTGCGCTCGGGCTCATCCAGGCTGCGCTGCCGGGCGCCCGGGTCATCCACTGCCGCCGCGACGCGGCCGACACCTGCCTCTCCTGCTACTTCCAGCTCTTCGACGGCAACCTCCCGTTTGCCTACGACCTCGAGAAGGCCGGTCGCTTCTATCGCGAGTACGAGCGGCTGATGGCCCACTGGAAGAGCGTTCTCTCGATCCCCATCCTCGACGTCCAGTACGAGGAGCTCGTCGCAGATCAGGAGGGGGTCTCCCGCCGCATCTACGAGTTCCTCGAGCTCCCGTGGACGGAGCGGGCGCTGAGCTTCCACGAGAGCCAGCGGATCGCCCTGACGCGCAGCAATGCGCAGGTCAGGCAGCCGATCTACACGCGGTCTGTCCTGCGGCATCGCCACTACGAAAAGCACCTCGCACCGCTCTACGCGGCGCTGGGCATCGAGAGCGGCGGCTGATCGAGTGCCGGACCCGGCCGAGCGCCCGCGGCGACCCGGCGCGCGAGCCCGCGATGCCCGCATCCGCCGGGGATCTTCGGCCCGATCCGCGGTCCCTGCATGGCCCCTGCATGGCATCTGCGTGGCCACGCCGGCCCGCGCAGGGAGAGTCGGCCCATTCGCGCGGGACGCGCGACGATCGGCGCATGCCTTCGGGCGTCAGCCCCACTCGGCGATCAGAAGCGCCAGGTCGCTCGCCCCGACGAAGCCGTCGCCGTCGAGGTCGGCCGGGCAGTCGGAGGCCGCGCACTCTCCCCAGGCTGCGATCAGCAGCCCGAGATCGGTGCCTCCGACGACCCCGTCGCCGTCGAGGTCCGCGACGGCGATCGCCAGCGCCGCGACGAGGTCGATCATCCCGTGACCCACGAGCATCGTGGGCGCTGCCGCGGCGCTCGCCGTCGAAATGATGCGCTCGCGAAGCGCGGGCGTCGCGAGCCCGGGGCGGGCCTCGCGGAGAAGCACGGCGGCCGCCGCCGCCAGCGGCGACGCCATGCTGGTGCCCTGGGCGACGTAGTAGTCCGCCGGACCGCTCCCGTCATTGATCCCGTCGTTGGAGATCGTCGAGGAGATCGCGGTCGCGAAGAGCGCGTCGCGCAGGGAGATCGTCATGCTTCCCGGCGCGACGATGTCGGGCTTGAGAAGACCGTCGATCCGCGGACCGCGGCTGCTGAAGCTCGCGAGCGCGTCGAGCGCCTGCGCCGACGTCCGGACGCTCCCGGTGAAGTCGATCCACTGGTTCCGATGCACCCATGCGCCGACCGCGAGGACGGTGTCGGCCTCGGCGGGCGTCCCGACCGTGAAGAAGGGATCGTGCACCGGGAAGGTCGCCACCGAGGTCGAGGCCTGGTAGACGTGCACGAGCGGAGCTGCGCCCGAGGCGGCGCTGTTGGTCAGGCGCAGCGAGTACTGCCGCGTCGACGCCGGGGGGACCTGCGGCCAGAGCAGCGAGTATGTCGCCTCGGTGGCCCGCGGGCTGGTTCCGGCGAAGAGCGTCTCGAAGGCCTCGTCGTCCCCGAGCGTCAGGCACTCGATCTCGATGTTGAGATCCTCCGGGTCGCCGTCTTCGCGCCAGATCACGCTGAGTCCGATCGGAAGCGTGTACGGCTGGTCGCCGGAGTTGGCGACGTTCATCGTGAACGTCGCGCTGGCGCCAGGAGCGATCGCGCTCGAACGGTGACGCCGCCGCTGCGCGCTGTTGCCCGCCGAGGTGAAGCAGAGCGTCCCCATCTCGAATGCCGCGTCGAAGGCCTGCGCGAGCGGGGAGGAGCCGTCGAGGAACGTCTCGTACCCGCCGTAGCTGACGGTGTAGACGTCGGCGCCGATCGCGGCTGCGTGCATCACCGACTTGATCATGTCCGCGAAGGTCGAGTTGCCGTTGACGTCGTTGCCGATCTTGTGGACCACGAGGTTCGCCCCCGGCGCCCCTCCGCGATAGGCGCCGCCGGAGAGGAGTCCGCTGCCGACGACCGTTCCGGTCACGTGGGTCCCGTGCCAGATGACGGTGTTCGCGACGTCGGTGCTCCAGGAGTCCTCCCAGTCCCCGGTCGTCACGTCGTAGGCGACCATCGGCACCGGAAGATCCGGGTGCGTCGGATCGATGCCGCTGTCGGCGACGACGACCGTCACGCCGTCTCCGAGGTATGGCCCGATCTCAGCACCTGCATGCGCGGCGGCGATCCCCACGATCCCCAGCGCGACGTCGTGCTCGGGTGCGAGCGCGTGCTCGGTCGACTCGACGCGCACCACGCGGGAGTCGCCGTTGATCCGATCGATGGCGGCGTACTCGAGCTGCGCCAGGTGAAACCCGAGCGGATGCCGACCGGGCACCGGCGGAACGAAGAGGCCGCGGACCACCCGCACGCCTTCCTGCGCGAGCGCGTCGATGTCGCCCTCGTCGAGCCGGTTCCGCACGTAGATCGCGACCCGCTCCGAGTCCAGGTCGCCCGCTCCGAGCCCGAGCTGCTCGAGCACCGCCCGGCGTTCCGCCGCGGGGCGGAGCGCTGCCTCCGCCTTGAGGCGCCGGTGCGCGAGGATCCGGGACGAGACAAGCGGGCGATGGCTCGCATCGCCGGGGTCGCGGCGATCGGTCGCGGGGGCGCCGCCGATGCCGCCGAGGAGCGACGGCTCCGCCGCGGCGCGCCGGTCGGCTTCGCAGCACCCGCCGTCGGCGGTGGTTGCCAAGGGCGCGGAGAGGTCCGCGGACCTTCGCTCGATCTCGGTCGCCGGGGCGGCCACTCCGCCGACCGCGAGGATCGATGCGGCTGCGATCGCGCCGGCGATCCCCCGGCCCGGCGCCGTGGTGGCGCGGAGCCGGCGGCGGGGAGCGACGAGCGCGCCGGACCCTCGGACTTCGCGGAGGTGTCCGGGTCGGCGCAACGAGTTGGGTTCGTGTCGCATGGGAAGGTCGCGGGGCGCGGGGAGCCGCCGCCCTGCGCGGAAGCCGCGCCGAGCAGCGGAGCAGCCGTTTGGGGTGGAGCACCGCTGGCGGGATGCTGGGAATCCGTCATCATGGTGCGCGACCGCCCGCGCGAATGCCAGAGTCTTCCCGCGGCGTCCGGTCGCGCGACCGACCCGGCGGGCCGCCGGCTCCGCGGCTGGCGGGACGACTTGGTCCCCGCCCGACCCAGTCGGGCGATCTGGTCCAGGCCCGACCCGGTCGGGCGATCTGGTTCCCGCCCGACCCGGTCGGGCGATCTGGGGGCGGACCGGGCGCGGCGCAGCAGCACGCTCCGGCCGCCGCCTCCAGCGCCGACGACGGCGCTTCCGCATCCCTAGGAGCGACTCCCCATGCAACTCGGAAACTTCTCGGTCAGTCTCGCGGTGAAGAGCCTCGCGGCCTCGCGAACGTTCTACGAAGCGATCGGCTTCTCGGTGATCGGCGGCGACGCAGAGCAGAAGTGGCTCATTCTCCGCAACGACGGCGCGATCATCGGTCTCTTCGAGGGCATGTTCGAGCAGAACATCCTGACGTTCAACCCAGGATGGGATCAGGGCGGCGGCGAGCTCGGGCAGTTCGAGGACATCCGCGACCTTCAGCGGCGCCTTCGCGAGCGCGGGATCCAGATCGTCTCCGAGGCGGACGATTCCTCCGACGGTCCGGCGAGCATGATCCTCGCCGATCCTGACGGGAACACGATCCTGATCGACCAGCACGTGCCCCGGCCGCAGCGGTCGCGCTCGTGACGATCGGCGTCCGAAGCGGTCCGCCCGCTCGGCCGGACCGTCAGGTGGCGCGCTGTCCGCTCCGCTCCCAGCGCTGGAGTGCTACATCCCGATGTACTTCGCGTAGATCGCCCGACCGCGGGCGGGGTCGCGGACTCCCTTGAGAATCGCCCTGCCGTCGCGGAAGAGAGTCAGCTCGACTTCTCCTGCATCGCCGCGTTCCGCGGTGAGCACCCCGCGGAGCAGATGGGGCCGCACGTCGAAGGAACCGTGGCCGACCAGACGGGAGGCGATCGCCTCCAGGTCGATCCGCCGGGCATCTTCGGCCGGACTCACCTGGACCGCGTCGCGCCCGCAGAGCGTCGACGCGCCGCCGCTGCGGGATCCGCCTTCGTCGCGGCGCGGCTCAAGGAACTCGAAGCGTCGAGCCGCGCAGCACGGACACTCCGGCGCCGGCCCCGCAGCGGAGGCATCGAGGAAGCGCCACTCGTTCTCCCAGAGCTCCACCGAAAGCAGACGCCGATCGACCGCGTCGATGGCCCCGACGAGCAGCTTGATCGCCTGCGTCGCCTGAAACGCCGCGATGATCGTCACCATCGGGCCGAGCACCCCTGCGGTGTCGCAGGTCGGCGAGGCGCCGGGGGGCGGCGCCGAAGGGAAGAGGCAGCGAAGGCAGGGAGTCGCCTGAGCGGCGCTCCACCGGAGGTGCCCGCCCGGCGCGCGCTCGGGCGCATCCCACTCCGGTCGGGGGAGGATGGCGAGGCTCATGCCGGTCGTTGCCACCGCGCCGCCATAGATGTAAGGAAGGCCCTCGCGCACCGCGAGGTCATTGAGGATGTACCTGGCTTCGAAGTTGTCGAGTCCGTCGAGGATCAGATCGCACCCCCGCCCGAGCCGCGCGGCGTTGGCCGCCGAGAGATCGGCGACGACGGGTTCGGCGGCGACGCGCGAGTTGATCGCGGCCACGCGCTCGGCCGCCGCGACCGCCTTGGGCACGCCCTGCTCGGCATCGCGCTCCGTGTAGAGCGACTGGCGCTGGAGGTTGGTCGTCTCGACGATGTCGCGATCGACCAGGACCAGCCGCCCGACTCCCGCCCGCGCGAGCGCGTCGATGATGCCGCATCCGAGGGCGCCGCATCCGGCCACGAGCACCCGCGCTTCCGCAAGGCGTTCCTGTCCCGCGTCGCCGATGCTCGGAAGCAGTCGCTGCCGGTGGTAGCGGTCGACGGGCGCTCCCTGCGTCCGGGCGTGTTCGGGGTGACGTGGCGGCATCCGTGCAACGAAGGTAGCCCGGCGATCGGTGACGACGGGGGGCGTCCGGGCGATGGCAGCGGAAGCCGCGGGGACGCCGTCGCACGCCAGCGGTCTCGAGGGCCTCGCGACCAGTCAAGGGCGGCACTCGCGGGGGGGTACCGGTGCCTGCGGGTCGAGCACTACAGCGCTGGAACTCGTCTGCTGCGGACGAGCGGACAGGCGAATCGCATCTTCGCCTCCCCGATCGCCCCTGCCAACAAAGCACTTTCGCCACGGGCCGCTCGCGGCAGCGAGGCAGCCCGAGCGGTCCGAGCCCGATCGAGGCCTCGCCTCGCGCCGTCTTGACACCTCAGACGGGCCACCCTACATTCACCGATTCGTCGTGACCCAAGGGCGATGCGCCCATGAGCGTCGCGGCGCATCCGCCTCGCCTTTCCCGAGTTCGCCGCCATGCATCCCTGTTTCCGAACCTCGCCCGGCCGGACCCGGCGGCGCCGCTCGCACCACGCGATCAAGCCCGCCAACACGATCCTCTGCCCGAACTGCGGCAGCGCGAAGCGGCCCCACGCGGCCTGCGTCGGCTGCGGCTACGTCCGGCCGGGTCTGACGCTCCGGAAGGTCCGCTCGGCGGATTGAGTCCGCCATGCGCATCGGCGTCGACGTGATGGGCGGCGACCACGCGCCCGATGAGATCCTCAAGGGATGCTTCTCGGCGCTGGGTCGGCTTTCGGCCGACGACCGTCTCGTCCTGATCGGCCAGCGCGAGCTCATCGACGAGGCGATCGCCGAGCGCGGGGTCTCCGACGAGCGGCTCGAGGTTCACCACGCGCCCGAAGTGATCGGGATGGACGAGCCTCCGGTGGAGGCGGTCCGGGAGAAGCGCAACAGCTCGATCGTCGTGATGGCCCAGCTCGCTTCGCCGAAGGCGGCGAATCGGCTGGACGCGATCGTCTCCGCCGGCAACACCGGCGCCTGCGTCGCAGCCGCGCAGATGCACATGCGCCGGCTCCCCGCCGTTCACCGGCCCGGGATCGCGGTGACCGTCCCGACCTTCGCGGGACCGGTGGTGCTGATCGACGTCGGCGCGAACATCGAGCCCAAGGCCCACCACCTTGCGCAGTACGGGCTCATGGGCGATGTCTACGCCCGCAAGATCCTCGGCGTCGAGGCGCCGCGCGTGGCCCTGATGAACGTCGGCGGCGAGGAGCAGAAGGGGACGCTGGAGATGCGGCAGGCGCGCGACCTCCTCCGGACGGTGCGCGGGCTCGAGTTCATCGGCTACATCGAGGGACGAGCCGTCTTCGACGGCGGCGCCGACGTGGTCGTGACCGACGGCATCGTGGGCAACGTGATGATCAAGCTCGCCGAGGGGCTCTCCTCGGGGATCTTCAAGGCGCTGGCCCACGAGGTCTTCGAGATCGACCCGGACCTCGCCGTCCGCCTCGAGCCGGTGGTCAAGAGCCTCTACGCCAAGCACGACTACCACGAATACGGCGGGGCGCCGCTGCTCGGCGTCAACGGCTACAGCCTGATCTCGCATGGTTCCAGCGAGGCGAGGACGATCGCCAATGCGGTGATGCGGGCGCGGGCGCTGGCGCTCAGCGGAGTCAACGAGGCGATCTCGGAGCGTCTCGCGCAGCTCGAAGAGCCTGCGCGGACGGCGGACGTTCCGGCATGACCGCTCCTGCGCGCGGCGTCCGGCTCGTCGGCACCGGCTCCGCAGTTCCGGAGCGCGTGCTCTCCAACGACGATCTCGTCCGGATCATGGACACGAGCTCGGAGTGGATCGAGCAGCGCACGGGGATCCTCGAGCGCCGCATCGTCGATCCCCGCTCCGCCGGGACGTACACGCTCACGCGGGATGCGCTTCGGGCCGCCATCGAGGCGACCGGCACCGATCCCCGTTCGCTCGACATGGTGATCGTGGCGACGTGCACCGGCGAGATGACCTGCCCGTCGGTGGCGTGCCGCGTGGCGGGAGCGATCGGCGCCGCCCCCGCCGGGGCCTTCGATCTCGTCGCCGCGTGCTCCGGCTTCGTCTACGCCATCAGCGTCGCCGACACGCTCGTGCGCTCCGGGCGCTCGCGGCGCGTCGCCGTCGTCGGCTGCGACGCGATGAGCACCGTCGTCGATTACGACGATCGCAGCGTCTCGATCCTGTTCGGGGACGCAGCGGGAGCGGCGATCCTCGAGGCGGACGACGACCCCTCCGTCGGCTGCATCTATCAGCGGCTTCAGTCGGACGGCTCCGACTGGCGGTCGCTGTACATGCCCCGACGCGCTCAGGACATTCCCGCGAGCGACGCGGAGAATCCCATCCGGCTCGGGTGCCTTCGGATGAACGGCCGCGAGGTCTTCCGCTTCGCGGTGACGAAGTTCCGCGAGGTGATCGAGGACGCGCTGGCGGCGAGCGGAGTCGCCGTCGACGACGTCAGTCAGTTCATCTGCCACCAGTCCAACATCCGGATCATCGACGCGGCGATCGAGCGTCTCGGACTCCCGCGCGAGAAGGTCTATGTGAACATCGACCGCTTCGGAAACTCCAGCGCCGGCTCGGTGGGTCTCTGCCTCGACCAGCTCTGGCGCGCCGGGAAGCTCCCGCGCGGAAAGCCGATGGTCATGGTCGCCTTCGGCGGCGGGCTGACGTGGGCGAGCAATGTCTGGAAGGTCTGAGTCGGCGCGGCTGACCGCAGCCTCCGTGAAGAGGCGCCGGCCGGTCGCGCGATGCCGGTCGGGCGTCCGTCGCGCCGACTGAGTCGGCCCGCGCGGCGGGCGCGCATTCGGACCGGCGTCAAACAGTCCGATCCGGCGCCATCTGAGCTGGGCAGCACCAGCGGAGCCACTGCACATGAGCGAGTCGGTTGTCCTTTGTCCAGGTCAGGGTGCGCAGGCGGTGGGAATGGGCCGCGGGTGGGCGCAGGCGAGCGCCGCTGCGCGGAGGGTCTTCGAGGAGGCCGATGCGATCCTCCGCGATGGCGGGGTCGATCGCCTCGGCGCGCCGCTCAGCTCGCTCTGCTTCGAGGGGCCTGCCGAGCGGCTCAATCGAACCGATGCGAGCCAGCCTGCGATCTTCACCGTCTCGATCGCGTGCCACGCGGCGCTGCGCGAGCGCGGCGACGAGCGGGCGGCCGAACTCGGCCGGCCCTCCGCGGCCGCGGGCCTCTCGCTCGGGGAGTACACCGCGCTCTGCCTTGCGGGGGCCTTCGATTTCGCCGAGGGGCTTCGGCTGGTGGCGACCCGCGGGAAGCTGATGCAGGAGGCTGCCGAAGCATCGCGGGGAGGCATGGTCGCGCTGATGGGGGCCGACGAGGCCCAGGCCCAGGGTCTCTGCGACCTGGCGGCGGAGGGCGACGTCCTCGTTGCCGCGAACTTCAACGCCCCAGGTCAGATCGTCCTGTCGGGCCACGCCGCCGCGTGCGAACGGGCGGTGGGGCTGGCCGGGAGCCTCGGTTGCCGGGCGACGCCGCTGGTCGTCGCAGGGGCATTCCACTCGCCCCTCATGCGGCCCGCTGCGGATCGGATGGCGGAGTCCCTCGCCGCCGCCGACCTCCGGCCCCCAGCGTTCGAAGTCTGGTCGAACGTCACGGCCCAGCCCCACCCGGCAGAGGATCTGGAACTGCTTCGCCGCCGGCTCGTCGAACAGATCGTCTCACCGGTCCGCTGGTCGCAGACGTGCGCTACACTCGCCGCAGGGTCGCGGCCAGAGCCCGCGCCCGCCGCCTCCCGCGCGGTCGAGGCGAGTCCCAGCCCGTCGGGGACCTCGCGGAAGTTCCACGAGCTCGCTCCCGGGACCGTGTTGAAGGGCCTTCTGCGGCGGATCGATCGTTCCTGCGAGGTGATCAACCATGACCAACCATGACGCTCGCCGAGAGATCGGCGCTTCCCGTTCGATGCTCGGCTCCGGCCTCAGGCGTGCGCGGCGCGGCGGCGCGTGCGGCTTCGCGGCCCTGCTCGTCTGCGGCGCTCTCCCCGCCTTGATGGTCGGGTGCGGCAAGGAGGAGGCGCCGGCGATCGTCGAATACGAGCCGCCGCCGCCACCGCCGCCGCCCGCGCCGACGGTCACGTCGATCGCGGACCTGATGGAGCGCTACGGCATCGATCCGCGGGTTCGCCTCCCCGAGAATCTCGCGCCGCCCGATGACGCTTCGCGGATTGCGGTTCTCAAGTTCTTCGACGGCTTCGTCCGCGGAGACGCCGTCGCGCTGGGCGACATGCTGAGTTCGCCCGACCAGCTCGAGCTCGAGCGGCTCGAGAAGAGCGGACTGTGGGAGCCGGTGATCGCTCAGATCACGCGCTGCGATGTCCGAACCGGCGAGACGCGCAACGGTCGCGTCGCGCTGGCGGTCTTCCATGTCGGGCGCAACTTCCAGGCCCAGCTCTGGACCTACGAAACGGCGCCGGAGCCCGAGTTCTCCGCCGAGCCCACGCCCCCGAACATCATCGACCGCCTCAGCGGGGATGACTGGATCGCGTCGTGGTACGCCGTCCTCGAAGAGGAGATGCGCAAGGCCAATGAGCCCGACGAGGTCGTCGTGATCCGCTCGACGGTGCTCGATGAGAATCCAGCGGAGAGTGCGGCAAGCTCGTCGCCGAACCCCGACCTGCCCGTCCGCCGCGGCGGCGGGGGCGGCGGGACTGGCCGTCGTCCGCTCGGCGAGCCGATCGATCCCCCGAGCTTCGCCCCGGGAGGTTGACGCGGCCTGGGCGTGAGCCCAGGCGCGACCGCCGACCGGGCGTGACCGCGCCCTTGACCTTCGGGTCCCGAGTTGCGATCGGTCCGGCCGGGATGATCAGGCCGATTGGGATCGCTCGGCCCTCCGGGCGCCTTCGACGTCCTCGCTACTCCGACGCCCGGCGATCCGCCGGGCGTCGCTGTCATCGTGAGACCCCATCACTCATCGCCTGCGCTCCGCTCCGATGCTGTCACTCGGCGACGGCCGTGTCGAACGGACAGCCGCACAACTGCCAACCAGCCCGGCGGCACTCCTGCGCCGTTCTCTTACAATCGCGACTCGCCGTCGCCGCCGTGTCTCGACGCGCGGCGTTCGAGCGTCCCAGTCGCTCACGAACCGAACGGCGGGACCCTCTTATGCCTCAACTGAGGCCGCCACTGAGGCCGCCACTGAGGCCCCCGGGGTGATGGCCCCCGAAGCTCCCGGCAATGCCCCCGTTGTGACCGTCGCGGACATCATCGCTCGTCTGGTGACACCCCGGGGGACACCCCCGGGAGCGCCCCGGGACGGGCTTGACCCGCAGAGCGAGGCCTCCCTTCAGCCCTGCGGCTCCCGCCGCCTTCGCTCGCCTCCCGCCGCCTGCCGCTCGCGTCGCCCGCCACCGCCTCTCATCGCCCGCCACCTCGCATTCGGAGCACCCCCATCGACCAGCGCGTCGCCATCGTCACCGGAGCCAGCCGCGGCATCGGCCGCGCCATCGCCGAACGGCTTGCCCGAGACGGCCACCGTGTCGTTCTCTACAGCCGGTCGGCCGAGTCCCTCGAGGAGGTTCGCGGCGCGATCGCCTCGGCCGGCGGCAGCGCCGAGGTGCGCGTCGGCAGCGTCGACGACTCGGCGGCGCTCGCGGCCATGATCGACGAGGTCGCCTCGACCTTCGGGCGACTCGACATCTTGGTCAACAACGCGGGGATCACCCGCGACGGGCTCATCCTGCGCATGTCCGACGATGACTTCGACGAGGTGATCGCGACCAACCTGCGCTCGGTGTTCGTCGCCTGCCGCGCCGCGGCTCGGCCGATGATGCGCGGCAAGTTCGGGCGGATCGTCAACATCGGCTCGGTCTCGGGGATCATCGGAAACGCCGGGCAGGCCAACTACGCCGCCGCGAAGGCGGGACTCATCGGCCTCACCAAGTCCGTCGCCAGGGAGCTCGGGAGCAAGGGCATCACCGCCAACGTCGTCGCCCCGGGCTTCATCGAGACCGACATGACCTCGGGACTGCCCCAGGGCATCCGCGAGGAAGTCATGAAGTCGCTGCCGCTGCGGCGATTCGGCCGCGCGGAGGAGATCGCGCACGCGGTCTCCTACGTGGCGTCCGAGCTCGCCGGGTACATGACGGCCCAGGTGCTCGTCGTTGACGGCGGCATGGCCGGATGACCATCGGGGCCGGAGCCCGCGCATGAGCGCGGCAATCCCGCCCCGCGAACGCCGCCCGCAGCGGAGGGGTTCGGGAGATCGCGATCCCGGCGGCCAGTCCGGCCTGCGGCGGTCGACGTCCGCGGCGCTTCGCGCCTGAGGCGATCCGTCCCGGTAGCGCGTGCGGAGCCGCCCGCCCGCGCGGCCGTCGCCCGCCAAGTGGGCAAGCGCCGCGCCGGCGAGGGTTCCTGACGGACGCACGCCGCGTCGGCCGCATCGAGTCTCCGCCTGCTCGTCGGGCGAACGCCTGACGGGCGCGGGGACGCAGCCCGTGGTATAGTCCGCCCATTCCCGGCGGCAGCGACGCCGCCCAGCCCGTCCCCAGGAGACCCTGACGTGACCGAAGCCGAGATCGAAACCCGGGTGATCGAGATTGTCGCGCAGCAGCTCGGCATCGACAAGAGCGAGGTCACGCGCGACTCGAGCTTTACCAACGACCTGAACGCCGACAGCCTCGACACCATCGAGCTGGTCATGGAGTTCGAGGACGAGTTCGGCGCCCAGATCCCCGACGAGGAAGCCGAAAAGATCCAGACCGTCGGCCAGGCGATCGACTTCATCAAGAAGGCGATGGCGAGCAAGGCCGGGACCTGACCGGCGACTCCGCATGACGTTGACGCGTCGCCGAGTGGTCGTGACCGGCCTCGGGGTGATCTGCCCCGCCGGAAACGATGTCGCGAGCACCTGGTCGGCCCTCCGGGAGGGGCGCTCCGGGATTGGCCGGATCACGGCGTTCGAGCAGAACGAGGAGTGGACGGTCACCATCGCCGGCGAGGTCCGGGGGTGGGATGTCGCGTCGATCATCGACGTCAAGGAAGCGAGGCGGATGGACCGCTTCTGCCACCTCGGGATCGCCGCCGCGCTCGAGGCGGCGGGCGACAGCGGGATCGACTTCACCAGCGGCCCGAGCGAGCGGCGCGGAGTCGCCATCGGCTCGGGGATCGGCGGGATCCTCACGATCGAGGAAGGTCACACCAAGCTTCTCGCGACCGGCCCGCGGAAGATCAATCCGTTCACCGTGCCGCGGCTGATGGTCAACGCCTGCGCCGGGAACGTCTCCATCCGGCTGAACCTCCGTGGCGCCAACATCTGCACCGCGACCGCATGCGCCACCGGCTCGCACGCCATCGGCGCCGCGTACATGATGATCCAGCGGGGCGATGCCGACGTCATGCTGGCCGGGGGCAGCGAGGCGGCAGTCTCGCCCCTCTGCATCGGCTCCTTCGCGGTGATGAAGGCGCTCTCGACCCGCAATGACGCGCCGGCCGAGGCATCGCGGCCGTTCGACCGCGATCGCGACGGCTTCGTGCTCTCCGAGGGCGCGGCGGTCATCGTGCTCGAGGCATACGAGCAGGCGCGGGCCCGCGGCGCCAGGATCCACGCCGAAGTCCTCGGCTTCGGGAGCTCAGGCGACGCCAGCCACATCGCCGCACCCGACGAAGAGGGCGACGGCGCCCGCCGGGCGATGGCGGCGGCTCTCCACGACGCCCGGCGCCCGCTCGATGCGGTCGAGTACATCAACGCCCACGGCACTTCGACGCCGCTCGGCGATGCCGCCGAGGTCCGCGCCGTCAAGCAGCTCTTCGGCGCCCATGCGACGCGGCTCGCGATGAGCTCGACCAAGTCGATGACCGGACACGCACTCGGCGCCGCAGGCGGCATCGAGAGCGTGGCGACCATCCTCGCCCTGCGCGACGGCGTGCTTCCTCCGACGATCAACCTCGCGGCGCCGGACGATGGCTTCGACCTCGACTTCGTCCCCAACACCGCGCGCGAGAAGCGCATCGCGGTGGCGATCAACAACTCCTTCGGCTTCGGCGGCCACAACACCTCGCTGGTCTTCGGTCGGTTCGACGGCTGAGGCGGCGGGCAGGGGTGACTTCCGGGCGGGCTGCGGGGGACGCGAAGGATGCGGGGGGGATGTGGGGGATGTGGGGGATGTGGGGGATGTGGGGGATGTGGGGGATGTG
>CALMPF010000032.1 GCA_937871505.1 uncultured Planctomycetia bacterium | reverse complement strand
AGTTTGCATCTGTCACGTGGTTGCCTCGTGCCGCGCCCCGGGCCCGCGGGGGAACGGCGCCCGGTGGCCCGCCTTCCGGGGGACGGGGGGGCGCCCCCGGCGCGCGCCCTCCGGGTGAGGCGACCACCGCCACTCCGCGCTGTTCGCGGGTCGCGTGAACCGGTCGCGAGAACTGCTCGCGAGCGCATCGAGCCATTGAAGGGTCTCGAGGGGACCAGGCGTCGCCCAGATGTCGCCCAGATGTCGCACAGACGTCGCACAGACGTCGCACAGACGTCGCACAGACGTGGCCAGATGTCGAGCACGTCCTCCATCCGGCCGTTGATCGTGCCACGACTGAGCACCGCATGGAACTACTCGGCGACGGTGGTCTCCGGGGTGTGGCCCATGAGGCGCGCACGCGGCGTTCCTGACGCGCCCGTGGCCCGACGCGGCGAAATGCCGCTTCGCGCGACCGCGGTGGAAGCCGACGGGCGCTGATGCCCGCGGTCGTCAGGAGTCGCTCCAGAGGCCGCGGTCGGTCCGTCCCGAACGCGTCGGCAACCTCCTCAGCGGAGGGCCCGCGCCGCTTTCCGGCCCTGCGACGGCTGCGGCGGCTGCGACCGCGAGCTCGTCGCATCGGGTGTTCTCGGGGTGCCCGGCATGGCCTCTCACCCAGACAGCCTTGACGTCGTGGGCCGACTTGAGCCGGTCAAGCTCCTTCCAGAGCTCCGCGTTGGCGACCGCCGAGGACTTTCCTCGCCGCCACCCCTTGGCCTTCCACCCCGACATCCACTCATTGAGGCCGCGGACGACGTACTCGCTGTCGGAGTAGAGCGTGACCGCGCAGCGTTCGCGGAGCGCGGCGAGCGCCTCGATGGCGGCGGTGAGCTCCATCCGGTTGTTCGTGGTCTGGCGGTCACCGCCGGACCCCTCCCGCGTCCGCCCGGTCGCCAGATCTCGGAGGATGTACGCCCAGCCTCCGGGGCCGGGGTTGCCGGTGCACGCGCCGTCGGTGAAGATCTCGACGCTCCGAGGTGACCGCGCGCCGGGTCCGAGCGCCTCCGGCTCGGTCCAGTTGGCAGGTTGGCCGGCAGGTCCGTTGGCCGGCGGGCCGGCCGGTGGTGGATCGGCAGGTCGGTCGGAGGGTCGTTCGGCGGGCGCTCGCGGACCTGCCGAGCGACGACTGGCGCGGCGATCGACGGCTCCCGAGCGCGGGTCCTTGGGCATGGGCGGCGGCCCGCCGATCAGCGTTCCGTGGTCCGCTTCGTCCGGGGGCGACTGGCTTTTCCGGGCGACCTTCGCGGTCCTTTGCGCCATGGCGGGGCGACTTTACGCGCCGCCGCTCGGCCTCGGCGAGGGCTCGCGTGCGCTCGCCGCTCCCGCTATCCTCCTCGCCCCATGGCTCAGATCCGCGCGCTGCGCAAGCGCATGCTGGCGGTCCGAACGATCGCCCGAATCACGAAGACGATGCAGATGATCGCGACCGCGAAGTTCACCGCGGCGCAGCAGCGCGTCCGGGGCACGCGTCCGTACACCGAGAGCATCCGGCATCTCGTCGCCGAGGTCGCGGCGGCGGCCGGGGACGTGGAGCATCCGCTGCTCCGGCCCGCCCCGGCGGAGTCGAAGCGCGAGCTCCTCCTGGTCATCACCTCGGACCGCGGCCTCTGCGGCGCCTACAACGGTCACGTCCTCCGCACCGCCGGCGGCTTCGCCCGCTCCTTCGTGGCGCGCGGCGGAACGCTTCGCGTGGCGGTGGCGGGGAAGAAGGGCCTCGCGGTCCTGAAGTTCATGAAGATCGAGGTCAACGAGCGTCTGGCCTTCGGAGGCCGGCCGACGTTCGCCGAGATCGAGGCGATTGCGCAGCGCCTCATCGACGGCTTCGTCAAGGGCGAGTACGACGCCGTGCGGATCGCGTACATGAAGTTCCTCTCCAGCGCGCGGCAGGTTCCCGAGGTGATGCAGCTCCTGCCGCTGGCGACCGAGGCGAAGGCGGGCGATGAGAACGCGGCGACGAAGGCCGCCGCCACCGCGGTCTACGACTTCAGTCCCAGCGCCCGCGAGCTGCTCGACGACCTCCTGCCGCAGTCGGTGAAGATCTCGCTCTTCCAGGCGGTCAACGACGCGATCGTCAGCGAGCACGCGATGCGGATGGTCGCGATGAAGGCGGCCACCGACAACGCCCGCGGCCTCGGAAAGTCCCTCAGCCGGATGTACAACCGCGCCCGCCAGGCCAAGATCACCACCGAGCTCACCGAGATCGTCAGCGGCGCTTCGGCGCTGGAGTGATCGGCGCACCGCCTCGCATGATCGGCGGCGGTGCCGCTCGCGAGCGGGCCGGCCTGCGCGGGCGCCATCCGCCCGATCACAGCGCCGCGCGAGCCGCCTTCAGCCACGCCTTCGTGTCGACCACCGTGGCCGCGTCCGGACCTTCGTGCGCTTCGATCGTCCCGAGCAGCGCCTCGATCTCCGCAAGCAGCGCGAGCATCCTCGCCCGATCGCCGCGCCGGAGCGCGTGATCCGCCGATTGGCGCCGCTCCACCAGCGCCACGAGGAGCACCTCGGTGCGGTCGCCCGCCTTCGCGAGCAGGCCGCGAGCGAGCTCCTCGGCGCGCCGCGACCAGCGTTCGTGCCGCGGGTCTTCGGCCATCGCCGCCACCTTGCTTCCGCCGATCAGGGCGTCTGCGAGGGTGATCGCGTAGTGAACGCGCTCGCGATCGCCGCGGAGGAGCGCCTCGCCCAGCGCGATCGCCGTCTCCGCCTCGGCCAGCGCCGCCGCGGGGCGCCCCATCTGCTCGAAGGCGATCGCTGCGCGGCGGTGTCCTTCCATGATCGTGTACGCTGTGAGCGGCCGAGCGGGGTCGAGCGAGCGGAGTCTCTCCGCGACCGTGGCGCGCTCTCCGAGCAGCGCGATCAGGTCGTCCGGACGCTCGCGGGCATCGCGGTCGTCCCAGATCCGGTCGTATGCCCAGGTCAGGTCGTCGAGGAGCCCGATGTCCAGCGGCGAGCGCTCCGCGGCGAACGAGAGAATCGCGAAGGCGCGCCGGTACTCGGCCCGCGCGCCGTCGTGATCGCCGCAGTGGTGCGCGATGTCGGCGAGCCGGACGACCGCATCCGCGTGTCGCCGCAGCAGGTCGAGGTTCTGCGGTTCGCGCTGCGAGAGCTCCTCGAAGGCCGCGAGGGCGGCCTCCCGGTGCCGTCGGGCCCGCTCGATGTCGCCCGACTCGAAGGCGACGTTGCCGAGCTGCTGGTTCAGGCGGGCGCGGATCGCGCGCAGCGCCGCGTCGTCCGGCGCGACCGCAAGCAGGCGATCGACGCTCGCGGTCATCGCCGCCGAGAGCTCGCTCCGGGTCTGCTCGGAGTGAAAGAGCGGGTAGATCCGGTCGAGCACTTCGTCGAGCAGGAAGGTGTACTCCGCACGCTGGGCGTCGCGCTCCCGCGCCAACTGGGCGCCCATCCACGCGGCGCTGCCGAGGCCGAGCACGACCGCAAGCGCGAGCGCGGCCAGCAAGGCCGCCACCAGAGGCGATCGCGTCGAGGCGAGCCAGAGCCGTTCGAGAAGCGAGTGCGGACGGGCCATCACCGGCTGACGGCGAAGGAAGCGGAGGAGGTCTTCGGCAAAGGCGCCGGCCGAGGGATATCGCGCCTCGGGATCGATCGCCGCCGCCCGCTCGATCACCGCATCGAGCTCCCGTCGCCGCCGACCGATCGGCGGCGCGTCGTCCAGCATCCCAAGCTCTGCGAGCCCGACCGGGCCGGCGTGCCCGGTCCCGCCGAGGGTTCGGCCGATGGCGAGTCGCCCTCCCGCGAGCAGCAGGAACAGGATGGCGCCGAGCGCGTAGACATCGCTCCGCGTATCCGCCGCCTTTCCGGCGATCTGCTCCGGCGCCATGAACCCGAGCGTTCCGAGCATGTCCCCGTCTGCGGTCAGCGAAGGCTCGACGACCTGGGCACGGTTGATGAGCCGGGCGATTCCGAAGTCGATCACGGTGACCTTCGGAGCGCCCGCAGGACCGCCCTTCGAAGCGGGGCCAGGCTCGACGAGGACGTTCGCCGGCTTGAGGTCTCGGTGGATCACGCCGCGCCGATGCGCATGCTCGACGATGCCGCAGAGCTGCACCACGAGCTCGATCCGCCGGAAAACGTCGAGATCGAGGCGATCGGCCGCCTCGGCGATGGGGAGTCCGTCGACGAACTCCGTCACCAGATAGCAGCGGCCGTCGGCGAGAACGCCGCCATCGAGGATCTGCACGACGCCGTTGCAGGCGGCCCGGCTGAGGCTCTCCATCTCGCGCCGGAAGCGGGCCGAGCTCAGCGGCTCGCGGTCGGAGGTCCGGATGATCTTGACCGCGACGCGGCGCTGCACCGGATCGAGCTGCTCCGCGAGGAAGACATCGCCGACCGCTCCGCGTCCGAGCCTGCGGATCAGGCGGTAGCGCGGTCCGATCTCCGGCAGCGCTCGCTCCTCCTCGGCGACCGCGGCGGAGCGCGGGCGATCCCGCGTCGGGTCTTCGTCGGACGCCGCCTCGCGACGGGCCCGCTCGAGGAGAGCGTCGAGGGAGCAGAGCGGGGCGTCGAGGGCCGAGGGACGCTCCTCATCAGGAGACCGCAGGAGCGCGAGCATCCTCCTGACGGTTGCTGCGAGCCGGGGATTGACGCTCGCTTCCGACGCGAGGCGCCGCGCGCGCTCCCTCTCCGGGAGCGGTTCCAGCGCCTCGCACAGCTCGCGGGCTGCGGCGAAGCTCTCGATGGTGTCGTCCGTGGAGATCACGTGGAGCTCAAACTCGCGCGCGGTCGCGGCGCCGAGGAGGGGAGGTCGCTGCCTCCGTCCTCCGGCGGCGCCGCCGCTGCCCGCTCGCTGAGCGAATCCTCGAATCGGACGCGCAGCCACGCCCGGGCGGTGCTCCAGCGATTCTGGACCGTCCTCGAGGTCACGCCGAGGAGGGAGGCGATCTCCTCATTGGTCAGCTCTCCAAAGAAGCGCAGCTCGACGACCCGGGCGGAAAGCGGATCCGATCGCTCCATGTGCCGCAGCGCCTCGTGGAGCGCGAGAATGGAAATGCGCTCGATGCCGCCGCCGCCCCTCCGGCGGTCAAGGCCTTTCGTGCGGCATCCCACGAGGCTCGGGTCGCCTCCGGCGTCCGGGGCACCGGTGCCGCAACGTTCGACATCCGGAACCCGGCTCCACCCGCCGCCCCGGCGCAGCGCAGCGTGCCGGCGCGCGTGGTCGACGAGGATGCGGCGCATCGCGCCGCATGCCTCCGCCTTCCATTGCAGGGGGGAGCGAAGCGGAGAGCCTCCTGCGGTGAGGAGCTTCAGGTAGGCCTCGTGGACAAGGGCCGTGGGCTGGAGCGTGTGATCTCCGCGCTCCTTGGCCATCAGGCGCCTGGCGATGCCGAGCACGTCGTCCCAGATCGACTCGAACGTGCACTGATCAACATCGAGCAGCCGGTCCGCGGTCGGAGCTGCGGCGGCGGGGTTGTCCGACTCCAGTGCCTCCGGCGTCGCGCGGTCGACCGTCGACCCAGCGACGTCCCGGCACGCGGGTCGATCGGCGGCGTCGGCCATGTCGGTCGCCGCCGCGTCGGATCTCGACTCCGTGCGCCTCGGCGCCGACGGCCGCTCCGACGCCTGCTCAGCGTCGCCGGCAATCCCGTTCCCGAAATGCCGCCCCGAAAATCTCAGCATCGCTTTCCTCCATCGACCGCGGCTCGCGCTTCATCATCTGCCGCCTGCCCCGGCGGAAGCGTGAAGTTCGAGCCCTTCCCGGCCGGTCGGCACAGCGTAGGCGATGCCTTCGCTGTCGCCGTGAGAACTCCAAGCGGGGCGGTCCGAAGCGTCGAGCCGACCAGCCGGGCACGGTCTTCCCGGCATCATCGGCGGAGAGTGCGCCGTCCGCATCGGCCCGTTCGGCGATGCGCAGTGAACCTGATCGCGGCGGTCGGATCGCGATCCCCTCATCGCGAGGGTCTCGCAACCGGCTCGCAACTGGTTCTCAACTGCTCCTCAAATGGGCCTCAATTGGGCCCCAGATGTGCCTCAGATGGGCCTCACATGGGTGGCATCTGAGTCGGTCCTGGCTCGACGCTGGATCGGACCCGGGTGGCTCCCGATCCCCATCCAGCTTTACGCCGAAGAAGCGCCGCTCGAACGGTTCCGGGGGCGCAGTCGCTCCAGCACGGCGGCCAGACGAGCGCACTTCGAGGCGCCGTCACGGTGCCCCGGTGGCGCAGCCGGGCTCGTCGCTGCGCGGGCACTTGGGGCCGTCGAGGCCGGACGCCGCGCGTCTCGCGGCTACGGAGCCGCCCCGCGATCGACCTTGTTGCCGTCGCGCTCCCACGCGCGCAGCCCTCCCCGGAGCGTGCGGACGTTCTTGAAGCCCTTCGCCATGAGGGCCTTGGTCGTGGCCTTGGAGAGTTCGTCCGCGTAGTCGGTGTCGTAGACGACGATCACCGTGTAGTCGCGGAGCGTCGTGAAGCGGTCGTTCAGCTCGCTGAGCGGGATGTTGAGTGCGCCGGGGATGTGGCCCTCGGCGAACCGTGCCGGCGTCCGCGGATCGAGGAAGACTCCGTCCGGCGTCGGCCCCATACCGAATGCTCCCTGCCGCTGCGTCATCGCGGCCTGGGCCTGCGCCGGATCGACCCAGACGATCTTGGTGTCGTCGATCCTCGGCTTGCACCCGGTACCGCAGCACAGGACGGCCGCTCCGAGGAGCACCATCCGCACGCAGGACCCTGACAGATTCCGAATCGTGCTGGTCATGATCGTTCGAGAATAGAAGCTCAACTGGCGCTCACCGCAGGCCGCCAAGTCCGGGAACACCGCATCGGCGGTTCGACGACCAGTCGGTCGGGGCGGCCTTCTCCGGAAGCCAGCAGGCGCATTCTGCCCGGGCTCGGGAACACGGCGGCCACGGAAGCGGTCAGTATATGGTCGCCATTCATGGACCGAACGAGCATCATCGAGCACTTCGTGAGACGCCCCCGAGGCCGACTTGACGGCCCTGCGGTGGACGCCGTTGCCACTCGGGCAGCGCCGCCATCGAAGGCCACTGCCGCAGGCGATCGGAGGACCGCGGCTCCTCTCTGCCGATCGAGCCGCGCCGCCCCCCGGCGTCGTCGCGTCGTCGAGCCGAGGGTTGCCGGTCTGCTTCCGCGCCTCTGGGCGGCGGCTGCCGGCCTCGCTGCGGCGGGCGGCGTGCTCGCGGGCGCGGTCGATCCAGCCAGCCACGATCGAAGCGGCCACCTGTGGGCCGTCGCTTCGGGCCGTCCGGCGCCTTCGCCGCCGGTGCCCGGACTCCCGCTTCCGGGCGGTTCCGCCGGAGGAACTGGAGCGGTGCAGCACACAGCCGAGAGCCTCGTCAAGATCGACCTCGTGCTGCCGACCGAGCCACCGAAGGGCGGTGTCGAGTTCGAGGTCGCGGTCGTCTTCCGCATCGAGCCGAAGTGGCACATCTACTGGGCCAATCCCGGAGACAGCGGCGTCGCGACGCGCGTCGACAGCGACCTTCCCGACGGCTGGAAGGTCGGCGCTCTCCGCTTCCCGCGCCCGCAGACCTTCGTGACGCCCTATGAGACGACCTTCGGCTACGAGGAGGCGGTCGCTTTGTTCCTTCCGCTGACGGCTCCGCCCGGAGGACTTGGCGACATGAACCAGCTTGAGCTGGGCATTCGCTGGATGGTCTGCAAGGAACTGTGCTTCGCGGGCGCCGTGACGCGGACGGCCGCGATCCCGGGTTCGGCCCCGGACGCGGACGTCGCCGCGATCATCGACCGCAGTCGACGCCGACTTCCCAAGCCGCTCGCGGCGTCGAAGGCGACTGCTTCGCTCGCACGAAGCGGAACGACGACATCGCTCCGGATCGAGGGCCCGCTGCCTCCCGATCGCGGCGCGGCCGTCGGCTTCGTTCCTCTCGAAACCCCGGGCGTCGAGTATGGCGAGCGAGCGGTCGAGCGAAGCGCCGATCGGTTCGTGCTGACCATTCCGCTCGAGATCAACCCCGGCAACGCGCTCGGGGCGCCGCTTCGCGCCGCCGGGCTCCTGACATTCGGCGACGCAGAGGGCCCCAGCTTCGACGTCGATCTGCCGCTCGCCGCTTCTGGTTCCAACCCGGCGCCAGCCTCGTAGGCTCACCGGTTCGCTTGCCTCACGTCGCGAGCGATTCGCCTCGCGCTCTCGTTTTGCCGACGACCATCGGCCCTCCGCGCCGTCCGGCGCAGCCCTCCGGAGACTGACCCATGACGACCACTGCACGATTCCCGACCCAGACACTGCTGACATCCCTCACGCGCCTCGGCGCTGTGGCCCTCCTCGCGAGCCTCGTGAGCCCGGCGTTCGCCCAAACCGGTACTGGCTCCGGAACTGGCTCCGGAACCAACGCCCGCCCGCCGGCCCGCGACGGCGCCGCGCCACCGCGCGAGGGTCGCCCCGCAGGTCGCGAAGGCCGTCCGGCCGGCCGCGACGGTCGTCCGGCCGGTGAAGGCCAGGCCCCGGCCCCGACCGTCAAGATCGGCGAGGCCGCGCCGGCCTTCACGCTCGTCTCCGCCGTCGACGAGAAGAGCGTGTCGCTCGCCGACTACAAGGGCAAGTTCGTCGTCCTCCAGTGGATCAACCCCGACTGCCCGTACTGCGTCCGCGTGATGGAGGACGGCACCGTCGCCAAGGCCCAGGCCGAGGCGAACAAGGCGGCCGGCGGCGAGGTCGTCTGGCTCTTCATCAACAGCACTCACTACATGCCGCCCGAGGGCACCAAGGAGTACCTCGCCAAGCACCGCAGCGACAAGCCCGGCCTCGTCGACCGCGATGGCACCGTCGGCAAGCGCTACGACGCGAAGACCACGCCGCACGTCTACGTGATCGACCCCGAGGGCGTCCTCCGCTACCACGGCGCGATCTCGGACGACATGAACGGCGCGAAGACCCGCGACAAGCAGGAGGTGACGCTCTACGCGGTCAACGCGATCACGCAGGCGAAGGCCGGCGAGACCGTCGCCCCGGACTACGTCCGTCCGTGGGGCTGCTCGGTGAAGTACCCGCCCGCGGCCGTCGATCCCAACGCTCCGCGGCGCGACGCGGGCGGTCGGGGGCAGGCGGGCAAGGGGGCGGACGCGCCGCAGGGCGATCCGCGCCGCAATGATCCCAATCAGGGACGGCCCGCCGTCCCCGGCGGTCTCGGCAATCAGGGCGGCACCACGCGATGATCGTCGATCGGCGTTGACCCGCCTCCCGAGGCGAGATGGTCCGGTCGGCGCCGCGCGCCGCCAGCTCGGCGCGGCAGAGCAAGATCTGAACTGAACGGAGGGTCGGAAGACCCAAGTGCGGCGGACCCGGCGAGAGCCGGGTCCGCCGCTTCGGTTTGCGGTCCGGCGCGAGATTCACCAGCGCCGCAGACGACCCGGAGCGGAGGGGTCCCGCTCACCGCCCACCGCCCCCCCGGGGGCCCCGGGCCCGGCCTGCGGCGCGGCGGCATGCGGCCGGTCACGGAAGGCTGACGGGCATCAGGACGTAGGTGAAGTCCTGACCCTGCTTGATGAGGCCGGGCTTGTTGGGGGCCTTCAGTTCGATGGTCACGGGACCGCCGTCGACGTGCTTGAGCGCGTCGATCACGAAGGCCGGGTTGAAGCCGATCTCCATCGACTCTCCCTGGTACTCATCCAAGTCGAGGTGGATCTCCGCCTCGCCCATCTCCGGCGCCCGGCTGGAGAGCGTCAGTGTGCGATCGGCAAAGCTGAATCGAACGCCCTTGCTTTCCTCGTTGGTGAGCAGGGCGGCGCGGCGGACGGCGCTGCTGAGCTCGCCCGCGTCGATGGCAAGGCGCTTGTCCTGGTCCTTCGGAATCACATCTTCGAAGGGGGGGAAGGCACCCTCCACGAGCACGCTCGTGAGGACTGCGGCGTCCTCGCCGATGCCGACCGTGAAGCGGATCCGGCCCTGGTCCGCGGCAATCTGGATCGGGGCCTCCGGATCGTCCACCAGCCTGACGAGCACGTTCAGCGCCTTGGTCGGGACGATGCACCGGTGCTCGCCCTCGCCGGAGCCGCACTCACCCTTGGCCAACGCAAGGCGGCGTCCGTCGGTCGCGACGAGCCGCAGCTTTCGCCCTTGGCGATCGAAGAGGACGCCGTTGATCGCGAAACGGCTGTTCTCCACCGCGGTGGCGAAGATCGTGCGGGTGATCAGCCGACGCAGGCTTCCGGCGGGGATCTCGCAGGTCGGACCCTTCTCGGCGGGCCCCGGAAGGGCGGGAAAGTCCTTCACCTCCGGGCCGTAGACCTTGAAGTGCGAATCGGCACCGCGGATGTGCATCGTCGTCTTGGCGGTCTCGATGGTCAGCGTCGCATCCTCGCTCGCGCGGACGATCTGGAGGAGCTTGTCCGCGGGGATCACCGCGTCGCCCTCCTGCTTCACGTCCACCTGGGCAAGGCCGATGCGCAACGCGATCTCGAGGTCGGTGGCTGCGACCGCGAGGGAGCCGGGAGTCGCGGAGAGCCGCACGCACTGAAGCGCTGGCTGCGGAGTGCGAGCCGCGGTCACGCCTTGGGCGAGCGTGAGGGCATCGAGCAGCGCCGAGCGATCGCAGACGACCTTCATGGAGTGAGCCTCGAAATGCGCAGATTGTGTCCGGCCCGACGCCGGGTACAGCCGGTAGTGTAACGACGGCTCTGCCGTTCTGGGCGGGCTCGGCCGGAACCTCGCCGAAGCCGCGGATCGATCACGCGGGTGCGCGGGCGCTCCTGACGAGGCTCGAGGGCCCTGCCCCGCAGGGGCCCTGCGGAGGATCGCGGGAGAGCCGCGCCGCAGGCGGACTGCCGGGGGGAGTCACGCCGAGCCCGATCGTGCATCGCGGCGCGCGCCGGTGAGATGTCTCGCCAGCGGCCAGAGCAGCGCCGGAAGCACGGCGGCGAGGACCGTGGCGAGGATCGGGCGATCGGCGAGGCCTGCACCGAGCGCAGCGAAGGCGAAGGCCATTGGAACGCTGCCGCAGATGAGCGCGACGAGGAAGCGACCCGGCGGCATCGCAGCCATCCCGGCAAGGAACGCGACGATCTCGGGGAGCATCGGAAGCCAGCGGGAGAGCGCCACGGTCCAGCCGCCGCGCTTCGCGAAGAACCCCGCGAGGCGTTCGTGATCGCGCCCGCCAAGCGCCGCCCGGGCCATGCGCTCGCCACCGAGCCGCGTGAGGCCGTACGCAGCCGCCCCCGCCAGCGTCGAGCCGAGCGCCCCGAGCAGGCCGCCGACGATCGGGCCGTACAGCGAGCCGAGGAGCGTCAGCAGCGGTGTCGTCGGAATCGGCAAGATCACGTCGACGATGAGCAGCCCCACGATCGCGAGGGCGCCCGCGACTCCGTGCGCGCGAAACCACTCGAGCGCGGCCTCGCTTCCGACCGCCCGGTCGATCCACGGGCCCCAGAGCGCGAAGCTCGCGAGCATGGCGGACGCCAGCGCGATGATGGCGAGGGAGAGGCGCATCGGCAGCGCCGGGGGCGGAGCCGGCCGCGCCGCGCTCGCTTCGGCGGCGTCGGTCGGGACTCTGGGGAACGAGTCGGATGGGAGGCGAACTCGAAGCGCCGTCCGGGTTCGCTTCCCGGCAGCGCCGCGACCTCCGCCGCGCCAGGGGCGATCCGAACCGCACCGCCCTCGTTCGTGGAGTCCGTTGCTCTCTCGCCGCTGAATCGTCGCGGTCGCGCCCCCGGGAGCGGCGCTCGCTCGAGGTTCAGCGCTTCGAGAACTGGAAGCGACGCCGGGCGCCTGACTGGCCGTACTTCTTGCGCTCGACCTTGCGGTCGTCACGGGTGAGGTACCCGTTGTCGCGGAGGATCGGCTCGAGGTTCGGGTCGAAGTTCTTCAGCGCTCGTCCGATGCCGAGGATCACGGCGCCGGCCTGTCCGGTGAACCCGCCGCCGTGGGCGTTGACGTCGATGTCGATCCTGCCACCGAGACTGGTGCGATCGAGGATCATGAACACGTCCTTGCGATCGCGCTCTTCGGTGAAATACTCATCGAACGGCTTCGAGTTGACCTCGATCTTGCCGGAACCGGTGCGCAGCCGCACGCGCGCGACCGCGGTCTTGCGCCGACCTGTTCCCCGATACCAGCCGTGGGCGTCGGGACCTGCGGGGACGACGGGAGCGGCGGCTGCAAACTGGGTCATGAGCTGGGGAGTTGCGGGAAGAGAGGCGAAGCGCGCGGCCGAAATCGAACTCAGAGGGCGATGCGCCGCGACGGCGCCATCGGCTCAGGCTGCTGAGCGCGGTGGGGGTGCTGCGGCCCCGCGTAGACGTGAAGGTTGCCGAACATCCGACGGCCGAGTCGGCCCTTGGGGAGCATCCTGCGGACGGCGTCTTCGATCAGACGCTCCGGGTGCGCCTCCTGAACGGTGCGGTAGGTCTGCACCCGCAGGCCGCCCGGGTACCCGCTCCAGCGGCGGCGGGTCTTCTGGTCGAGCTTCTTGCCCGTCAGAACGACCTTCTTGGCGTTGGTGACCACGACGGCCTCGCCGCTGAGGACGTGGGGCGTGTAGGTCGGCAGGTGCTTGCCCATCAGGACCTGGGCGATCTCGCTCGCCAGTCGTCCAAGGACCTTTCCCTCGGCGTCGACGTGCCGCCAGGTCTGCTGGGCACACTCTTCCTTCTTCAGCAACGTGGTCTGGCGGGGCATCGGTGGGCTCGTCTCGGACGTTCGTTCGGGAGCGGCCGACCGCTGGTCGACGCCGCTCTCTGGGGAATCGAGGAGGATAGCCGACCGCAGGTTCCTGTCAAGGAGCCCCCGTGATCGCGATCGGCGGCGGGGGCATGCCGGATTCCGCGGGCATCGTCGGTGCGCGGCCTTCCAGGGCTGTAGTGCTAGGCCGCATCTGGAGGTCCGTCGCGCTCTCGTCCACGCCTGCGCCCGGCTCGGGCCGCGCGGCACCCGACCTGCTGCGGTGCCGACAGTCGTCCGAAGCGATTCCGGTGGAGCAGGAGCGGCCCGGAGGGCCGCGCACCGGCGGCCGCGGAAGCGGCCAGGCGCCCGGCGGGGGAGCGGGAAGGCACGAGGACGGTCAATGGGATCGTCGGACGGTGCGCCGACCGACGGCACTCTCGATCGGAGCCCCCAACGCGGACTTCGCCGTAGTCTGTCTCCGCGACCGACCGGCGAGTCCGCCGCTGCCGACGGCTCCTCACTCACCCATGACGCCCGAGAGAGATCAAGAGACCAGACGAGAGCCGAGAACGGGCCCCGCGCCCGGCGCCGACCCGCCCGGGAGCGGCGCGGCCGAGGTTCCTCGGGGCGAATCGGCGGCGCTCGCCGAGGATCCGCTCCCGCTCGATGCCCTGCGTGCGCGGATCGACGAGATCGACCGCGGGCTGGTCGCCCTGCTGGGGGAGCGCGCGGCGGTCGTGGTGGAGGTCGGCAAGGCGAAGCGCGGCACCGGCGTGCCGATCTACGTGCCTCACCGCGAGAAGGAGGTGATCGAGCGCATTCTCTCGCTCGACCGCGGACCGCTGCCCGCGCGGACGATCGAGGCGATCTGGCGGGAGCTCATGTCCGGCTCCTTCGCCCTCGAGCTTCCGCTGCGGATCGGCTATCTCGGGCCTGCGGGGTCCTTCAGCCATCTCGCCGCCATCCGCCACTTCGGCTCGAGCGTCGAGCTCGCCGATCTCCACGAGATCGAGGCGGTCTTCCGCGAAGTCGCGGCAGGACGCTGTCACTACGGGCTCGTGCCCTACGAGAACTCGCTCGGGGGCGCGGTGACCGAAACGCTCGACGCCTTCCAGCAGCATCGCGTGACGATCTACGCGGAGGCGCTCGTCGAGGTGAATCACGCCCTCCTTGCCAACTGCGAACCGGAGGCGATCCTCCGGATCTGCTCCAAGCCGGAAGCGCTCGGCCAGTGCCGGCGCTGGCTCGGAACGCGCTTCCCGGGCGTCGAGCTGGTGCCCGAGGCGAGCACCAGCGCCGCGGCGCGCCGGGCGGCGAAGGAGCCGGGCACCGCTGCGATCGCCTCGACGCTCGCGGGCGAGCTCTACGGCGTGCATCCGGTCTTCGAGCGCGTCCAGGACAAGCCGGACAACATCACGCGGTTTCTCGTGATCGGCCGCGATGCGGCGAAGCCGACCGGGGAGGACCGCACCACGATCATGTTCACGACAGCGCACCGCCCCGGCGCTCTCGTCGACGTGCTCGCGGTGTTCCGCGACGCGCGGATCAACCTCAGCCACATCGAGAAGCGGCCCAGCGGACGCACGAACTGGGAGTACACCTTCTTCATCGACTGCGACGCTCATCGCGACCAGCCGGAGATGGCCGCGGCGATCCGCGACGCGAGCGGTCACTGCGTGGCGCTGACCGTGCTCGGCAGCTATCCGCGGGCGCTGCGCGTGCTCTGAGTTCGCTCGGCGATGCGGAGCTGGCGCCCTGTGCTTCAAGGGCCCGTGTCACGGAGCGCCTTCAGCCTCCGAGAGGTCATGAGGCCGCAGGCCGGTCGCCCTCGGCGCCAGCGCGGCGTGCGCTCTCCGCCGGGACCTTCGCGTCGGAGGCGACCATCGAGGCGACGGGGCGTTCACCGCTCACGGAGCGCGGCCGGGCTGCGAGGGGTGCCAGCGCGCGATGGCGCCCTCGTACACTCGGCCCGTGACCACGCCCGATCCGCGGAACCCGGAGCCCGAACCCGAGCGTCACGTCGCACCGCCTTCGGCGCCGTCGGCGGGGCCGCGCTCGGGGCAGGGCGAAGCGGCTGCCGCGACGGAGAGGCGATCGGGCGTCGGCGCGGCGGCCGACAGCGCGCGCCTCGGGGGGAGCGCAGGGAGTCCGCCGGAAGGGAGTCAGGTCGATGTCGATTCCCCGCACCGGTCCGGCCCCCTCGCCTCGCGCCGTCTCGATCGCCCGTTCGCCGCCATCGCGATTCTCGTCCTGCTTCTCGCGGCCGCGGGGGTCTTCCTGATCCAGCGCGAGATTCGTTCGGCCGAGCCGACCGAGGGGGGGATCGGACCGGAGATCCGCGTGATGGAGCTGGTGTCGCGCTACCTCGTCGGCACCCGCTCGATCATGGGAGAGAAGCCGGGCGCAGAGAGCGCTTCCGGCGACGATCCTCTCGCGGGCGCGATCGACCAGATTCGCGGCGGCGATCTCGCGCAGCGCCTGCGCGCGGTCGCGGTCGAGGCGGACCTCCTCGGCGCCGAGGCGGGCCTGCGCTCGCTCGATGAGCTGCGGAGGCTGCTTGCGCGATCGGAGCTCCCCGGAGAGCGGCGCGCCGAGGCGGCGACGACGATCGAGCGCATGGAGCGCATCCTCGAGCTTCGCCGCATCGAGGGGCCGATTCCCGACGACGCGGACGCGCGGGCGCTCTCAGCCGAGCTCGGCTGGTTCGGCGAGCTGCTGGTCCATCCCGCCTACGCAGCGAGCCCAAGGCGTGCCGAGCTCGACGCCGCGGCGCGACGGCTCGTCTTCGCGCTCGTGATCGCACTGGGAGGCGTCGCGCTGCTCGCGATCGTCGGCGTCGCCGGGTGCATCCTCGTCGTCACGCTCTCCCTCCTCGGTCGGTGGCGCTGGCACTTCAGCGCCCGCCCCGACCGATCCGGACTCTGGATCGAGACCGCGGTGCTCTGGCTGGTGCTGCTCATCAGCTCGATGCAGATCCTCGGTGCCCTGGTCCCCGCAGCGCTGGAGCTCCCCGCGACCATCGCCTGCTTCGGCATCAGCGCCGCCGCGCTCCTCTGGCCGCGGCTGCGGGGGATGCCGTGGGACCGCATCCGCCGCGAGCTCGGACTCCATCGCGGCGAGGGCGTCGCGTTCGAGGCCGCCTGCGGGATCGCGACCTATGCCATGACGCTGCCGCTCCTCGCGGTGGGCCTCGTGGGGACGTTCCTTCTCAGCCGCCCCGGGGCCCCGGGGGCCCCTGGGGCGCCGGGGCACGCGGAGGATGAGCTCGTCCGCGAGGTCGTCCCGAGCCATCCGATCCTCGAGCTGATCGCCGACGGCTCGGGGACCGCCCGACTTCAGGCTGTGGTCCTCGCGTGCCTCGCGGCGCCGATCATCGAAGAACTGCTCTTTCGCGGCGCGCTCTACCGGGGCGTTCGCGGAGCGACGCGGACGATGGGCCGCTGCCTCAGCGCGGTGGTTTCGGCGATCGCCGTCGGAGCGATCTTCGCGGCGATCCACCCGCCGGGGATCGTGGCGATTCCCGCCTTGACTGCGATCGCCGCAGGGTTCGCCCTCGGTCGGGAATGGCGCGACAGCCTGATCGCGCCGATGGTCGCGCACGCCCTGCACAACGGGCTCCTCGTCGGCGTGATGCTGGTGGCGTTCGCGTAGGACCGGCCCGCGCCGCGCGCTCGCCGCATTGACCGGCCGCTATCCCGCGTACAGGTACTCCTCGCGGATGATCTTGCCGTTGCGGACGGTGTAGACACCGACTTCGGACATCTCGATGCGCTGACCGCCGCGCGGGGTGAACGCGATGGCGTACCGCACGGCGAAGCCCTGGCTGCCGCAGTAGGGCCCCTCGGCGCGGCAGGAGTGCATCTCGTGGTTCGAGAGCCACCACTCGTTCTTCTCGCGCAGCTTCTTCATCCCCTTCCATGTCTGCCCATCGCCCTCGACCGACTCGATCCGGTCGTGGTACCACTTTCCGACAGCGTCGTCGGACTTGCCGAGGTTCACGAGCGTGACGAGATCGTGTCCGATCTCCGCCGCAGTCGGTGCCGAGGAGGCTCGCACCGTCGACGCCCGGGCCGACGAGCCAGTCGAAAGGCCGGACTCGGGAGGGCGACCTGCCGCGGCCGCGGGCTTCGCTGCACCCCCGCGCGCCGTGGTCCCGCTCGCCGTGGTCCTGCTCGCCGTCCCTTTCGTCGATGCCTCGCGAGCGCTCCTGCCGCCGCGCGGCTTCGCCTCGGCAGCTCGCTTCGCCCCCGACGTTGTCCCGCCGGCTCCGGCGGACTTCGCGCCTCCGGACTTCTTCGCGGCATCGGCGCTCCGCTTCTTCGCCGTGGTTCTGGCGGCGATCGTCCTGGTCGCGGACTTCTGATTCGCCGTCTGCTGGTTCGCGGTCTTCTGGGTTGCCTTCTTGTGGGTTGCCTTCTTTTGGGCCATGACGTACTCGCGCTCCTCGCCGGGTCTCGCACTCCCCGCGCAGCGCTGCGCGGGGACCGAGGCGGAATCGTAGTGGATCTCGCTCGAGCGTTGTCGCTCGACTCCCGGCTTCCGCTCCGATCCGCGGCACCGGATCCTCCGCCCCCAGCTTCCGCAGCGACGAGCAGGACCGCCGCCGTCGCGCCGTCGGTGGACGAAGTCCGCGCGTGCAGCCGTCGGCTCCCGGCGGCGCAGCAGCGCCTTCCGCTACCATCGCCGCCCATGTCCACGAGCACCACGCCACCCGCGGCGGGCAGCGCCGCCGCCACGTCCGTCGTCATTCCGCGCAGCAGCAATCAGGCGCTGGGGATCGGCAACTTCGCCGTCGACTTCATGGCGGGCCGGATCGGCGCTCCGGACCGCGCGGTCCTCGACCGCACCGCGCTCTTCCACACCGATGCGGTCCTCTGCGGGCTCTCCGCGATCGCCCTGGGGACCAACGCGCCGACGCTCCTGCGAGCCGAGGCGCTGGAGCATCGCCGGGAGCCCGGCGCCGGCGCGACGCTCTTCGGATCCGACGCGCCGGTGGCGCCGGAGAAGGCCATCGTGGCCAACTCCGCGGCCGTCCGCGAGTGGGACAGCAACGGGACGAACTTCGGCTTCAACCCCGGGCTCGGGCATGTCGCGGGCGAGTTCGGACACAACGACTTCTACCCGGTGCCGGTCGCTGCGGCGCAGCTCGCAGGCCGGGACGGCGCCTATGCCCTGCGCGGGATGGTCCTCCTCGACGAGATCCGCGGGCGCCTCGCCGAGGTCTTCTCGCTGAAGTCCTACAAGATCGACCACGTGGTGCACGGGGCGATCGCCTCGGCCGCGACCTACGGGGCGATGCTCGGTGCGACGCCGGAGCAGATCGAGTCGGCCATCGGGATGTTCGTCGCCCACCACATTCCGTGGCGCGCGATCCGCGCGGGCAAGCAGCTCAGCGACAGCAAAGGCGCCTCGGCGGCGATCTCGACGGAGGCCGCGGTCGTGGGGATGCAGCGCTCGATGCGCGGCTTCCTCGGACCGCGCGACATCTTCCGCAACCCCGAGTCGATGTTCAGGCAGTTCGAGAAGACCTCGGGCGACTCGCCCTTCGACCTGGTCCTCTCGCATTCGGGGGACGACTTCGCGGTGATGGGGATGCACTTCAAGCTCGGGCTCTATGAGCACCAGTCGGCGGGGGCGCTTCAGGGACTGCTCACGCTGCTCTCGAAGCATCCCGAGATCCTGGCCTCGCCGGAGTCCATCCGCCGGATCACGATCGTCGCCTATGAGCCGGCGTTCGGGATCATCGGCGATCCGGCCAAGCGCGATCCGCGCACGCGCCAGTCCGCTGACCACTCCATGGTCTACATCGTCGCGACCCTGCTGCGGAAGGCGATCGAGGCGGCCGGCGCCGGCGCACTTCCCGCTCCGGGAGACGACGACGGCTGGTGGAAGTCGCTGATGCTCGTCCCCGGCGACTACGACGACGCGGCGATCTTCGAGCCGCGCACGCGGGGCTTGATGGAGAAGATCTCCTTCACGCATGGCGGGCCGGAGTACGACCGGCGCTATCCAGACGGGATTCCGACGTCGCTCGTGATCGAGCTTGCCGACGGCCGCAGCTTCGACAGCGGGCTCGTGATGTACCCGGCAGGCCACGCGCGGAACACCGTGGCGGACCTCCGCGACATCCTCGCGACCAAGTTCCGCAAGCTCGGCGCCCTCGCGGTTGCCGATGTCGAGGGGCTGGTGGCGCGCGTCGACGGAATCGCCGATCGCTCGGCGTCCGAGATGCGGTCGCTCTGGGCGTTCCCGATCAAGGGCGGCTGAGCGGGCGCCCGACGGCGCCGCGGCGGAGCAAGGCGCATCGAGCCCCGCGCAGGGGGCTCTCGCAGCGCGGGGGGGATTCGCGATCGCCGGGGCATCGCGGTCGAGGGGTCGCCCGCGCTTCCGCGGTCGCCGGTTCGTTCGCGTTCGATCGGTCCCCGTCCGGCAAAAAGGCCCGCCGAAAATCCGGCGCGCTCTCGAAGATCGGGCGTCGCCGAGATGTACTCTGGACTTGTGTCTGTCCCGACGGTCGGCTAGAACGCCCTCCGTTCGAGGTTCGCGTGAGGCGCGGGAGGCCGGCCGAGCAGCGGATACCTGCCGACCGTTGCGGTCGTGTGAGGGTGCCGTGAAGCCAGCCGGGGGCGGCGGGCGACGACTGCGCATGGCGCGGGTTCGCATTCGGATGGCAGGTGCCTGCGTGGGGCACAAGGCCACCGGATGATCTGGTGCGCGATGGGTGCGCGCTCGAAGGACGCCCTCTCCCATCAGTGTGCAGCGCTGCGCTGCAGGAGACCTTCGCGATGCAGTTTCGTTCAACGGGGTTGGCCGGGGTCGCTCTCGCCCTCAGCTCCGTCTCGTCCGCACTCTCCGCCTCGGTCTACACCGGAGCGGGCGGGATCATCCCCGACGCGCTCTCCCTGGAAGGTCCGCCAGGCGTCATCACCTCCGACGTCGTCGTCGACCAGCCGATCGTCATCGACGAGCTGACGGTGACCCTCCTCGGGCTCGTGCACTCCTGGTGCGGCGACATCGGCATCCGGCTGACGCACCTTCCCTCGGGGATCTCCTCGTCGCTGGTCTTCCGCATCGGTGTCCCGCTCGCGCCCGGGCCCTTTGAATTCGGCGACAGCAGCAACTACGGGGGCGACTACAGCTTCGGGGATCAGTTCTCGGCGAACATCTGGACCGAGGCGGGCCTCGGGGGCACGCTCTACGTGCTCACCCCGGGGGGATACGCGCCGACCGGCGCCGGCAGCTCGGCGCCGGTGTCGCTTCTCGCGCCCTTCGAGGGCATGGTCGCGACCGGCACGTGGCGGCTCGAGGTGAGCGACCACGCCGCAGGCGACACCGGGAGCTTCGGCGCGTGGTCGCTCTCGCTCGTCGGGGAGCTGTTCAACCCCTGTGCGCAGGCGGGCCCCTGCTGCGCTCCGCACGGCGGCGTCGGATGCGCCGACGCCGCCTGCTGCGCGATCGTCTGCGGCATCGATCCGGCGTGCTGCGAGATGGCGTGGGACCTCTCCTGCGCAGTGCTCGCCTTCAACGAGCGCTGCGGCTGCGGGGAGAACACCGACAGCGACGGAGACGGAGTGCCCGACGCCCTCGATGGGTGCCCGGACGACCCCGCGAAGATCGAGCCCGGCCTCTGCGGCTGCGGGGTCAGCGACGTCGACAGCGACGGCGATGGCGTTCCAGACTGCACCGACGGCTGCCCCGACGATCCGAACAAGAGCGACCCCGGCGACTGCGGGTGTGGCGCGCCCGAGACGGACACCGACGGGGACGGCGTCCCCGACTGCATCGATGGCTGCCCCGACGATCCGAAGAAGACCGAGCCGGGGGAGTGCGGCTGCGGCGTCAGCGACATCGACACCGACGGCGACGGCGTTCCGGACTGCCTCGACGGCTGTCCGGACGATCCGAACAAGACGGAACCCGGCGCCTGCGGCTGCGGCGTGAGCGACATCGACACCGACGGCGACGGTGTGCCCGACTGTCTCGACGGCTGCCCCGAGGACCCCGACAAGACGACTCCCGGGGCGTGCGGCTGCGGTACGAGCGACGTCGACAGCGACGGCGACGGCGTTCCCGACTGCGTCGACGAGTGCCCCGACGATCCACTGAAGTGGAAGGCGGGAGTCTGCGGGTGCGGCGTTCCTGACACGGACTCCGACGGCGACGGCGTCCCGGACTGCAACGACGAGTGTCCGTTCGACCCGAACAAGTTCAAGGCGGGTGTCTGCGGCTGCGGCACGCCGGACATCGACTCGGACGGTGACGGCGCGTTCGACTGCGTCGACGACTGCCCCGACGATCCGAGCCAGATCGTGGCCGGACCCTGCGGGTGTGACGAGGTCGAGGTGGTCGACTCCGACGGCGACGGCGTCCCTGACTGCCTCGACGGCTGCCCCGACGATCCGAAGAAGACCGAGCCCGGCGACTGTGGTTGCGGGGTGAGCGACGTCGACACCGACGGCGACGGCGTCCCTGACTGCCTCGACGGTTGCCCGGACGATCCAAAGAAGACCGAGCCCGGCGACTGCGGTTGTGGCGTGAGCGACATCGACTCCGATGGCGACGGCGTTCCCGACTGCATCGACGGTTGCCCCGACGATCCGAAGAAGACCGAGCCTGGTGAGTGCGGTTGCGGGGTGAGCGACGTCGATTCCGACGGCGACGGCGTCCCTGACTGCATCGACGGTTGCCCCGACGATCCGAAGAAGACCGAGCCCGGTGAGTGCGGTTGCGGGGTGAGTGACGTCGACACCGACGGCGACGGTGTTCCCGACTGCATCGACGGTTGCCCCGACG
>CALMPF010000031.1 GCA_937871505.1 uncultured Planctomycetia bacterium | reverse complement strand
GGGGGGGGGGGGGGGGGGGGGGGGGGGGGGGGGGGGGGGGGGGGGGGGGGGGGTGGGGGGGGGGGGGGGGGGGGGGGGGGTGGGGGGGGGGGGGGGGGGGGGCTGGCGGGGGGGTCGCTTGGGGGGTGTACTTCCGGCATCGTGCGTTCGACGGCGACGGTGGCTCCATCGAGGCGATCGATGCGTGCCGTCGAGGGCTCCGAAGAGCATCGCGCAGGCCGGACGCCGGGCTTCGGCTGCGTTCCGCGCTCGCGCAGGCGCCTTTCATGGCCGGAGAGGTCGATCAGGCGGGGTCGGTCGCGCTCGAGCTGATCGGCTTGCTGCAAAGCGGTCCCCGCGAGCGCCCGCTGCGGGCCGTTCGGGCGTTGGGTCTCTCCGGTCGCGGGATGCCGCTTCGCGCCCAGTCGGAGACGGCTGCCGGGGTCGCGGCCGAGGTGCTGCGAGAGGCTTCTGAAGCGCTGCTCGATGCAGCGCGGATCTTCGACGAGTCGGACCTTCGGACGTCGATGGGAACGACGGGCCGGCTTCCGGAGTTCCGCGAGATCGGGTGGCAGCCTCTTGCATTGTCCGCAGTCCGCCGGACTGACCCCATGAGAGAACGACGAGGTCCGTGCGGTCCGTGTCCAGCGCCGTGCGCTCTCCGATGCTCACGTCGGCGGGCCCGCCCTCATTCCCATCGGCTCTCCCGCGCAAGGGGTGGAGTGTCGGGGGCCTCGTGGCGAGGCGGAAGACTGCGGTAGCGATCTCCCGGGCGCGGGCCCGATCTTCTTCCGAACCCGCGTCCGCGGGCGCTGCATTCGTGCAGTTCATCGGACGCCATCACCTCGCGCCCACAGCGCCGACGTAACGTCCGCAGTGAGACGGAGCGTCAGGTCCATGAAGTCCATGTCCCGACTTGGCACCGGAGCGACCCTCCTCGGTCTGCTGGGCCTCGCGGGGGTCGCAGCGTTCGCCGGGCCCGGGGCCGGGGCGCGCTCCGCTTCGGCATCGGCGGCGCCTGCGCCAGCCCCCGCGAATGAACTCGGCGCCCGCCCGGCATCGATGGCCGCACGCGCGGAGTCGTCCGTCGCGCCCGCGGTCGCCCCGGAAGCCCCGCAGCCACCGGCGGCGTCGGCGACGGGAGGTGACGCGCCTGCTGTCACGTCGGCGACTTTCGCAGGGAGGTGGCAGACTTCGTTTGGTCCGATGGAGCTGACCATCGAGGGAGACAGGGTCAGCGGCACCTACGCGTACGCAGGCGGATCGACGATTGAGGGACGCCTCTCTGAGAGCGGCACGCGACTCGAGTTCACGTACGTCGAGCCCGGCGCGTCGGGCGAGGGGTGGTTCGTGCTCGATGAGGCGGGCCAGGTCTTCAGGGGGAGCTGGCGCGAGTCCGACGACCGCATCTGGCGGGACTGGTTGGGCTGGCGATCGGGGTCGGCCGTGGCCGGAGCGGACCGCGCCCGCGCGATCGCGTCTGGCGACCCTTGGCTCATCATCCTCGAGGCGAACTGGGAGACGACGCTCGCAGAGCCTCCGTACGACTTCGGCTCGATGCTCCAGCGCTACTTCACCATGGCTTCCGCGCGCCACGTGCGGGTCCGCCATCGCTTCTTCCATGACGAGGCGGACTTCAGGAGGCTCGCGGGCGAGGCGGCGGCGATGAGCGAACCCGTCGTCCTGCTGATCTCCTCGCACGGCACGGAGCGCGGCGTCGTCTCGCCGGGAGGAGTGATCGGAGCGGACACGATCGCCGAGACGCTCCGAGACGGGACGAATCTCGTGCTCCTGCATCTCTCCGGCTGCATGATGATGTCAGGCGACGTTCCGGAGGCGATCCACGCGGCCCTCCCCGAGGAGACCGCGTTCTCAATCAGCGGCTACAGCACCGCGGTGCCCTGGGACGCCAGCGCCATCAGCGACTTCATCTACCTCTCCTTCCTGCTCATTCATCGCATGTCGCCCTCCGACGCTGCCGAGCAGGCCATCCTCACGGCGCCGTATCTGGGAGAGCGGGCCCCGGAGGGGAGTCTCTTTCCGCCGCTCGGCCTGCGGGTGCTCACGCGCACAGCGGCTCCTGAAGGCGCCCGCTCCGGGAAGGCGGCCGATTGACCTCCGCGCGATCGCATTCGCGCACTCCCTCCGCGCCGAGTCCGCCGCCGATTCCGGCACGTCCTCGCTGCGCGAGGCGATCGGAGCTCGATCGCGAGCGTGAGCTCGCTCAGCCTTGCCGCGACCCCTTCCGCTCCGCGATCAGCTTGACGCGGTTGAGCCCATGCTCCCACCCTTCCGGCATTCCGTCCCGGAAGTCCTGCGGGATGAGGCCCAAGGCACGGTGCACGAGCGCGAGGCGCGTGCCGCTTCCCTCGGCCTTCAGTCGATACTGCACGTGATTGAGGGCGGGGAAGGACATCGGCATCGGACCGGTGAGTTCGAGGAGCGTCGGCGCCTTGATGACCTGCACGTGTCCCCAGAGGTGGCCGTACGGACGGCCACCTGAGGTGCCGAGATCGCGATACCAGCGTCCACCGGGCCAGGGCTCGATCGTGAGCGGGAAGGGGGTGCCGTCGGGCAGTTCACTGCCTGGACCGAGCTCTTCGAGCAGTGCCTCGAAGGCGATCTCGGGCGATGCGGCGATGAGCACATCCCTGCGGATCTCGAGGGTGTGGATGGTGTCGCTGTCGGTGGCGGTGAGCATGGTGGATTCCCTGTCTGAGTCTCTTGGTCGAGATGAGTGCGAGCTGGAGAGTGGATGTGACGGATCGTCGACGCATCGCGCCGCGCACCCGTCCGAGAGACGATCTCAGTGCTGACGGTCCGTGTCGGTCGCCTCCCGCCCCCGGCGTTCGACCCGCTCCGCCCGCTCCTTGATGCGGCGAAGCTGGTGATCCCAGAAGCGCTCGTAGGTCTTGACCCAGTCGTGCACCTCGCGGAGCTTCAGGCCGTTCAAGCTGTACATGCGGCGCTTGCCGCTCCGCGCGACGGTGACGAGTCCGACCTGGCGCAGCACAGCGAGGTGTTTCGAGACCTGGGGCTGCGGCCATCCGAGATCTGCGACGAGCCACGAGACGTCGCGCTCGCCGTCGCCGCGGGCCAAGGCGCCGAGGAGCTCCCTGCGTCGCGGCTCGGCGATGGCGGCGAAGGCGTCGGAGTTCGTCGGCGAACGAGCCACGAAGGAAACATATCACGATATAGGAATATGTCAAGGGCTCGCCCGAGTTTCTGCGAGGTTCGGAGCCCGCCTTGGCCGACCGCTGCCGGAACCTCGACGCGCACCTCCTCGATCGAGTCCATGGTCGCCCCGGCCGAGCGCTTCGCGCTGCAGATCCAAGACCGCAGCGACCGGTTGCGCGAACCGGAGGAGCCGATGCAGCCAAGACGGCAGTCACGTCGTCCCACCACGTCCGGTCCCCCGGCCGCAGCGGAGCGTCGCGAGGAAGGGACGCGAGAGGCGGGATCCGGCCGCGGAGGCCGGTGGATTTCGTGGAGGTCCGTCCACCTCGCTGGCGGAGCCGTCCCCATGTCCCGCGGGCCTTCGCGCCACCTCCGGGCGACTCCCCGCTCGGCGAGAGAGCCCATGACCTGACGACCACCCTCACGCACGGATCCCCCGGAACGGCTGGAGTTCGCTCGCGTCGCAAGGACCGGGGTCGCTTCCGGCTCTTCGGCCTCCTTGCATGGGTGAGCAACGTGCGATCGATCCCGGCCGAGGCAAGACCTCTGACTGAACGGGCCTGGGGCGACGCTGGACGAGACCGACAGCGCGAACGCGGATCCCTCCCGGCCCTTCGCCGGGTACCGTCGACCGCCCGATGCTCCAGGCGCCACTCGATTCGTTCGACTCCCCAGACTCGCGGCAGCGCCGATCGGCAGGAGCTGTCGCTGCGCGGCCCTCCATCGTCCGGGTCGCGGCGTGCGTCCGCGAGCTCCAGGCTGCCCTGCGCGCGGCGCTCGCGGACGTCGCGGATCCAGCGCAGCCGCGGACGATGGCGCGCCGTCTCGATGTCAACCGCGGCCTGGCGTGGAGGATCTCACGAGCCCTGGCCGAACGCAGTGCCGGCGACGCGCTGCGAGCGCTGCCTCGATCCAAGAGTCTCGGGGTCTACATCGATGCGTGTGCGCGCTGCGGTGCGCCCCAAGCCGCCGTCGAGGCCGCCCGCAACGCCGTCGCGGAGCTGGAGAAGTCGATCGAAGCGTGCGGCGAGGAGCGGCGCTCGCTGCCGGTGCTTCTTCTGGGGGCGGGCGAATCAACGGAGGAGGATGGCACTCCCCACTTCGATACGGCGCGGCAGCAGCTCTTTGAGGGGGCGCGGGTGCTCTGGGGGGTCGAGGTCGAGGTCGGGTTTCGGACGGCGTTCATCTGGCCGGCCCCGCGCGAAGCGGGCCGCGCGGCCGAGCTCAGCGACGAGGATCCGCCCGGAGCGACCCGCGGGACGATCCCGGGGATCATCCACGGCGCCATCGTCAGGGGAACCGTCGGCCTGTCGACCCTGCGTCCGGAGCGCTGGCCGATCGCATACGCACAGGTCGTCTCCGGCGAGAATCAGTCCCAGCACCATGGCGAGCGGCCCCTCGATCCCGAGTCGACGCTCGAGCTGCCGCTCATCCGGCGCTTCTGCGAGCCGCGATCGATCGCGGTCCATTCCACCGAGGCACGCGGCATGCGCCGATTCGAGGTCGTCCCGTCCGCGGTCGGTCGAGCGGGACGCCTCACCTGCGTCCTGGGAACCGCGCTCGACGCGCCGTACGAGGAGCGCGGCGCCGAGAGTTCGCGGCGCGGTGGACCGCCATCAGGCGCGCTGATGATGATCATTGAGTCGCCGATCCGGCGACTGATCATCGACCTCCTCGTCCACCGTGATCTCGAGCTCGTCCGCCCCAGCGAGGTGACCTTCTGCGATCGGCTCACGCGACCGCATGGATACCACCTCGCGCACGTCGCTTCCGAACGACTGCCGCTCGACGGCGCCCCGGTGGAACTCGGCCGGGGCGCCGCGGCGATGGCGACCTCGCACGTGCCGTGGTACCCCGAGCTCGTTCGCTCGGTCGCGGCTCAGATCGGTTCCGTCGATCACGAATTCGTCGGGTACCGCTTCGAGTGCTCGCATCCGCCGATCGCGTCGGCGGCGCTCCTGCACTTCTGGGCACGGCGACGGGTCGCGTCCTGACGGGCGCGAGCGCAGCGAAGGGACGCCGTCCACCGGCACCGGCTGCGCGCTGGCGCGAAGCCTGGGTCGTTCGGCGCCGGCGGGCTTCCACCGGCCGCTTCGTCCGCGGGTCGTCCTCGAAGTCCGCTGCCTCGCTCGGATCCGCCGCCCGGCCGCTCAGTCCCGCTTCGCCTTCTCGAGCATCGCCGCCTCGAGCCGCTTGATGTCGGCCGGAGAGAGCTGCGGGCGATCGACCCTGACGGTGAGCTTGATGAGCTCCGCGGTCAGCGCGAACGGCGGCACGTAGTCCGCGTCGTTCACGCCGGTGAGGGTGTCCGAGCCGATGTCGAAGGACTCGTCCCACTGGAGGATCATCGGCAGCGTGCGCTCCATGCGCTTCGTGTCGACGACCTTCCCGTTCACCTTGAGCGTGCCGGTGCCGGGCCGACCGACGCCGCTGAAGTCGTTGAACCGCAGCGTTCCCGAGCCGATGCCTTCGTACTCGAAGTCGAACTCGATCGTGTGCCGCCCTGGCGGAAGCGCGTCCGTCCCCGCCCACCTGACGCGCTCGAGGTCGACGAGGTTCCAGAGGAAGACCGGTCGGCCCTTGAGGAGGTAGAGGCCGTATCCCGCGAATCGACCCCCGGAAGTCAGGATCATGCCTTCTGGCCCGTCCTTGGGCCCGCCCGCGGGCACGTCGACCTCCGCGATGATCGTATAGGACGTGTTGAGCAGCAGCGGCGAGTCGCCCTGCGGCAGGCCGACCATCGGCCGCGTGTACACGAACTCGGAACGGCCGGCGGTGATGTTGGGCCGCGGCGCGACGATGCGGGCCGCGACCGAGGCGTCGAGCGGGAAGACCTGGTACTTCCTCGCCTCGGCGGCGAACTTCTCGCGCATCTGCTCCACGCGATCGGGGTGCTTTGCGGCGAGGTTGACGGTCTGGGCGAAGTCCTCGTTCAGGTTGAAGAGCTCGAAGACCTGGTTGTTCAAGGGGTCCGGATTCGCGGCGCCGAACGCCTGCCAAGGCGCTCGGTTGACCTTGGTGCTCAGGAACCACCCCTCGTCGTAGAGCGCCCACTGACCCATCATCTCGAAGTACTGCGTGGTGCGGCGCGACGGCGCCTTCGCGTTCGCCGCATCGAACGTGTAGGCGAAGCTCACCCCCTCGATCGGCCTCTGCCGAATGCCGTCGACGACCTCCGGAGCGCTGATCCCCGCGGACTCGAGAATCGTGGGGACGACGTCGATGACGTGCACGAACTGCTCGCGCAGCCCGCCCTTGTCCTTGATCCGGGCCGGCCACGAGACCACCATGCTCTGGTTGATGCCGCCGAGCTGCGACGCGTTCTGCTTGAACCACGGGAATGGCGTGTCGAAGACCCACGACCAGCCCGCGGACATGTGGTTGTAGGTGTGCTCGGTGCCCCAGACGTCGTAGAACTTCATCTGCACGTCGATCGGCAGTTCATTGAGCCCGTTGAAGAACGCGACCTCGTTCGGCGTTCCCATCGGGCCGCCTTCGGCGCTGGTGCCGTTGTCGCCGTTGATGTAGATGACGAGCGTGTTCTCCAGCTTGCCGAGGTCCTCGAACGCCTGGATCACCCGCCCGATCTCGTGGTCGCTGTAGGCGGCATATGCGGCGAAGACCTCGACCTGGCGGATGAAGAGCTTCCTCTCCTCCGCGGTCAGCGCGTCCCACTCCTTGAGCACGTCCTTCGGCCAGGGACCGAGCACCGTGTCGGCGGGGATCACGCCGAGCCGCTTCTGATTCTCGAAGATCCGCTCCCGCACCTTGTTCCAGCCCTCGTCGAAGAGGTGCATGGCGCTGATCTTGTCGACCCACTCCTTCGTGGGGTGGTGCGGCGCGTGCGTGGCCCCGGGGGCGTACTTGATGAAGATCGGCTTGTCCGGCTGGATCTGGTGCATCCGCGTCATCCAATCGATGGCGTCGTCGGCCATCGCCGTGACCAGGTTCCAGGTGCCGGGTTCCGCGCCCTCGAAGGGGTAGATCTGGGTGGTGTTCCTGAAGAGGTTCGGCTGCCACTGGTTTGCGTCGCCGCCGATGAAGCCGTAGAAGTACTCGAATCCCATCCCGATCGGCCACTGGTCAAATGGCCCGGCCTGGCTTGCCTGGAACGCCGGCACATTGTGGTCCTTGCCGAACCATGAGGTGCCGTAGCCGTTGTCGACGAGGATCCTGCCGATCGTCGCCGTGTCGCGATTGATGATGCTGTTGTATCCGGGAAATCCGGTCGACTGCTCCGAGATCACGCCGAACCCCACCGAGTGGTGATTGCGGCCGGTGATCAGCGCGGCGCGCGTCGGCGAGCAGAGCGCCGTCGAGAAGACGCGGTTGTAGCGAAGGCCCTCGGCGGCAAGACGGTCCATTGCCGGCGTCGGAATGACCCCGCCGAAGGTGCTTGGCACGCCGAATCCCGCGTCATCGGTGATGATCAGGAGCACGTTGGGCGCGTTCGCGGGAGGCACGACGCGAGGCGCCCACCACGGGGTGGACTGAAGGGCGTCGTCCTTGATCACGCCTCCGAACTTCGGATCAGGCGGCGGGAGCTGTCGCCCGTCGATCGTCGTGGTCGCGCCCGGCGAGCCGGGTGCATCCGACGCCGCCGGCGCTGCTCCCACGAGGGAGGAGCAGGCGGCGGCCGCTGAAACGAGGAGTGCAATCGAAAGCTGCGTTGGTGGTCGGAGCATGGGTGTGGGGGTTGAAAGGGCGCCCGCGGTCCCGGGCGAGCCGGATCGCGCCAGGTCGCATCGGGCCGGACTCCGAGGCGCGCCCGCGGAACGTGGCCGTCTCGACCGTTCAACGGCCGATGGCAAACTGCCGATGACACTCAGCATACAGGTTCCGGTGCGAGGGGATCGGGGGCGTCACCGCTCCGGAACTCATCCACCGTCAAATTTGACTCATGCCAGAAGCGTCGTCGACGGAGCATGGGGAGAGGCTTCCGGCGTTCGTCGGGATTGTCGGATCTGCCAGTCAGCCGGGGCCTCCCACGTCGACCGTGCCAAGGCCGGCGTTCCCGGGCCGGGCAGCCTGTGGCGAAAGTCATTCGGGTTGCGGCCGAGCGGCCCGGAAGCCCGGCCGCTGAAGCGGCTTCCGCCCGGCCGCCCACCCGGAGAGCCGGGTCTGGCCCTCGCCGTCCGCCAGATCGACCGCCAGGTGTCCCCCGCGAGGAACGGCTCAGCCCGCGCGAACGCCAAAGCGCCAAGAAGGGACCGAAGGGCGAGAGCGGGGTGAAAGGCAAGGAGAGCAAGAAGCCGGCAGAGTGAAGCCCGCCACCGCCCGTCGCCGCTGCCCCTCCGACGCGCGTGATCGAGTCGAGATCCTGGGACATCGGACGGCAAGTGGCGACCTTGCCAGGAATGGTGGCTGTCCGCATGTGTGCATCGTCCCCATCGGTGCATCACCGGTGCGCCCGCGAAGTCGCTCCGTGAGGTCACTCGACGCCCCAGCTCATCGAGCATCGGCCCTTCGGCGACCGCCCATACGTGCCGCGCTCGATGATCCGGCCAAAGCAGATCGTCGAGAGAGGTCGCCTCCGGCACATGCTGAAGAGGAGTGATGGCAACGGGACTGCACTTCAGTGGCGCTTGGCTGACGCGAGTGAAGGCAACTCGCTGGTCGTCTCGACATCGTGGTCGCCGCGTCGCTCACGGGCGGCTTTGCGTCCGTGGAACTGTCGGCACCGCCGCGTTCGCGGCGACAGGAGCGTCCTCCTTCACGGTCCAGTCCACGCCGCCGCCGAATCGCTCCAACCGAGTGTCGCCGTCGGGGGGAAGCACGACGCTGAAGGGGGCTCGCCACGCAGGCGGGCACCAGCGCGAGTCCACGTCGGCGATGGGAGTGACGTCATCCGGGTCACGATCAAAGCTGAGCTCGATCGGTCGGGTCAGATCGAACGAGGTGTCGACGAGGGCCGACGGCCGCGCCCTCGACGCGCGGCCGCTCGTGTGCCTTTGCCCGCGATCGAGGACGATCTCGAGATCATCCTGACGGAGCCGCCACCGGCGTCCCTCCTTCAGTTCCGGCTCACTCCGGATGTCCGCCGAGATGGCGATATACCGACGATCACCGATCGGCACGATCGAGACGGTGATGTCATACCCGCGATGAAAGCGCAGAGTTCCATCGGTGCGGGCGGCAGTCGACGAGACCGCGGTGAACCGAGTCCGCAGCACGATCTCATGCGGCGCCATCTGTTCGATTACGGAGCTCGCTCGTCCCGACCAGCCCGCGGCATCGAGCGCCTCGCCCGTGGTCCGGTCGCCGACCACGGTGAGCACCGCTACGTCGAGCGTGTGCTCGCCAGGTTCGACGCCGAGCAGCGTGATCACGTCCGTCGAGGCGAATCGATGATCTGGCATGACCGGTCTCACGGTCGGAAGAAACCGTCCGACATCTCCATCGCGCCCCACCCCGACGCGGGCGGGAGCGTCGGCGATCTCCGGGTCATCGACGCTCCAGAGGACGACTCCATCGAGCGAGATGCGTTGGACCGCCCCGATGTTCCGGCTGTAGGTCGAGTAGACGTCTGAAGCGGAGTTCAAGAGATACAGGGATTGATCACTCAGACTGAGCTGGAATCGAGGCAGATCCACGTCCAGGTCGACGACCCAGTCGGTGCCTGGACGTGCCCTCTCCCGCTGGTGCTTCGGCCGGATCGCCCCCGCTCCGAAGATGGCATCGGCCACGGCCACCCGACTTGGGCCGGAGTGCTCGAAGAGCGCGCGGAGCATCATCACGCGGGTTGCCTCGGACCACGTGTGCGGCTCCGTTCCGCGCAACAGCTCGACTGCCGCGGGGACGTTCGCTTCGGTGAGCGGAGATCGATCGATCAACGCGCCAAGTCTCGACTCCATCGACTCTGTCTTTGGACTGGTTTCGCGTGCGTCGCGACTCTCGCCCACGACATTCTCGCGACAGACGGCTGACGCGCTCCCGCCGGATGTCACAATCGCCACGATGGCCAGGGCGCGAAGCCGAGTGAAGCGGGCTCGACCGAGCCGGGCGAACGTGCGGGGACCGCAACCGCGATCACGGTGAGTGAACGTTCCATGCGACATGAAGCACTGCTCCTCTTCTGTTGGTGTGCCTGCTGATCGTGCGCAGGCCGAATGACCTCGGGCGACCGGCTCGCCGTCTCTGTCGATCGCCTGGGCAGCCCATCCGTCGACGTGTGTCATGACGGTGAAGGAAGAACGCTCGACAAGTCGGTTGAATGCAGGGATTCCTCTCTGTTCCGCACGAGACACGGGACGGGCGCGCGTCCCGCCGAGCCTGTACGAGCAGCCTGCTGGGAACGGAGGTGGGGCCGGACATCGATGCTGTCGCGGACGCGCTCGCACGCTCGGCTGGTCGACTCAACCGAGGACGGGGACTTGGATGCCACCTGGCACTACAGCGCTGGAACGCGTCGTCGCGGGGCAGCTCGGGGCGGCTTCTGGCAAGGAGCAGCGAAGGCTTCGGGCCGACGGCGTAGCCGCAGTGCTACGTCGAGGCCCGAAGCCGAGCTGCGACGCCGCCAGAACGCCGCATCCGGGCGGCCGCAGCAGACGAGTTCCAGCGCTGTAGTACTGGTCGCTTTGATCGAGCGGGGTGAGATCCGACCGGACAGCGTGGCCTCCGTGGCGGGGCTCCTTCTCCGCCGTGCTCCAGAGCTGGAATCAGACGTGCTGGCTCGCGAGCTCAATCCCTCCGCGTGCGGCTGCGGTCCAGCCTGCTCGTTCACCGTGTCGACGCTGGACCCGTCAACGATGCCCACGTGCCCGCCGAGCCAGCGCATCGGCTCGCCGGCGAGCGCGACGATCCGCTTGGTCCCGTCGCGCAGCGTCGACTCGATCAGCGCCACGGGCAGGCCGCGGGGTTGTGCGGCTTCGGCACCTCACCCCGTCCATGCGGCGCGAAGCGCGCCGGAAGCTATGGACAGCCACCGTTTGTCCGCCCGGTCATGCCGGCGGGACTGACCCATTGCATCTCAGACCTGCTTGCGCGGCCTGCCGCGCGGGAGAGGGCGGAGCCGTCTGCCGATGACGGTCTCGAGCTTGGAGAGGAACAAGTCGCTGGCGAGCGGCCGGCCCGTGCGGGCGGCACTGCGGAGTCCTTCGGCGAACGTCTCGTCGTCGGGCTGACGGAGGATCGCCCGCCAGATGTCCGGCGGATGGCGGCGGCCCCAGCGGGCCGCGTCGACGAGCCCGCGCCGGTCGTGGCCGGTGCAGTGGGCCTCGGCGCGCTGGACCAGGGACCACGGAGAGCACTCGGCTTGGCGCGGACGATTCGGGCCCGGACAGGATTCCGTTCGACGGAGCGGACCGCGGCGCAGGCGTGCGCCTCATCCGTCGGCGAGGAGACGAAGCGGCCCTTCCAGAGATGACCGCTGCGACCATGGAGGAGGTTGATGGTCTGGGAGCATCGCCAGTGGGTCCGGCCGAAGGCGTTCTCCAGCCCCGCGGGATCGGTGGGGACGAGGACGAGGTGGATGTGATTGCTCATCAGGCACCAGGCGACGAGCCGGATCCGATGAAGGTGCGTCCGCTCGGCGAGGATCCGCAGGCAGAGCTCACGATCGTCGTCGGTGAAGAAGACGTCCTGGCGATTGTTGCCGCGCTGGGTCAGATGGTGCGGAAGCTCGGGCAGGACCAGTCGAGCGGTGCGCGGCATGGCGCGGGTGATGGAGAAGAGCAGGCGGTCCCGCTGGCGACGGGAGGCCGGTCACGGCCGTCGTCGAATGCCGAGCAGGGGCGGAAAGTGGTGGCTGTCCCGGCTGTCTCAACTGCGCTTGCCCTCCCGGTTCTCCTTCTCGATCTGCTCGGTGAGTTTCTTCAGCCGTTCCGCGCTGAGGCCCTTCGCCGCCCGCAGCAGCGCGGGCATGGCGTTGGGCTTGTTGAGGATGATCTGCTCGACATCCTTCGGCATCCGGCCCGCCAGCGCGATCCACTCATCAGCGTTCTCGCCGAGCACCTCGGCCATCTTCCGCACGCGCTCGGCGCTCGGCGGGTATTCCGCCTTCCCTGTCTCCACCAGCGACAGGTACGTCGGGCTCACATCGACCGCCTCGGCGAACTTCCGAAGGCTGTAGCCCTTGCCGATCCGTCGCTCTCGAAGCATCGAACCGAAATGTCCGCGCGACTGGCCCATGGGGTCCTCGTATTGACGGCGATGTTCCGGCGGTTTACTGTACCGGGAACATAACCGCCGGGTCAAGCCCGGCTGATTCTCGTCACAGTCGTTGGAGGTCCCGATGGCACTTTGGCTCAACCGATCAGGCGGGCACTGCGAGCACGAGGCGAAGTTCCTCCAGGACGGTCGCATCTACCTGACGTGGGGAGGCCTGAATCGAGACCTCGGCGGAATCACCAGCCGAGAGGACATCCAAGAGATCCTCCGCGAGGTGTATCCGGATGGCAGCGCCGGCGCTCGCCGTCAGAACTCGGGGCAGATGTGGGCGTTCGTGCGCAAGATGGCCAGGGGCGACTGGGTTGCCGTACCCAGCAAGCGCAAGACGATCCACATCGGCGAGATCACGGGCGACTACACCTTCGATCCGAAAGCGGAGAACCCGTACTACCACCACCGAACGGTGAAGTGGCTCGAGACGGACATCCCGAGGACCAACTTCGATCAGGACATCCTCAACTCGCTGGGCGCCTTCACCACCGTCTGTCAGATCAAGAGGAACGACGCCGAAGCTCGCGTGCGCGCGATGAAGCCGAACGGATGGAAATCCGCAGGCATGAAGCCTCGACCTTCGACGGCCGTCGATGACGATGACGACTCTGGCGACGAAGCGGTTGCCCGCGAGCTCGACCTTGAGTTGATCGGCCGCGACCACATCGCCCGCCTGATCTACAGCAAGTACGCCGGTCATGGGCTGGAGGGCCTCGTCGAGTCCATCCTCAACGCGCAGGGATTCACAACGCACCACAGCGACAAGGGCGCTGACGGGGGGATCGACATCCTCGCGGCACCCAGCACCCTCGGGTTCGGCCATCCCCGCATCTGCGTGCAGGTGAAGAGCCAGGCGACAGCGCTGGAACGGCCGGTGCTCGATCAGCTCGTCGGCACGATGCAGCACGTCGGCGCGGACCAAGGGCTGCTCGTCTGCTGGGGGGGCTTCAAGCCGACGGTCATGCGGGAGATCCCGCGGCTCTTCTTCAAGGTTCGGCTGTGGGACCAGAACGACCTCATCGATCAGTTCCTCGCGGTCTACGACAAGCTGGACGAGGACCTTCGAGCGGAGATCCCCCTCAAGCGCATCTGGGCCGTCGCGGCCCCGGACACCGATGAGGAGGAGCGACAACCGTGACGCTCACCGAAGCCGACACCCGTGCGAAGCTGATCGATCCCGCCATCCACGCCCGTGGGTGGTCGGAGGACCTCATCTGCCGCGAGGTCACGCTGGGTGCCGTCGAGATCGTCAACGACAAGGGCCGCCGCCGCTCCTCAGGCCGGACCGATTACACACTCCGCATCCGGGTGAACGCCGAGACGCAGCCCGTCGCCGTCGCGCTCATCGAGGCCAAGAAGGAATCGCTCCCTCCCGGCCACGGCCTCGATCAGGCCAAGGGCTACCTCGCCGCCAATCGCCACAACGTCCAGTTCGTCTTCTCGAGCAACGGTCACCTGTTCGTGGAGTTTGATCGCTCCACGGGATTGACCAGCGCGCCCCGTCCGCTGTCGGAGTTTCCGACGCCCACCGAACTCCGCGCCCGCTACGAGGCCATCGTCGGCTTCTCGCTCGACTCGCCCGCCGCACGACCATTGCTCACCCGATACGCGGGTGGCGAGGGACAGCGCCGGTATTTCCAGGATGCGGCCATCCGCGCGGTGTTCGAGAAGGTCGCCCGATGTGCAGAGACGCGACAACCCCCGCGCGCCCTTCTCTCGCTGGCGACCGGCACCGGCAAGACCTTCATCGCGTGCAACCTCCTGAAGCGCGTGGCCGACGCGGGCCAGCTCAAACGCGCCCTCTTCCTCTGCGACCGCGACGAGCTCCGCACGCAAGGCCTCAAGGCGATGCAGAACATCTTCGGCGCCGACGCTGCCGAGGTCTACGAAGCCGACGGGCGCAACAACGCCAAGAACGCCCGCGTCCACATCGCCACCTACCAGACGCTCGGCATCGACAAGGACGACGGCGACCCTTCGTTCCTCTTCCGGCACTACCCCGAGGGCTATTTCTCCCACATCGTCATCGACGAGTGCCATCGATCGGCGTGGGGCAAGTGGTCGGTCGTCCTCACGCGGAATCCCGACGCCGTTCAGATCGGCCTCACCGCCACGCCGCGCCAGCTCAAGTGCGCCGAGCAGAGCGAGGAAGCGAAGTCCGACGCGAAGATCACCGCCGACAACCTGGCCTACTTCGGCGAGCCGGTCTACGAGTACGGCCTCGCGCAGGCGATGGAGGACGGCTACCTCGCGGCCTGCGCCATCGAACTCGCACAGGTCAACCTCGACGCCACCGGACTCACCCTCGCCGACATCATCACGCGGAACCCGCGCAACGCGAACACCGGTCAACCCGTCACCGCGAAAGAGATCGCCGACCTCTACGAGAAGCAGCAGTTCGAGACCAAGCTCCTGCTCCCGGATCGGGTCAACGCGATGTGCCTCGATCTCTTCACGCAGCTCGTCAACTCCGACACGGAACGCGGGCCGCACCAGAAGACGATCATCTTCTGCGCCCGCGATCGTCACGCCGACGATGTTGCCGTGGCGATGAACAACCTCTACGCCCAGTGGTGCGCCCAGAAAGGCGTCGCCCGCAAGGACCCCTTCGCGTTCAAGTGCACTGCGGCGTCCAGTGGCAACGACGCGCTTCCAGACCTCCGCGGCTCATCGTCGAGCCACTTCATCGCCACGACCGTCGACCTCCTGACGACCGGAGTCGATGTCCCCCCTGTGCGGAACATCGCCTTCTTCCGCTACATGAAGAGCCCGATCTCGTTCTACCAGATGATCGGTCGGGGCACGCGCATCGACGAGCCCACCGGCAAGTTGATGTTCACCGTCTACGACTACACCGGGGCGACCCGACTCTTCGGCGAGGACTTCGTGACTGCCCCGCCCGGCGGCGGCGGCGAGCGCCACGGCGGCGGCGACGATGCCGATCCGTCGAATGGAGCAACGGCGCCAATCGAGGTGGACGGGTTCTTTGTGCAGGTGAGCCCGCAGGGCCGGTATGTGGTAGGCACCGTCGACGGTCGTGCCATGCCCGTGCCGCTGGATCAGTACAAGGCCGGCCTCTCCGCTCGACTCATCGCCGAGTGCCCCACGCTCGAAGCCTTCCGCGCCAGATGGGTCAACCCGCCGCAGCGAGAGGAGATCATTGATGCCATCGTCAGCGCCGGCTACTCACCGAGCGTCTTGCGCATGCTCGAGCAGATGAACGACTACGACCTCTACGACGTGCTGGCCGATCTGGCGTATGGCCTGTTGCCTCGCACACGCGAGGATCGTTGCCTGGCCTTCCGCTACAAGCACGCTGGCTGGCTCGCCGCGCTCCCAGCGCCCGCGAAGGCAGCGGTCGAGGCGATCGCCGACCAGTTCGCCGTCGGCGGCACCGAGGGATTGGAGAACCCGCACATCTGGCAGACGCCAGAGGTGGCTGCCGCGGGCGGCATCGCCGCGCTCCAGAGCGCGGGTGAACCGCGTGTCGTTCTCCAGCAGACCAAAGAGAGGATGTTCGCGGCATGAAGGGCTCGGCTGCGCCGGAAAGACCGATCGAACGCGGACGGCGCGCAGAGGCGCGGCCGGACGCGGCGGAGTGGCCGCGTGTGCCGCTGGGTGAGGTGGCGGACTACGTCAACGGCCGGGCTTTCAGGCCGAAAGACTGGGGACGAAGTGGGCTGCCCATTATCCGCATAAAGAACCTGACTGATCCATCCGCGCCCTTCGACTACTTCGGCGGCGATGTCTCGGACGGCCATCGCGTAGACAACGGCGATCTCTTGGTGTCGTGGTCGGCGACACTTGATGCGTTCATCTGGGATCGCGGTCCCGCTGTCGTCAACCAGCACATCTTCAAGGTCTGCGAGTATCCGGACCGCGTTGATCGACTCTACCTGTTTTTCGCATTGCGTGAGGCAATGGCGGAGATCGACAAACTGGTTCACGGCGCGACCATGAAGCACGTGACCAAGCCGATGTTTGAAGGACACCGCATCCCCCTCCCTCCGCTGGCGGAGCAGGAGCGGATCGCGGAATGGGTGTCGCGGGGGATGGAGCAGGCGGCGTCGGCCCGCCGCGCCGCGCTGGACCGACTCGCCGCCGCCGAAGCCCTGCCCGCGGCCCTCCTCCGCGAGGTCTTCGAGGGACCGCAATGGCCGATCGTCGCGCTCGGTGCTGGACTTGAACGCTTCGAAGCTGGCACAAGTGTCGTGGCAGAAGGCCGACCCGCGGGCGATCACGAGTGGGGCGTGCTCAAGGTCAGTGCTGTTTCCTGGGGCCATTTCAGGCCTCACGAGAACAAGGCCGTCCCTCCGGGATACGTGCCGGGCGAGCACGAACGGGTGCGGCCCGGAGACTTCTTGATCTCGCGCGCAAACACCGCGGAGCTCGCCGGGGCGGTCGTTCTGGTCCGGGAGACGCCCGACAACCTGATGCTCAGCGACAAGACGCTGCGGCTCGTCATCGATCGGACCGTATTCGTCCCTGAGTACCTGGAGTTCGCGCTTCGAACACGCTTGGCTCGCACGTTCATTGAAGGCAATGCGACGGGGACAAGCTATTCGATGCGCAACATCTCACAGCCAACCATCCGGGCGATCCCTGTGCCGAAACCTGAAGTCGCCACGCAGCGCCAGATCGTTGCATCCCTCTCCGTGCGACTCGCCGCCGTCGAGGCGATGATTGCCCGGTGCCGCGAGGAACTCGACGAGATCGAATCCCTTCCCGCTGCGCTGCTCCGCGCTGCGTTCAACGGAGCATCCTGACGCATGGCCAAGAAGACCACCACCGCCAGCCGACGAGCCGCAGCACGCGGCAAACCCGCGAAGCCCGCACGCGAGCCCAAGGCCGCCAACGGGAAGAAGCACGCCACCCAGCAGAGCGTAGATCAGGCGATCTGGTCGATCTGCGACATCATGCGTCGCGGCAACGTCGCCAGCGCGCTTCAGTACGTGCCGGAGCTCACCTGGATTCTGTTCCTGCGCATCCTCGACGAGACGGAGGACCGCGAGGCGGGCGAGGCCGAGGCCGTGGGCGCTCGCTACACGCACTCGCTCAAGAAGCCGTACCGCTGGAAGGACTGGGCAGCGCCGGGGCTGGCGAACAAGCGGAAGGAACTCGACGACGCGGGCAACAAGGCGTTCCTCTCCTTCGTCAACGGCGAGTTGATCCCGTACCTCAAGGGCCTCCGCGAGAAGTCGCAGGCGACCAGCCGACAGAAGGTGATCTCCGAGATCATGTCGGGAGTCGAACGGGTCCGCATCGACACCGAGCGGAACCTCCTCGATGTGCTCGACAAGGTCCACGAGATCAGCAACGAGCACATCAGCGACCAACACGTATTCACCCTCAGCCAGGTCTACGAGGGCCTGCTCCTGAAGATGGGAGAGAAGGGCTCGGACGCGGGCCAGTTCTTCACGCCCCGCGAGGTGATCCGCGCGATGGTCCGCACCATCGATCCGAAGCTCGGAGAGACGGTCTACGACCCGTGTTGCGGGACTGGCGGCTTCCTCGCGCAGGCCGCCGAGTACATGAAGCCCAAGCCGGGGCAGCGGGTGAGCGCGGACGCGATCCAACGCCTGAAGCACGAGACGTTCTGGGGTCGCGAGAAGGAGAACCTGATCTACCCGATCGGGCTGGCGAACCTGATCCTCCACGGCGTCGACCGTCCGAACATCTGGCACGGGAACGCACTCACCGGCGATGAGGTCTACGGCGGCCTGTTCCAGGGCGCCCCGACGCAGTTCGACGTGATCCTCACCAACCCGCCCTTCGGCGGCAAGGAGAACAAGGCCGCCCAGACGAACTTCGACTACCGCACCAGCGCGACGCAGGTGCTGTTCATGCAGCACTTCATCCGCTCGCTCAAGCACGGCGGGCGCTGCGGCGTGGTGATCGATGAAGGCGTGCTCTTCCGCACGAACGAGGAGACGTTCGTCAAGACCAAGCGCAAGCTGACCGACGAGTGCGACCTGTGGTGCGTGCTCTCGCTTCCCGGCGGGGTCTTCAGCGCCGCGGGCGCAGGTGTGAAGACGAACCTGCTCTTCTTCACCAAGGGCAAGCCCACGGAGAAGATCTGGTACTACGACCTGTCGGACGTGAAGGTCGGCAAGAAGACGCCGCTCACTCTGAAGCACTTCGAAGACTTCGCGGCGATGCTCGCCACGCGAGGGGACTCGGACCGATCGTGGACTGTCGACCTGACGGCGCGGAAGGCCAAGGCCGCCGCTGATGCGCAGCCGTTCAAGGACCTCGCGCGCGAGAAGACCGCGGAAGCGGACGCGGTGCGGGAGCGGTTGAAGGAACTGAAGCAGGCGAAGCGTCGAGACGCTGCCGCCATCGCTGAAGCCGAGGCCGAGATCGCCGCGCTCGTGACGCAGGCACGGGAGGCATCCGCCAAGGCCGACTCGATCGAGAACGCGGTTTACGACCTGAAGGCCGTCAACCCCAACCGCAAGGCGGAAGTGGACACCCGCACGCCGTCTGAGCTCCTCGACGTGATCGAGTCGAAGGGCGCAGAGGTCGCCAAGGCGATCGCCGAGTTGCGTGAACTGGTGGGAGCAGAGCGTTAGCGGCGCTCGTCGTCAGCAGCGGACTTCGGTTCGCCGAATCGACTCGCAAGCTGCAGCCAGCCGCGGCGCTGCGTGCGCCATGAAGTGAGTCCAGCGATCGGCCGGAGGTCACGTTCACTGATCGCGTCTCGGCCATCGCGTGTCGGAGGCAGCATGAGCAGGGCCTCCTGAATGTCCGGCGCGAGGTGCAGCAGGTTCATGATCTGAGTCATTCGCGGCTGCGTGACCCGGGCCAGCCGGGCGAGCTCCGTCTGGTTGGCGACGACACCATCCCGAAGCAGGCCGTCAAAGCGGATCGCGAGCGCCATGAGGCGGGCGACGCGGGGCACGCGGCCCTCGTTGGCGTCCGTTGCGACCGCCTTGCCGCCGGGGGCCTTGGGTGGGAGCGGGCTCGCGTCGCGGGACGTGGCCACGACGGCCCGCTTGCGGCGATCCTTCGTGGTGAACCGGATCGATCTGGTGACGGTCGTCATGCGGCTTCCTCCAATCGTCGGGCGAGAAGCGCCCGGATGCTTGTCGGGCGGAACGTCACGGCCACCGTCCCAGCCGTCGCGTCGTAGTCGACGGTCGAGACGATGAGCCGAAGCAGCCGGGCCTGCTCGCGCGGGATCAGGTTCTGCCAGAGCGTGTCGAAGTCGGCGAACGCGGCCTCGGCCTCGTCGCGGGTGATGGCGGCAGCGTCGAGCTCGATGATCTTGCCGTCGAGCACCGGGACTCGCCGCTCGGCGTCCGCGATCCGTTCGTGGAGTTCGGCAATGCGGGCCGAGGCGCCTTCAGCGGTCGTGCCCGATGTGGCGAGCTCGCGCAACGCGCGATGATTGCGCTCCAGCTGCCGCTTCAGGGTGTTCCGCTCGGCGGTGGCCTCTTCCAGTTCTGCGGCGAGCGACCCCTGTGCCTCGGTGAGCACGCGAGCCAGCAGCGCCTTGTCGGTGGCCAGCGTGCGGATCTCATCGACCACGACGCGCTCGATCTCCGCTGCGGGCAACGTGCTCGATGGACAGACCGCGCTTCCGCTCTTAATGGCCTTGATGCAGCGGTAGTAACGGTACGAGCGGCTGTTCCGCCCGCCCGCGAAGGTGTGCGTCATCGAGTGGCCGCAGCTCTTGCAGCGGAGGAGGCCGCGAAGGAGCGCGCCGTACTTGTTGCGGACCTCGGCGCCTCCGGTGCGGCCGTTGGTCTTGAGGAGCGCTTGCACGCGGTCGAAGAGCGTCGCCTCGACGATCGGCTCATGCTCGCCGTCGTAGATCGCTCCCTTGTGGGCGATCTTCCCAACGTAGATCGGGTTGGTGAGCAACTGGTAGAGCGAGCACTTGTCGGAGGGCTTCCCGCCGAGCGACTTGCCCTTCCGCTTCCCGGTCTGGATGACTCGACTCTTGTTCCGCCACTCGCGCTTCGAGAGTTCGGTGACCAGCGGGAGCAGCGAGCCCTTGTCCAGGTACAACTGGAAGATCTGCCGAACGCGACCGGCCTCGGCCTCGTTGACCACCAGCCGCGGGCTGGGGCCGGAGCGGTCCACGTCGTAGCCCAGCACCGGCACGCCGCCGGCCCACTTGCCCTTACGCTTCTGGGCAGCGATCTTGTCCCGGATCCGTTCGCCGATGATCTCCCGCTCGAACTGCGCGAACGAGAGCAGGATGTTCAGCGTCAGACGGCCCATCGAGCTCGTCGTATTGAACTGCTGCGTCACCGAGACGAACGACACGCCCTTGCGGTCGAACGCTTCCATGATCCGAGCGAAGTCCATGAGCGACCGGCTGAGCCGATCGACCTTGTAGACAACAACGCAGTCGACTTTGCCCGCCTCGATGTCGCGGAGCAGGCGATCGAGCGCTGGCCGCTCCATGCTTCCGCCGGAGAAGCCGCCGTCGTCGTAGCGGTCAGGAACGCAGGTCCAGCCCTCGGCCTTCTGGCTGGCGATGAACGCTTCGGCGCTCTCGCGCTGCGCATCCAGCGAGTTGAATTCCTGGTCGAGGCCCTCGTCGCTCGACTTGCGGGTGTAGATCGCGCAGCGGATGCGGGTGGACGTCTCGGCCCTCGCGCCTGGCTGGTTCCGACGACGGCCGCTCATCGCTTCGCCCCGGCGCACGACAGCCGGAAGAACCGGAAGCCGTTCATGTGGCTGCCGGTGATCCGCTTGGCCACCGCGGTCAAGGTGCGGAAGCGCTCGCCGTCGAACTCGAAGCCTTCGCCGCGCGGGAGGACGACGACCCGTATCGTGCGGCCCTTGTACTCGCGGACGATGGCCGACCCCGCGGGCGGGACGCGCGGGTCGTCGTGGTTTTCGCCGCGCGTTCGACGGTGGACGGTGGCGCTCGGTCCCGGCTGAGGCGGAGCGATCATGGACTTGGGGGCCATGACCCGCACCTCGGCGTCGTTGGCGAGCTCCGCGGCCCGGCGTCGCGCTCGCTCGCTCAGATCGCCCTCGGCGTTGGCCTGAATCCGCCAGGCGATCTTGCGGATGAGGTACGCCCGGTGCCGTGTGCGGCAGGGGTAGCCGTGGACCTCGGCGAAGCGCTCGACGAGCTCCGATGTGGTCATGCGGTCGAGCGCGCTGATCTGTCGTTCGATGGAATCTGGCATGTGTGGCTCCGTTGCAGGGGTCTCCGTTCCGCACGGCCCTAACACTACAGCGCCCCTTGCGCTCAAGTCCCGAGCCTGACTGAGCCGATGAA
>CALMPF010000030.1 GCA_937871505.1 uncultured Planctomycetia bacterium | reverse complement strand
ATACCCCTGATACCCCTGATACCCCTGATACCCCTGATACCCCTGATACCCCTGACACTCGCTCCCCCCGTACCACCCGGTGCTCCTCGCTCGCCGGTAGGCGGGCGTGGCGAGGGGGTCCCTGATGCTCCCTCCCCCTGTAGCGCCCGGTGCTCCCGCACGCCCCCGAGCGGCCCGTCCGCGTGGAGCGGCGCATGCCGGGGACCTGATTCGATCTCGATCGGAGCGGTGCCGCGGACTCCTCGACCGGACCTCGAGCGGGACCGCTCACCAGGCCCCGGACGTCGCTCCGATTCGAACCACGGCCCGGTCGGGTGACCGGAACACCGCCCGCGCCCGGCGCCGGAGTCCTTACCGGAATCCGAAACGGCTCGGCGTGCGGAGTGCTGTCGTGCGATCGCTGCGTGCGTTCCCCGACCGAGTCTCCGCGTCGCCCGACGGCGGCGGTGCGGGCGCCGGGGCGCGGACGTGGGGAGCTCCGGCGGACGAGCGGATCGTCGCGAGGTCGCCGGAGCCGGAACTCCGGAGCATGTCGCTCTCACCGTGGGCGCCGAAACTCGCGGTGATGCCGCGACCGGGCTCGCAGCTCCTGCGGGGAAGGCAGCTCGACGGCCAGCAAAGCGAGCGCCATCGCACCGTCCTTCAGGTCGTGCCATTCGGGTCTCCTGCCCCCGGAGAGCGCGCGGTCGCCGCGCGGCGCGCGCTCGCTTCGGCTCCCCGGTGGTCCGACTCTCCCTGCGGCTCGAAGCGCGCTCAGCGGGCCCGGCTACGATCGGCCCTGCCGCGCGACGTTGCGTCTGACGCTGAGTCGGCGAGGTCGCGCGACGAGCACCGCCTCCGGTCCCGACCCGAGAGCGCCGTCCTGCGGCCCTCTGAGCGCCCGATGAAAGAACCCCACTCGACGAGCCCGCGCCGCGCACCGGATCATCCCGCGTCGGCATGCTCATCGCCTGCGGACGGGAGCGCGTCGCCAGGCGCCGCCCGTCAGATCTCCTGCGACGACGCCCGCGACCGCGACCTCATCCGCCGGATCGCGCAAGGCGACCGCGAGGCGTTCGCCGAGCTCTACGACGCGGTGGCGGCGCGGCTGCACGGACTGATCCGCGGCATCGTGGGCGACGGAACGGCCGCCGACGACGTGCTCCAGGAGGCGATGCTGATCGCCTGGCAGAAGGCGCCGAGCTTCGACGCCCGCGCGGCGCGGCCGATCGTCTGGCTGATGCTCATCGCCCGCGGCAAGGCGATCGACCACCTCCGGCGTCGCAAGGCGCACGCATCGGCCGTCGATCGCCTCGCCGACCGGGTGTCGCAGATCCTCGCCGAAGCACCCGGCGCCGAGGACGATCCGGCATCCGAAGCGGGAGTCCTCGGGCGCGCCCGCCGCGCGGTCGCGGCGCTGCCGCCCGAGCAGCGCGAGACGATTCTGATGGCCTTCCAGGGCGGCATGAGCGGCCCCGAGATCGCCCGGCACCACGGCGTCCCCCTCGGCACCGTCAAGACCCGCATTCGCCTCGGCATGCTCCGCCTGCGCGAGTCGTTCGCCTCGCTCCGAGAGATCCCGGCATGAGTTCCCTCCCCGTCAATCCCGATCCCCGCGACGGCGCCGACGCGCCTGAAGACGCAGTCGGCCGGGCGGCGTTCTACCTCGCCGGCGCTCTCGACGATCGCGACGCAGCGTCGATCGAAGCGGCGCTCGCAACGGGCGATGAAGCGCTGATCAGCGCCGTCTCGGAGTTCGGGGACGCCGTGATCGCCCTTGGCGACAGCATCGCCAGCGCGGCGCCGGGCCTCCGCGAGGGCCCCTCCCCGGACGCCCGGGCGAACCTGCTCCGGCGACTCGAAGCGCGCGTCGCCGAGCTGCCGCGCCAGCAGCGCGCCCAGATCTGGCGCGGCTGGAACTCCGATCAGCTCGCTGACGAGGGACCGAACCGAGGGCTCTTCACGCTCTATGCGCGCGACGGGCGGTGGGAGGAGACCGGCGTCGAAGGCGTCCAGGTCCGACGGCTCTTCGTCGATCGACCGAATAACCGCATGACCGCGATGTTCCGGATGGCGCCGGGCTCCGAGTACCCCGACCACATGCATGACGGCGTCGAGGAGTGCTTCGTCCTCGAGGGCGAGCTTCGCGTGGGAGAGGCGATCACGATGCGCGCCGGCGACTACCAGCGCGCCGACGGCGGCAGCCACCACGGGCGGCAGTGGACCGAGACGGGGTGCGTCATCCTCGTGAGCTCCTCCCTCTCCGACGAGATCGTCGAGTAGGAGTCGATTCCGGCGCGGGCGCGAGAGTGGCCTTGGACCAGACTCGCCGCTGGGTCGCTGCGCCGTGAGCGCAGGCCGGCAGGGCGCGCGGCCCCGAAGGCGGAAGCGCCGAAGGGGGATGCGGCGTCGCTTGGCGCTGAACATCCGCAGGTTGCAGCGGCGAGCGGATCGGGTGTGAGTCGTCGCCTCCGACGGGGCGAAGCCGGCCGGGGAGCGATGACGATGCAGGTGTCGCATCGCGACGTACACCTCCCCGGCACCGCTTCGACCGGAGGCGCGCCGTCCAGCCCGAGCGCAGGCCCGGCGCGGCATCATCGCACGCGGACCCTCGGGACCCCCAAGCGGACCCTCCTGCCGGAGCGGTGCATTCCGGACGCCCGAGCTCGCGCCGAGCGGCCCGCCGACGCAGACTCCGAGGGGTCGCCGCGGTGCGCCGAGGCTGGGCAGCGCCGCGCGGCGAACGCGCCGCGCACGTCCCTTGCACGTGACCGCATCGACGAAGGCGAGTGCGCGAACTACCATCACCGATGCTCTTGAAGTCGTCTCGACGGCGCCGGTTCTCCGGGACCCGGCACGCCGTGAATGCGTGCGAGCCGCGGATGGTCCCGCGGCTTCGGCTCGCCCGCTCCGGCACCTCCTCTCCCTTGCGCGCTCGCGGGCTGTTCCGCGCAGCGCTCGCGCTCGGAATCGCCGCCGTCGGCGCCGTCGCCGATGCAGGCTTCGCCCAGGGCGGCCCTCCGGCGTCGCCGGTCGTCGTCGACCGCGTCCGCATCGACGAAGTCCAGGAGCGACGCCGTGTCAGCGGCGAGCTTCGACCGGCGCGTCGGTCGCGCATCGCAACCCGAGAACCCGGGATCGTGATCGACCTTCCCGTCGTCGAAGGGCAGCGTGTCCTCGCGGGCGAGACCCTCTGCCGACTCGACGGCGCCAGGCTCGAGATCGCCGTCCGCGAGCTGGCGGCCGAGATCGAGCTCGCCAGGTCGGCGGAGGTCGAGCGCACCGCGGAGCTCGGGCGGATCCGGCGCGACGCCGACGCGATCGCCGCCGCCGCCGAGCGCGGCGCCGCCAATCCCAAGGAACTCGCCGACGCGCGCTCCGCCGTCGATGCGGCCGAGGCCCGCCTCGAACAGTCGCGCCGGTCGATTCTCGTCAACCAGGCCCGGCTGGATCTCTGGAAGCGCCGGATCGCGGATACCACCATCGTCGCGCCCTTCGACGGCGTGGTCGCCTCGCGCAGCACCGAGCTGGGCGAGTGGGTCGCGGAAGGCTCCCCGATCCTCGAGCTGGTCTCGACCGGCGCCTTGGAGGCGTGGATCGACGTGCCTCAGGAGATCGGGATCAAGCTCCTCGGGATCGGCGGCTCGCCCGGGAGCGCTCGCCAGTCACCCGCAGGGTCACCCGCAGGATCATCCGCAGGATCATCCGCAGGATCAACCGAGTCGCCCGCGTCCACATCGCCCGATGCGCCGACCGCAGCGCCGCTCGCGCTGACCGCGCGGGTCGACGCCACCGGCGAGGCGATCTCGCTCTCCTCCCTGCGGATCGTGCCCGTGCTCGACCCAAGGGCGCGGTCCTACCCGGTGATCGCGACGATCGACGATCACGGAATCCTCGCCCCCGGCATGTCGATCTCCGCGTGGATTCCCACCGGCGAGTCGGCGGAGCGGCTGACCGTCCATCGCGACGCGGTGCTCCGCGGTCCGACCGGGACGTTCGTCTATGTCGTGCGCGGACCGGCAAGCCCGACCGATGGCGGCGCTTCCGGCGCGCCGGGGGGCGCGCCTCCCGGCGGACCGTCCGCAGCTCCCGCTGCCGTCGCGCTTCCGGCCTCGGTCGAGCCGCTCTTCGACATCGGCGATCGCGTCGTGGTCTCGACGCGCGAGCTCCGGGCCGGAGATCGAGTCGTGATCGAGGGCAACGAGCGTCTCTACCCCGGCGCTCCCGTGTCGCCGATGGAGGCCGCCCGAACGGCGGCCGTTCGCTGAGGTCGCGCCGCCGCGGCCTGTCCCAGCCCCTCGAGGCTCCCCCGCTCCCCCAACGCTGCCGAGCGCACCCGCGCTCATCGCCTGCGACCGCCGCCGAATCCCCTCATGGGCATCGCCTCACTCTCCGTCCGCCAGCCAATCTCCGTCGCCGTCGGCGTGATCCTGCTGGTGATGGCAGGCCTCCTGGCGCTGCAGCGGCTGCCGATCCAGCTCACGCCGAACGTCGACGACACCATCGTCTCGGTCACCACGCGCTGGGAGGGCGCCAGTCCTGAGGAGATCGAGCAGGAGGTGATCGACAAGCAGGAGGAGAAGCTCCAGGGCATCCCCAACCTGCGCGAGATCACCAGCACCAGCCTCCAGGGCGAGGGGCAGATCCGCCTGGAGTTCGCGCTCGGGACCGACAAGAACGTCGCCCTCCGCGATGTGAGCGACAAGCTTCGCGAGGTTCCCTCCTATCCGGAGAACGTCGATCAGCCGGTGGTCGAGGCGAGCGATCCGGAGAGCCGCGACTACATCGCGTGGATCGTCTTCTCGACGACCGATCCGGCGCTGGACATCCGCACGCTCCAGGACTTCGCCGAGGATCGCATCAAGCCCGTCCTCTCGCGGGTGCCCGGCATCTCCGAGGTCAACGTCCTCGGGGGCCGCGAGCGCGAGGTGCAGGTGCGCTTCGACCCGCAGCTCCTCGCCCGGCGCGACGTCACCCTCGACCAGCTCGTCGCCGCGCTGCGCGATGCGAACCGCAACGTCTCGGCGGGCGAGCTCCGGACCGGCAAGCTCGACGTGCGGCTGCGCACCGTCAGCCAGTTCGAAGACCCGCGCAACGTCGAGGAGACCGTCATCGCGGTCACCCCGGCGGGCATCGTCCGCGTGGGCGACGTCGCCGAGGTGGTCGAGACCTTCAAGAAGCCGACCTCCTTCGTCCGGAGCAAGAGCAGGCCGGTCATCGCGATCAACGCCCAGCGCGAAGTCGGCTCGAACGTCATCGAGGTGATGGCGGGCCTCCGCGCGGCGATCGCCCGCGTGAACGAGCCGGGCGGCCTGCTCGACACCCAGGCGCAGGCGCTCGGGCTCTCCGGCGGGCTTCAGCTCGAGCAGGTCTACGACCAGACGGTCTACATCGACGACGCCCTCGCGATGGTCCGGACCAACATCTGGCTGGGAGGATCGCTGGCGGTGCTGGCGCTGATGCTCTTCCTCCGCTCGCTCCGCGCGGTGGCGATCGTCGCGCTGGCGATTCCCGTCTGCCTGATCGGCGCGATCGTCTTCATGGTGACGATGGGCCGCAGCGTCAACGTCATCAGCCTCGCGGGGATGGCCTTCGCGGTGGGCATGGTGCTGGACAACGCCATCGTGGTGCTGGAGAACACCTTCCGGCACCTGCACATGGGAAAGTCCCCGGTGCGCGCCGCGGCGGATGCGGCCCGCGAGGTCGGCGGCGCCGTCGTCGCCTCGACGCTGACGACGCTGGCGGCGTTCGTCCCGATCCTGCTCGTCCAGGAGGAGGCGGGTCAGCTCTTCCGGGACATCGCCCTGGCGCTCTGCGCAGCCGTCCTGCTCTCGCTGGTCGTCTCGCTCACGGTGGTCCCCGCGGCGGCGTCCCGCTGGCTGCGCCCGCACGATCCCGCGCAGAAGCGCGGGCCCCTCGAGCGCCTGCTGAGCGTCCCGCAGCGGCTCTTCGGCTGGTTCCCGGGGCTGATCTCCGGCGTCGTGTATCGGCTCACCGGAAGCGTCTGGGCTCGGATCGTCACGATCGCGGTGCTGACCACGGCGAGCATCGGCGGATCGCTGCTGCTGATGCCGCCGGCGGACTACCTCCCCTCCGGAAACCGCAATCTCATCTTCGGGCTGCTGATCCCTCCGCCGGGGTACAACCTCGACACGCAGACCGTCCTCGCCGAGCGGATCGAGTCGACGTTCCGCCCCTATTGGGAAGTCGCGGCGATCGAGGATCCGTCGGAGCGGGCTGCCGCGGCCGCGAAGCTCCCCGAAGTCCCGACGTTCGACTACGTGCGCGGAGGGCCGGGACCGCCGGTGGTGCCGCCGCCGATCGACAACTACTTCTTCGTCGCCTTCCCGGGCACGATGTTCCACGGCGCCGTGACCACGGAGCCCTCGAAGGTCGCGGACCTCCAGCCGCTCTTCGCGGCCGCGACCAGCCCCGAGTTCGCTCCGGGGGTGCTCGGCTTCGCGTTCCAGATCCCGCTCTTCCGTCTCGGCGGGACCACCGGATCGGCGGTCAAGATCGACTTCACGGGCGACGATCTGCGCCGCGTGAGCGATTCCGCGGCGGCCGCGTACATGACGCTCGCGCGCGAGTGGGGCTTCGGCGCGGTGCGGCCGAACCCGAGCAACTTCAGCATCCCCGGGCCCGAGCTGCGGGTGCTCCCCGACCGGCGGCGCCTGGCCGACCTGGGCATGACGCCGCGCGAGCTCGGGCTCGCCGTGCGCACGAGCGGCGACGGCGCGATCATCGGCGAATACCGCATCGCAGGCGAATCGATCGACCTGAAGCTGATCAGCGCCGAGGCGGTCGACGCCGACGGTCTCGACGCCGTCGCCGACATGCCGGTCGCGACGCCGCGCGGCGGCGTGGTGCCGCTGGGAAGCCTCGGCGAGCTGCGCCGCACGATCGCGCCGCAGCAGATCAACCGCGTCGATCGCCAGCGGGCGGTGACCCTCGAGTTCACCGCGCCTCCCGGGCTGCCCCTCGAGGAGGCCATCGGCGCGGTCGACGCGACGATCGCGGCGCTGCGCGACTCCGGACAGATCGCCCCGAACGTCGTCACGACCATGACCGGATCGGCGAGCAAGCTTCGCAGCGTCCGGAGTGCGCTCCTCGGAGACGGGACGCTGATGGGAACGGCGACGAGCTCGCTCTTTCTCGCCATCGTCGTCGTCTACCTGCTCATGGTCGTCCTCTTCCAGAGCTGGCTCCAGCCGCTGGTGATCATGTTCAGCGTTCCGCTCGCCACGCTCGGCGGCTTCGCCGCGCTGGCGCTGGTCCACTGGTGGAGCCTGAAGGACCGCTACCTGCCGGTCCAGAATCTCGACGTCCTGACGATGCTCGGCTTCGTCATCCTCGTCGGCACCGTGGTCAACAACGCGATCCTGATCGTCCATCAGGCCCGCAACTTCATGCGCGGCGTCGGCGACGGCGACGATGACCGCCTCGAGCCGATGCCGCCGCGCCGCGCGATCGCCGAGAGCGTGCGCACCCGCGTCCGTCCCATCTTCATGACCACGATCACCAGCGTCGGCGGTCTCCTGCCGCTGGTGCTGATGCCCGGGTCGGGCAGCGAGCTCTACCGCGGCCTCGGCGCGGTGGTGCTCGGCGGCCTGGTCGTCTCGACGCTCTTCACCCTCCTGCTGGTTCCGCTTCTCTTCTCCTTCGTGGCCCGCGCCCCGAAGCGCGTCACCGAACCCGCGATGGTCGGACGCCCGCGCGACCTGCGCGCTGCGCCCGCCGAACCGGCGATCGGGGCCGCTCCGCCCGCCGCGCCCGCGGTCGCCAACGGCGCTCCGCCGAGGCCCTCGACGGCGGCCTCCGCGGAGCTCGCATCGCGCGCGAGACAGGGCGACCACGCGGCGAGCGACCCGGACGCGCGGCGCCCGGCTGCGCCAGGCGGCGGCGACAACGGCCGCTCGTCATCCGAGGCCGCCCCGCACCCGGAGATCGAAGCGTCCGAGGCCGATCACTCCGCGCGTCGGGCCCGCCCCGCTGCGCACGCGCCGCGCCCCGGGCATCCCTCGCCCCCGGGCGCCGCGGAGTGAGCGGCTGCGGCGGTGCGTCGGTCGCGGCTCAGAGGCCGACCCGCACCACCCGGTCGCGGTTGGCGCGGCGAACGGTGAAGCGCACGTCGTCGCGCCCCTCGACCGCGCGGCCGAAGGCGGCGGCGTCGGCGACGGGCTCGCCATCGACGTGGGTGATCACTTCGAAGGGCCGAAGCCCGGCGACCGAGGCGCGGAGCCCCGGCTCGAGCTGGGCGACGACGACGCCGGGGCTCTCCGGCGCCATCCCGAGGTAGTTGCGAACCTCGAGCGTCAGGTCGCGCACGACGAGGCCGATCGACTCCACCTCGTGGCGCGGGGCGTTGCCGAAGTGCGGCGGAGCTGCCGCGACCGTCATCGGCACGCGGCGGGAGTTCCCCTCCGCGATGACCTCCAGCTCGAACTGGGTGCCGAAGCCGAGGTCGCGCAGCGACCGCGCCAGGGCGTCCTCGATCGACGGCCATGGCGCCGGGATGCTGTCGTAGTACTCCTCCGGCAGCTCGTCGAGGCGCTCCCAGGGGAAGACGCCGGGGAAGCCGAGGTCGTCCTCGTCGACCTCGACTTCGATCGGGCGCGGCTGCCCCGTCGCGTGGATCGCGAGCACGATCTCGCCCGGCCGGACTCCCGCCGCATCGGCCGGAGAGTCGGGATAGACGAAGCTGACGATTCCCCCGAACTCCCCATCGCGGCTGCGCTCCGCGACTGCGTTCGCGGCCGCGAGCTCCGCGTCCAGCGGCTGGAGCAAGACCCCGATCCACGCCGTCCTGCCTTCCTCGGTCTCGTCGAGCGGAGCGTTCGAGGGATCGATCGCCGAGTCGAGATCGGCGAGGATCGAGGCCAGAAGGACCGCCGGAATCATCGTCGGCGTCTCTTCGCTCCAGCGACCGCGCAGGGCGACGTTCGTGCGCGGAGCCATCGGCACGGCGAGCAGCGTCGGCTGCGGCCGCAGGGAATCGAACAGGAAGGTGCTGCGCTCGTCGGCGAGTCCGGTCGGCACGGCGAGGTTTCTCCAGCCGCGCTCGAAGCCGACCAGCCGCAGCGGCTCCGGATCGACGACGAGCCTTCGTCCGAGGACTCGAGCGATCACCGAAGGAAGCACCTCGCCGCGGCGATCGATCGGGGCGTCCGCGGCGAGGGCGGCGCCGCGCCGAGGCGAAGCGCCGCTCGCGCCTGAAGCGTCGTCGGGATCGGATCGCACCGCGACCAGTGCCGCCAGATCGCGCAGCGAGCCGACGAAGCGGGCGTCGAACGAGCCACCGGAACGCCCTTCGCCGGGGCGGTGAACCTCGACCCGCTCCAGCCGCGCCGTCGCTGCATGATCGAGCTCCGCGAGGACGACCACCCGCCCATCCTCGAGCAGGATCGAGACGGTCTCCAGCTCGGTGCCGATCGGCCGATGGCTCCGCAGCCCGAAGCGACCGCCGCGCTCCTGACGCGGGCTGCGGAAGTGAAGCGTCGTCCGCGCCAGAGAGGCCTCCGCCGCAGCCGTGGATTGCACCCGGAGTTCCTCGAACTCCGCAAGGTCGAGACGCGGCCACTCGCGCGGGTCGGCCGCGAGCGCGACCCCGGCGGGGCGGCGACCGAGGAAGTGCATCCCCACCACCCGACCTTCGCCATCGACGACGACGGAGTCGGCGGGCCAGAGCCTCCATCGACGCGAGGCTCCGTCGCCGCTCCGCTCGAGCTCGATCCGTCCGGCGGCGGGCGACGCGGTCGCCTTCCAGGCGCCGTCATCGGGGCCCCAGCGGACCGCGACAGCGCGAAGGGACTCCCCCGAGGAGTCGCCCGGCGCGAGATCCGCGGCGGGAGCGAATCGCAGCGGTTCGCTTCCGGCCATCGGCGCTTCGAGCCGCAGGTAGATCGCGGCCTCGTCGAGCGCGAGGCCATCGAAGGTCGCCGCCGCGCTGCCGCCGGGACCGGCGACGACGAACCCCTCGACGAAGCGCAGCGCGACCTCGGGATCCCGCGCCACCACGAGATCCGGCGCCACCAGGAAGCCCGGCACCTCGAGCGGCCGCTCCTGGCTGATCAGGTCGTTGGCCCGCTCCCCGTGGTAGCGCCCGCACGAGACGCACCATCGGCGGCCCACCGATGCCGTCGGAGACTCGCCGCGGTCCAGGCGCAGACGAACCTCGACGCGAACCAGCGCGGGCTCCACGGCGGCGATGGCGCGCTCGAGCTTGAGCGGAGCCTCCGACGCGGGTTCGGCAGCCACCTGCGCAGATGCAGCGCCGGGCCGCGCGAGGGTCGGGGCGCAGAGCAGGGCGAGCGCGACGATCGATCGGCAGAGAGGGCGGGTCATGGTTTGAGCGGGGTGGGCACGCGCGACGGGCGCGCTGCGGCGGTTCGAGGAGCCTTTGGGTGCGGCGGATGAGCGGGGTTGGGGCGGCCGAGAGAGGAGGACATCGGGTCGGCACCGGTTCACGTGCCGGGGCCTGGTGGCTCGCGATGGCCGCCCGAAGCGGCGCTTCACGGCGCCGAAGCTCGCGCCCCTCGCAATGGGGGCTTCGAGCCGCGAAGCGGGGCCGTCGGCGCCCCGACCGCGTCGCGTCCGCGCGTGAAGCGCCCACTTCGGACGGCCTCGCGACACGGCGCCTGGTCTCGCACGTCTCCGCTGCGAGCGCCGCCGGAGCGTCGCGTGCGTGCCGACGCGGCTCGGTCGGGCGCGTTGACGCGCTCCTCCCGCATCGCGTGCGGCCCGCAGCGTCCGGCCGCCGCGGTGCACGTCGGAGGCGGCCTCACTTGCGCTGGTGGTCCCGTGAGATGTCCATGACGATCTGACGCTGCTGACCGGCGCGGAGGAGGCGAACGACGAGCCGGCGGCTCTCCGGCAGCGCGGCCACCGACCGGTCGTAGGCGGCCTGAAGCTCGCCGAGCGTGGTGATGGGGAGGCCGTCGATCTCGAGGATGATGTCCATGGGTGCAATTCCGGAACTCGCGGCGTTCCCAGGCCAGCGGGTCCCGAAGACGAAGACCCCCTGCTCGCGCCGCCGATGCAGCTCGGGGTTCTCGAAGCGGTTGATGGTCTTGGCGGTGAGGCCCCAGCGCGGGAAGTCGACCTCCTCTCCCTGCACCTTGCCCTTGACCGTCGGAGTCACGACGACGGTCAGGAGCTCGGCGCCGCGCTGGATCCGCGCCTCGACAGGCCGTTCCGCGGGGAGCAGCGCGAGTCGGCGCCGGATGTCCGGCAGGTCTTCCGCGGTCAGGCCGTCCGTCGAGACGCCGTCGACCGAGAGCAGCCGATCCCGGCTCGCGATCCCCGCCGCCTCGGCCGGGCTTCCCGGCTCGACGCCCGCGACGATCACGCCCTCGGTCCCGCCGAACCAGATGTCGCGGTCGAAGTCGCGCAGCGGCTGGAGGCGGAGGCCAAGCCAAGACCAGCCGATCTCTCCATTGAGCCGCATCCGCGGCAGGACCTCGGCGATCGTGTCCGAGGGCACCGCGAAGCCGAGGTCGCCCCCGACCATCTGCGCGAGGGTGTTGATTCCGATGACCCGGCCATGGGTGTCGACGAGTGGACCGCCGCTGTTTCCCGGGGAGATCGAGGCGTCGGTCTGGAGCCACAGGCTGTACTCGCTGCTGTCTGGCAGGTAGCGCCGCGTGCAGGCGATGATCCCCACGCTCACCGACCGATTGAGTCCCCACGGCGCCCCCATCGCCATCACGAAGTCGCCTTCTTCGAGGAGGCCGGAGGGACCGATCGCGGCGAACGGGATCGGTCGGGCCTCCTCCGACGAGACCATTGCAGCCTCGCCTTCTGGCTCGCCGCTGCGGCTCGGGGCGGCGCGCAGGCGCAGAAGCGCCAGGTCCAGGTCCTGGTCGCTCGCGACGAGATCGGCGTGGAAGCTCCGTCCATCCGAGAGCAGGCAGCGAATCTCCGAGGCGCGATCGACGACGTGCCAGTTGCTGAGGACCTCGCCCTCGGGCGAGATCACGACGCCGCTCCCGGAGACCTCCTCGCCGCGTGCGCGACCGCTCTCCATCCCTTGGCGAATGCACTTGATGTAGACGACGGCGGGGAAGACCCGCGCCCGCGCGGCGCGGACGACCTCCCGGAAGTCCGCGCCGAAGGGTCCGTCCTCGATCCCCGCGGAGTCGGCGAGGGCGAGCGCGGAGGTGGCTCGCGCCGCCGACTCGACGGCGCCCGGCACCGGCGCCGCCGCTTCCGCAGCCACGCCGGCCGCGCTGCCCGCGAAACCCCCGACGAGTCCCGCAGCGGAGAGCAGGGGTGGAGCGAGGAGGCGCACACCGCGCGCGAAGCCGCAGCGCGGCGGGGAGATCGGGGAGAGCTGGTTCATCGGGCTCAACGGGATGGGCGGGATGGGAGGGATGGGAGGGATGGGAGGGATGGGAGGGATGGGAGGGATGGGCGTGGTGGGCGGGAGCGGCGGGGGGGGGGGGGGGGGGGGGGGGGGGGGGGGGCGGCGGGGGGGGGGGGGGGCGGGGGGGGGGGGGGGGGGGGGGGGGGGGGGCGGGGGGCGGGGGGGGGGGGGGGGGGGGGGGGGGGGGGGGGGGGGGGGGGGGGGGGGGGGGC
>CALMPF010000029.1 GCA_937871505.1 uncultured Planctomycetia bacterium | reverse complement strand
GCAGAACATCCGCTTCCGACCGCCTCGCGACGGACCCAAGGGGCGCTGGAGTGCTTGGCCGCAGCGGGGCGGTTCATCGATCGAGCCGGACGCCGTCGCCGTCGGATGTCGCGCCCCCTCCCGGCCCCTCCCGTGAGGTCACCGGCCGAAAGGGCTTGCGAGCGTCGAGTCAATCGGTACTCTTGTTTCTGTGAGATGAGCGAACGACGCCGGGCGGTCGGTCGAGGGGCCTTTCGGAAGGAGATGGCCCCGAGACTGATCCCCGGCGACAGGCCCCGAAGCCAGCCCCGAAGCCAGCGCCAAAGCCAGCCCCGGAGCTGGCACAAAAGCTGGCATCGAAAGGGGCCCGAGCGAGCGTGCGTGACCTGTGGCGTGACTATGGGGAGTCCCACTCGTTTGATGGGAGGTCAGCGGGATGGCGAACGACGGAGCTCAAGGCAGACCAACCGACTCAGACAAGCCGTCACGCCGCGCGACGTCGGTGGAGCGCGGCGCGGTGTTTGACAGAGACGAGCCGGTGCAGGGGAGCGCGTCAGCCTCCCAGCGCCGGGCCGAGCGCACGACCGCTCGCGGCGCTTCCGAGGGAGGTCCCCAGGGATCCGAGATGCCGGGTCGAAAGACGCGCCGGCCTGCGTCGAAGACGGCGCCGAAGGCCGACGAATCGGGGTTGCGCAAGGCGGATGAGCACCGCCCGCGCAGCATGGGAAGCACCGAGGCGTGCAGGCTTCGCCTGGAGGAGATGATCCGGCTGGTGCAGCTCTATCGGGGATGGACGCAGAAGCAGGTCGCGGAGGCGCTGGAACGGAATGTCCATGCGCTGGTGCCGGATTCTGGAAACCCGAAGCTCGATCTGGTGGTGAAGCTCTCCGCGATCCTGACCAACAAGGCCGACGAGGTTGCCGAGCGGCTCGGGCACTGGGCGCTGCGGGAGCGCCTGTTCGGCATCGAGCATCTCCACCGTGTGGCGGCCGCGACCAGTGGTCTCGCTGCGCCCGAGTGGAACTTCGATGACTCCGATGTGCGGACGCTCATGGGGGTGATGGGACGGTTTCCGAAGTCCCGCGCGATGGGCTGGCGGATTCTTGGTTCCGTGCGCGAGGAGAGAAGGGAGGGGTCGTCATGAGCGGCTCCGTCTCGTTGCGCCGGTCGCGTGCGCGGGGGTGGGCTTCCGGACTCGCAATCGGTGCGCTTGCGCTCGCCTCGCTGTCGTCCTCGATGGCCGACGGGATGGGATCACGTGGGCTGTGGGTGATCCGCGGATCCGGCGTCTCGATCTCGGGCCAATCGGTTCCGCCCCCGTCCCACCTCCTCCACCTCCTCCCGCGCTTCCACGCCCTGCTCCACGGCTACGTCTCGCTCAACGGCGACCAGAAGCTCTCCTTCGCGTCGTGGGTGATCGCCAACGGCATCGTCGATCCGGCGATGGTGGCGGGGATGGTCGAGCTGTACGAGTGGTATGTCGCGACGTTCCGTCGACTGCCGTGAGCGTCGGTCGGTGCGGCTTGATCGAGATCGCCGGACCCCTTTCGGGAGCGCCGAGCGTGGGCGTGCGCCGCAACCGAGCTGGCGACCGGCGCTGGTGTCGTGCTCCGGGCGTGGCATGTGAACGCCGGCAGGACGGAGGTGTTCCATCGGATGCTTGTCGAGGAGCCGACGGACCGCGAGCACGCGATCGCGATCGATCCGATCACTCCGCTGCACGAGGCGAGGCGAGCAGCGCCGGAAGTCGGGTCCGGGCGAGGTCGAGCACGAGCCGTGGATCGACCACGTCGGAGCCGTGCGCGAGCAGGTTCCGGAAGTCGATGACGCGACGGTGATCGGGAATCCTCGCGGGAGTCTCCGGGAAGTCGCGGGCGAGTCTCGCGATCGTCTCACCGACGATTTCGACGGATCGCTCCGCGTCGCAGCGAATCGAGCAGCAACGGCCGGTTCGCGCCGCCGAGCTCGAGCTCAGCGGACCTCCGGAAGCCCCCCGAGCTCGCTGACTCCCGCGCCCTCGCTGCTTCTTCCGCCGACGTCCGAGGGTGGCGCTATGCCGCCTCAGCCGCCGGCTGTTCTTCGTCCCGCTCTGGGTTCTCGCGGACGATGTCCGCCCCGAGGGCGTTGAGCGCCTCTTCCATCCGCATGTAGCCGCGGTCGAGGTGGTAGACGCGGTTGACGATCGTCTCGCCCTCGGCGGCGAGCCCGGCGAGGACGAGCCCGGCCGACGCGCGGAGGTCGCTGGCCATCACCGGCGCCCCGGTGAGCCGGTTCGGGCCCGCGACGACGACGGTCGGTCCCTGCCGATAGAGCTTCGCCCCCATGCGCGAGAGCTCGGCGACATGCAGGAACCGCTCGGGGTAGATCTTCTCGGTGATGATCGAGTTGCCCTCGGCGAGGCAGAGCAGGGCCATGAACTGCGCCTGGAGGTCTGTCGGGAAGCCCGGATGCGGCTGGGTCGTGATCGTGCTCGGACGAAGGCGGCGCTGACAGGAGACGCGCACGCTGCACCGCCGCGCGTCCTGTGAGGTCTGATTCGGTCCCGGCTCGACTCGAGTGACCTCGACCCCGATCTCCGCGAAGCGGTCGATGACCGCCAGGAGCGCGTCGTACGGGAAGTCGTCGAGCACCACGTCGCCGTTGGTCATGGCCGCGGCGATGGCGTAGGTCCCCGCGACGATCCGATCCGGCATGACCTCGTGCTCGACCGACCCGCTCGGGGCACCCAGCTCCTTCACTCCCTCGATTCGGATGCGCGGTCCCCCGGCGCCGGAGATCTTCGCGCCCATCGCGATGAGCAGGTCGGCGACCTCGACGACCTCCGGCTCGCACGCGGCCGACTCGATGATCGTGGTTCCCTCCGCCAGCGCGGCTGCGGTCATGATGTTCGTCGTCCCCAGCACGGTCGAGCCGAACGGGCCGCCGAGGAAGATCGTCGCCCCGACCAGCCGCGGTGCCGTGGCCACGATGTCGCCGTTGTCGAGGGTGATCCGCGCTCCCAGCGCCCGAAGTCCGCGGAGGTGCAGATCGACGGGCCGATCGCCGATGGCGCAGCCGCCGGGCATCGAGACGCGGGCGTGGCCGCGCCGGGCGAGCAGCGGGCCGAGGACGCAGATGCTCGCCCGCATCGTGCGGACGACCTCGTACCGCGCGTGCGTGAGGCGAGTGTCCACGTTCTCGAGCCGGAGCGCGTCGCCCTCGAAGCGGGGACGGCAGCCGAGTTCCGCCAGCAGGCGGCCCATGTTCTCGATGTCGGAGAGCACGGGTACGTTCCGAAGCACCACCGGCGCGTCGCAGACCAGCGCGGCTGCCATGAGGGGAAGCGTCGCGTTCTTCGAGCCCTCGACCGCGATGCGTCCCGAGAGCCTCCGACCGCCCTGAATGCGAAAGACGTCCATGTGGGAGGAATCATCGGCTGAGACGGCGCCGGGGGAGCAGAATTCGCCCGCCTCCGGGTCCAGCCCCAGCAGCGCAGGATCGCCTCCGCGGCAGGTGGCGAGGGACGCCCTCGGTGAGCGCGAGCCTTGGGGGGCGGGGAGTCGAACCGCCAGCGCGGTGCTCGCGGGCTTCGGATGCGCACCCCGGACCGCCGCGCCCGACTTCCTACACTCCCCGCCCATGTCGGCGTCGACGCACCCGCTCCACGCAAACGACCCTCTGCTGCCCGAGGCGAAGATGCACTTGGTGATGCCGGGGTCGCCGGTTGTGGGGCGCGTGGTCTCGAACACGCTCTGCATGAAGGGGAAGTCGGCGTCGTTCGTCCGCCACGTGGCCATCGACGTCTCGGGGACGCCGCTGCAAGGGAGCTTCCTCGCCGGTCAGTCGTTCGGGGTGGTTCCGCCCGGCGTCGACGAGCTGGGTCGGCCGCACAGGGTGCGGCTTTATTCGATCTCCTGTCCGTCTTGGGGTGAGGATGGCGACGGCGCGGTGATCTCGACGACTCCGAAGCGCCTGCTCGACGAACGTCGGCCGATCCGTCCACAGGACGATCCCCACGATCACCGTCTCTTCGTCGGCGTGGCGAGCAACTACCTCTGCGACCTGCGGCCCGGCGACCCGGTCAATCTCTCCGGTCCCAACGGCAAGCGGTTCGTGCTCCCGCTCGACACCGAGGCCCACGACTACCTCTTCCTCGCCACGGGCACCGGCATCGCCCCCTTCCGCGGAATGGCGATCGAGCTCTTCCGGCGCGCTGCCGGTCCGACCCGCTCCCGGGTCGAGCTGGCGATGGGCGCTCCCTACACCACCGACCTTCTCTATGACGACCTCTTCCGGGAGATCGCCGAGAGGCATCCGAACTTCCGCTACCACCCGGTCATCTCGCGCGAGCGCCGTCCGGATGGGCGCCGCGGGCAGTATGTGCACCAGTTCATCGAGGAGCGGCTGGAGCACTTCGGCGAGCTGCTCGCCAGCCCTCGCACGCTGATCTACATCTGCGGCCTCTCGGGGATGCAGCTCGGCGTCTTCCAGATGCTCGCGCGGCATCGCCTCGATCGCGGGTACCTGACGATCCAGGAGGAGATCGCCTCGATTCCGCCGGACGAGTGGACGGAGGAAGAGATCAAGCGCCGCGTGCGCAGCACGCATCGCTGCGCGCTCGAGGTGTACTGACGATCGCGGGGGAGAGCGCGGCTGCGCAGCCGGGCCGCGAGGCGCCTTCCGTTCCGGGGATCGGCCCGCGGCCGCATGACGCCCCCCTCCCCGGGTGCACGACGGGCTTCGCGGTGCGAGCACTACAGCGCTGGAACGCGTCGTCGCGAGGCAGCTCGGGGCGGCTTCTGGCAAGGAGCAGCGAAGGCTTCGGGCCGACGGCGTAGCCGCAGTGCTACGTCGAGGCCCGAAGCCGAGCTGCGACGCCGCCAGAACGCCGCATCCGGGCGGCCGCAGCAGACGAGTTCCAGCGCTGTAGTGCTACTGCCGGCCGGGCGTTCCCGCGGCGGAGCGCGGGCGGCCCGATGGGCTCGTCGACGCCGGGCGTGTCACGCGACGAGACGCTCGCGCGAAGGGTGGGGAGAGGCGGAGCGCTGCGGTGTCCGCCTGGGCGGTCGTCGCCGCGTGCCACCAGATGCGGCCGGGACGGCAGCGGACCGAAGTCGGCGCGGAAGCGGTCATGCACCCGTCGTTTCCCGCATTGTGGCGACGCGATTGGCTGCTGGTTCCACCGTGGTACTCTGCGGGTGGCTCCGGTTGCCCAGTTGACACACAGAAGTCGAGGATGTTCGTGGTCCAGTCCAGTCCAGTCCAGTCCAGTCCAGCCGCCAACTGACCCGGCGGACGGATTCGTCGCGACTTCGTCGCTTCTCTGCCGCGTGAGGGCGATGCTCCGGCGGTGCGCGCCCTGTTGGATGGGCCTGATCATCGTGATCGCCGGCTCGCGCGCATGGCCATGGCGAAAATCCGAGGCGACTGCGAGGCAGATCGTGCCGGCATCGCCATGCAATCCTCCGGTCGCCGGATGCTCCAACACCCCGCATACCCGGGACCCCACGCCCTGCCAGCCGGATTCACACCAAGCCGCCAGTGTCCATAGAGAAAGGCCAGGAAATCATGCGCTCCAACGATCGCCGTGCGTCTGCGACTGTCTCCGCCCTCGCGACCCTCGCCGCTCTCTCCTCGGCCGCGGCAGCTCTCGGCCAGAGTCACGATCGTGCGATGCTCCTCGCCGAGCTGCTCCAACGTCGCTCGCTCTTCTCTGCGGGATCCGTCACCTTCACCGTGAACCGGTCCGCGCCCGACCCGATCGCGCACGAAGGGATGACGGTCGATTGGAGCGATCACGAGACGATGCGGGGATCCCGCGTACTCTCCGTCGCCGCTCGTTCGGGCGGATCCGGGGTCGAGATCGATCCTGCCTCGGCACTCGTCTCGTGGCTCGCCTTCGATGCAACGACTGGAGTTGGCGTTCAGTTCGATGGCGTGGCCAACGCCATCATCGGTACACCGCCGGCCGTTCCGATCGCGGCGCCGATCCCGGACTACTTCGGGCTGCTTGGCCACTTCCCGACGCTCCCTCTCGCGGGCCGGAGCGCCCCGTTCAACGATGCGACCGCACTGCTTTCGAATCCACAGTCACGGGTTCTCGACGGCCTGACTCCCGTCGGCGGTCACGAGTGCATCATCGTGGAGCTCCCGCTCGGCGACGCAGGCCCTGACGGCACGGCGGCCGCTCGCCTGGTCGGGGCCTTCGGACCGCAGCTCGGAATGGCCCAGGTTGAGCTCGCGCTTCACGGTGGGGATGGCTCGGTCGCGCGCTGGTCCGTCGACGAGTTCGTCGCGCTCGGGGAGAGTTCGATCTTCGTCCCGCTCCGCGGCACCTATGCCCGGATCGATGCTTCCGGCGCGGTCCAGAAGATCGCCACGATCGAGCTGGATCTCACCGCCGAGGGCCATCCGCTCTTCGCACTGGGCGTTCCCGACTCCCTCGACGTCGACCTGCCCCCCGGCACGACCGTCCACGACGCGAACACAGGCGAGTCTTGGGTGCTCGCGTCAGCCGTGACTGCACCGGGAGCGCATGTCCCATCTGGCCCGATGGGATCCGAAGGGCGTCCATCCTTCCGGCACGCGATGAATGTCGCCAGCGGCTTCGGCTGGCCCCCGACGAGCGTTCTCGGCGGCATCGTCGGCGCCATGCTTGCAGTGTGTGGAGTGGGCACTCTCATCACCCTTCGCGCGCAGTCGCATCGTCGAGCGGGTGCGAGCGAAGCGATCAGTTGACCTGCGATCGCTCGCAGTCCGCGCATCTGGAACCGAACCCGGAATCTCACGACGGCGGTGCACCCCAACGGTTCCGAGGGATGGGCGGGTGAACGTGGCGGTCACCTCAGAGGCTGTGTCCTCGAAAGGGGTCACGCCCGCAGGCGGAGCGGAGGCCCGCACCGAGCAGACACGACAGCGCAGCCGAAACCCGACGCTGGATCGCTGTCGCACTCGCGCGGCGCCTCGGTCGCGGGCGCATCAGAGCTCTGATCCGCCGTCGTCGCCGCGATGGACGCGCCAGTACCACTCCCAGTACCACTCATGGAGCGCGACCATCCCCGCGACCATCCGCGGGTCGGTGATCCCGTTCATCACGACCCATGCGGCGAAGGGCACCCGCTTCTCTGCATCGAGGGCGACGTAGCTCTCGAGGAGCTCGAAGAAGCGAGGAAGGAGGAAGATGGAGTGCGAGGGGGGCGGGAGCGCGGGCGAGCCGACTGCGACCGATGTTGCCACTTGGCGTCTGAGAGACTCGAGAGCATCCGTCGTCCCAAGCGCATCCGGCGCCGCGAGCAGCAGAGTCATCGCGCCCACGGCCGCGCGCACCCGCCAGGACCGGTCCGCTCGAGTCCCTGCCCTTGAACACGTCATCGCGATCGCTCCTTGAGCTCATTCCGGACCGCCCTGAGAATCTGCCACCCGACCTCGCGGAACTCGGGGAACCGCCCCATCGTCCCCATGAGCGTCCGAATGTCAGCCTCGTCGAAGTTCCAGTCGGGAGCGGTTCGCTTTCCTTGCCCTGCGAGGATGCGGCAGACATGCTCGATCGTGAAGAGGTGACGGCGGAGCGCCCAGTGGCCAAGTCGCTCCGCCACCTCGTCGAGCTTGTTGGTCAGGATCGCGAGAAGGCGATCTGCATCGGCGAACTCCAATGGGCTGCGCGTGACCGTCCTTGAAGCGAAGACGCACCACCAGCCCAGCGTCTCCGCCTCCCATCCATCGATCGTGCGCAGATCTCTCGCGCTCTCAACGGCGGCGAGCACTTCCTCCACGAACGCGGACGGCGACAGCTCGTGAAGCATCACGTCGATCTCCGCAGCAGCTCCGCGCGCCTTCCGAGCGAGCGACTCGTCCTTCGGGGACCCTCCGCGTGCACGGTACTCACCAAAGACCTGCTCCGCCTCCTTGAGGTTGGCTCGAGCTTCGCGGAGGGTCTCCGATGAGTCTGGTCCCTCCACATCTGCCTGCGCTCGAAGCGCCATGCCTCGCGTGAAGAGCGCGAATCCGAGGGAGGATCGAAGAGCACTTGTCTCCGGCAGACCCCGTAGAAGACCAATCAAGTCAAGGGCGACGGACCCTGCCTCGTCGAGATGGCCCGCCATGAAGAGCGCGTTCCCCAAGACTGATCGCAATCGAAGCGCTGCGACGCTGCGTCGCGCGACTCGCCGGAGACCATGCCGGCAACACTCGACGGCCGCGACGTAACGCCCATCCGCTTCCAACGCCACCTGCCGGTAATACATCAGGTGTGCGAACATCTCGCCGTCCAGGCGAGCGTGCCTCTCCGGAGTCGAGAAGTCGATCAGCTCCGCCCAAGCCTCCGCCTCCATCAGCTCCCACGCCCGATGGACGATCGCCCTGGCCTCCTCCGGTCCGATCGGCGCGGCCGTTCCGGCTGCCGCGGCGTCCCGCTCCTCCGCCGAGTCCATCTTCCCGCGGAGATCCGCGACGACCATCTCGATCGGCCAGTCGAGGATCTCCGAGAGCGAGACCACCATGTCCAGCTTGGGGTTGCCCGAGTCGGGGACGATGGCGTGGACGTTGCGTCCGAGCGCGGCGGCCGTCTCGCGCTGCGTCCAGCCGCGATAGTGCTGGGCGAGCTCGATCATGGAGCTGAGCCGCTCGCAGGCTCGTGCCGACGATGAAGAGGCGCCGGGCTTGCCGGCGTCCTCGGGGTTGCGATTGCGATTCGGCGTTCGTGCCATCGAGACACTCCTCCCACGAGGGTCTTCGAGACGGGAACAGAATGTCTGTGAACCTACCGCGTCGGTCCAGCACCGTCAAGAAAGAAAGGTGATGGCGACCCCTGGACCCGCTGAAGCGGCTTCCGCTCGGCCGCCCACCCAAAGAGCCGGGTTTGGCCCTCGCCGCCCGCCGGCTCGACCGCGAGCTGCCCCCGGCGAGGAACGGCTCAGCCCACACGAGAGCCCGAAGCGCCGCCCCGCCCAGCGCTCCTCGGCGTTGTGGCGCGGTTGGCCGAAGTGCTTGATTCACAAGGGGAAGCGACGCGACCTGGCGCCGTCGGCCCGACGGCGTGCCTTCAAGCTCGGACTGTGAAGGACGCGAGCTTCGACGCCGCCAAGGGCCGCTGCGGGCGACCGCCGCCGGAGCCGAGGGGCGCTGGAGCGCAGAGCGGACCGTTGGCGATCTCGCGGACGTCGGTTTCCGATCCGAAACTACGCCGATCGAGTGATCCTCCTGCCGACGCGCGAGCATCGAGTTCGCGTCCCTGCGTGCCCAGCGCCTCCCTTCAGCCGCCCGCCGAACCTTCGCCGCCGGGCTCGGTCATCGACCGCGGGTCGAGCAGGGCATCGAGGGTCTCCGGATCGATGAGCCTGTGCCGCAGCACGTAGGCGCGCACGGTCTCGCCGCTGGCGAAGGCGCCCTTCGCGACCTCGGCCGCCTTGTCGTAGCCGATCACCGGAGCGAGGCTGGTGCACATCATCAGGCTGCGCTCGACCGTTCCCGTCGCGATCGCCTCGTTGACTTCGAGCCCCGCGATGCAGCGGTCGACGAACATCGCCGCGGCGTTGGAGAGAAGGAGGATCGACTGCTGGAGGTTCTCCGCCATCATCGGCATCGCGACGTTGAGCTCGAGCAGCGAGCCGATGCCGCCGAAGCCGCCGAGCGCGAGCGCGGTGTCGTGCCCGACGACCTGGCAGGCGACCATCATCACGCTCTCGCAGATGACGGGGTTCACCTTGCCCGGCATGATCGAGGAGCCCGGCTGCGTTGCCGGGAGCGAGAGTTCGAAGAGCCCGCACCGAGGGCCTGAGCCGAGCCAGCGGATGTCGTTGGCGATCTTGCTCAGCGAGACGGCGATCGTCCGAAGCTGTCCCGAGGCTTCGACGACGCAGTCGCGGGTGGCCTGCGCCTCGAAGTGGTTCGGCGCCTCCCGGAATGCGATCCCGGTGACCTTCGCCAGCCGCGCCGCCACGCGTGCGCCGAACGCCGGATGCGTGTTGATCCCCGTTCCGACGGCTGTGCCTCCGATGGGGAGATTCTCCGCGAGCCGGTCGCGCGCCTCCTCGGCGCGCCGGAGCGCATAGGCCACCTGCGCGGCGTATCCGGAGAACTCCTGCCCGAGCCGGATCGGCGTGGCGTCCATCAGGTGGGTGCGGCCGATCTTGACGATCGCGTCCCAGCGCTTCTCCTTCTCCACGAGGGCCTTGTGCAGTCGGCGGAGCTGGGGCAGGAGCAGCCCTTCGATCGCCACCGCACCGGCGACCTGCATCGCGGTGGGGAAGGTGTCGTTGCTGCTCTGGCCCATGTTCACGTGGTCGTTCGGGTGGATCGGATCGCGCGCGCCGACGGGGTTGCCCGCCTCGAGCGCCGCGACGTTGGCGATCACCTCGTTGACGTTCATGTTGGTCGAGGTTCCCGAGCCGGTCTGGAAGACGTCGATGGGGAAGTGGCTCGCCCACGCCCCAGGATCGCGCTCGAGCCCTTCGAGAATGCGGTCGCAGGCCGCGACGATCCACTCCGCCTTCGACTTCTCAAGTCTCCGGAGTCCGCGGTTGACCTCGGCGCAGGCCTTCTTCAGGAGCAGGTAGGCCGAGATGAGCTCGGCCGAGACGGTGCGCCCCGAGACGGGGAAGTTCTCGACGGCGCGCTGCGTCGTCGCCCCGAAGAGGGCGTCGACCGGGAGGAGCACCTCGCCCATCGAGTCGCGCTCGCGGCGGGAGTCTGCCGCGCCGGCTGCGGAGGCGGTTCCGGTTCGGCGAACGGCGCCGCGCGGGGGCGCTGCCGGGCGCGCCGGGACCGCGGTGCGCTGCTGCGGAGGGGTCTTCAGGGACGCGGAGGGAACGGCACGTCGGGCGGCGGGGGACATAGGGCCGAGTCTAAGAGGCCGCGTTGGCCGGCCCGCCGCCGGATGCGCCCTTTCGCCGTCGCCGGAGGCGCGCTGCCTCTGTCGTCGGGGCTGTGGGAACCATCGGAATGTTAAGTTTGCGCTCAGGGTCGGTGCCGATCGTCCCCGCGGGGTGCTCCCGCGAGGCGGCTCCGTCGGCCGAGTGCACAGCGATCGAGGCTCGCCGACATCCCCCTGATCGTCGTCTGACGGACATCCAAACATGAACCGAACCATCCTGATCTCGACCTGCCGAGCGCTTCTCGTCGCCGCCGCCGCGCTCGCTCCAGCCCTCTCGGCTCGCGCGCAGGACCTCTACGACACGACCGTCCTGAGGACGTTCAACATCACGTTCCACGATGCGAACTGGCTCCAGCTCCTCCAGCAGAACTACGCCTCGGAGACGCCCATCGGCGCCGATCTCGAGGTCGACGGGGTCGTCTATCCCAGTGTGGGCGTGCGGATTCGCGGGAACACCTCCTACACGCAGCTTCCGGCGGGATCGCAGAAGTTCTCCCTCAAGATCCTGACCGACTGGGTGGACCCGGACCAGGACCTGCTCGGGTACTCGAACCTGAACCTGAACAACGGCTTCCGCGACCCGACGTTCTGCCGCGAGGTGGTCTTCAACAACTACCTCGCGCAGTTCGTCCCGAACCCGCGCGCCAATCACGTCCTCGTCACGCTCAATGGCCAGAACTGGGGCGTCTACGTCAACGTCCAGCAGCCGAACAAGAAGATGCTGCGCGAGTACTTCGCCAGCGCCGACGGACTGCGCATCCGCTGCGCGAACAACCCCTTCGGGCCCGGACTCACCTACGTCGGCATGAACCCGGCCAGCTACGCCATGTACGAGATCCAGGACGACGGCGGGCTGGCCAGCCCGGTGGGCGCCCTGATCGCGGTCTGCAACGCGGTGACCAACGAGCCGCTCGCGACCTGGCAGAACATCGACGCCCTCTTCGCGATCGATCCCTCGATCTGGACGGTCGTCCTTGAGAATCTCCTCACCGACGACGACAGCTACATCAACAAGGGATGCGACTTCATGACCTACCGCGACCCGGTCGACGGGCGCATGCACCTGCTTCAGCGCGACGCGAACGAGACCTTCACGCAGGTCAACTGGACCGTGACGCGGAACTTCACCGCGTCGAACAAGCCCGTGCTCAGTCATGTCCTCGCGGTTCCGGAACTCCGACAGCGGTACATGGCCCACTACCGCACCGTGCTCCAGGATCTCGACTGGTCCTACTTCGGCCCGATCTTCCAGGCCCACCGAGAGCTCATCGACGCGGCCGTGCAGGCCGATCCCAAGAAGCTCTACACCTACACGCTCTTCCAGAACAACTTCACCGGGACGGTCTTCATGCCGTACCCGGGTCTCGCGGGCGGGAACATCGTCGGGCTTCAGCAGTTCGTCAACCAGCGGGCGAACTTCCTCGGCGGCAACGCAGAGCTGATCGCGAAGGGACCGAACATCGTCGGCGTGCAGGCCTCGCGCTCGGCGCCGCAGCCTTCGGACTCGGTCTTCATCACCGCCACCGTGCTTCCGGCAGGGAGTCCGGTCGCGGCCGTCGAGCTTCACTTCCGGCCGACGCCGACCGTTCCGTACGCCCGGGTGCCGATGCTCGACGACGGTCTCTCCGGCGACGGCGCCGCGGGCGACGGCGTCTACGGCGCCCAGCTTCCGGTCGCGGCCGTGGGCGGGCAGGTCGTCACGTGGTACGTCGCGGCCGTCTCCGCGAACCAGTACTCGTCGCGGTCGTTCCTGCCCCGGCTCGCGGAACGCGGACCCGTCACGCTCCAGTACGCAGCCGCGGACTCCGGCATCCGGATCACGGAGTGGATGTACCAGGGGCCGAGCGGAGAGTTCCTCGAGATCACGAACCTCTCCGACGACCCCGTCGACGTGACCGGGTGGAGCATCGATGACTCGAACGGCGTGCCGGGCGCCTACGACATCTCCGGCTTCGGGACGATCCAGCCCGGGGAATCGGTCGTCGTCACCGAGAGCGCGGCGGCGACCTTCGCGGCGGCATGGGGCCTCGGCCCGAACGTGAAGGTCCTCGGCGACCTCGGCAATCCCGCCGGCAACAACCTCGGCCGCAACGACGAAATCAACATCTACGACGCCGACGGCGGGCTCGTCGATCGTCTGACCTACGGCGATCAGGACTTCCCCGGCACGATTCGGACGCAGAACATCAGCGGCCAGGCGTGCGTCGAGTTCATCGGGATCAACGACATCTACGGGTGGGAGCTCTCCGCGATCGGGGACATCTTCGGTTCCTGGACGGCCAGCACCGGAGAGCGGGGCACTCCCGGCTTCTACGCCGCTCCGATCTGTTCGGTGGTCCCCGGCGACCTCAACGGCGACGGCATCGTCGACGGCGCCGATCTGGGCATCCTCCTCGGCTCGTGGGGCCCATGCGCGGAGTGCGCCGACTGCCCGGCGGATCTCAACGGCGACTGTGCCGTCGACGGCGCTGATCTGGGGGTCCTCCTCGGCGCCTGGAGCTGAACGAGCGAGTTCCGAGGGGCACCGAGCCGCCGGCGGCCGGCCTCACCGTTCGCATCGCGGACGGATGAGGCTGGCCGCTGCGCTGCGCGGGGCATGTGCTCCGCCCTCGGCGCGTCCTCGGCGCGACGAAAGGTGCTCGATCCGCGCGGAACTCATGGCGGCGCGGAACGCGCCATCCGCTTGGAGGGGCACGCCGAGCGGTTCGGCACGCGTCGGCGGGCCGCAGCGGGCCCGTCAGCGTCGCCCAGGGCCGCGTTGACGGAATGACCCTCGGAGCCGCCATCTGCACCGTGCATCGATGGCGCCCCGGAGCGCCGCGTCACCGTCCCGAAGCGACTCGGGAGTCCGCTGCCAGGCCTTCATTCCCTCACCAGCGCCACCCTGCCGAGGAGGCAGCGCGTCGCCGGTCCGGTCGGCGCTCGCAGAGCCACGCCCCGTCGGCGCTCGGTCCTGATCACCGTCGCTGCGCCCACCGCGCCGGGATCGCTCCGCCGGACGTCGCGCCGGGGAGAAGGTCGAGGGGCGCTCATCGCGCGCGTCCTCGACTGCGGGCGGCCCGACAGCGATGCAGCGGCGACCGCGGCGCGACGGCTCCGGCGCGACGGCGGGCGGCTCTCGCTCAGCCGATGGTCCAACTGCTCAGCAGGATGCCGAGGTCCGCGCCGTTGACGATGCCGTCGCCGTTGAGGTCGGCGATGCAGCAGGGATCGCCTCCGCAGAGTCCCCAGGCTGAGAGAAGCAGGCCGAGATCGGCGCCATTGACGGTGCCGTCGAAGTTCAGGTCGCCCGGGGTGCCGCCGATCGACGAGAAGCGCACCTTCACCGAGCTGGGCAGGTCGTAGATCACCTCGACATCGTCGCACGAGACGATCGACTGGAAGGTGCCGCTGATGCTGTTGGCGGTCAGGATCGTGAACAGCTCGCGCGGATCGGGATCGAAGCCGTTGACGCGCGAGACCGCGAGCGTGCCGGCGAGATTCGCGTTGCCGGTGATCGCGAGACGGTCGGAGTCGGCGGGCAGGCTGCCGCCGATCTCGATGCCCAGCGTCGCGCCGCCCATCTGCACGTAGCTGCCCGTCAGCGTCAGCGTGCCCGCCGAGAGGCCTGGGCTCACGGTGCCGCCGACATTGATCACCGGACCGTCGATCTGCCCGACGCCGCGGAGCACTCCGCCGTTGAGCGTCGTCCCGGAGAGCGACGAGAGCAGTCCGTTCACCTCCGTCGCGCCGGCATCCTGCACATACGCCGTTCCGCTTCGCAGGAGCGTCCGCGTCGGATCGACGCGCACGGTCCCGCTGTTCGTCACCGGCCCCGGCGCGATCGTGACGTTTGCCCCCTGAGCGTGCAGCAGGCCGTTGTTCACGAAGCCGATTCCCGAGTCCGTCGGGTCGATGACGAAGCCCGGGCCCGCCTCCGCGATGATCGCCCCGTCGTTGACGAGGCGCGTCTGGTTGAGCCCGATGCTGCCGGCACCACGAACCGTCTGCTGCGCGCCGATGGTCAGGACGAACGTGCCGTTCAAGGCGTAGATGCGGTTGTTCAGCGTGGCCGTCGTCACGATCTCGCCGACGCCCCCGAGAGTCGCCGCGGCGACGTCCAGCCGGAGATCGGTCAGCGCACCCGCCGATGACATGCTCAGCCGGCCTTCGTTGGCGACGCCGCCCTCGAGGATCAGCGAGCTTCCGCTGGGCAGCAGCGCATCGCCGTGGATGGTGACGTCCTTGAGGAAGTTCGTGCCGACGAAGCGGAGGGTGCCGGGCGCGCCGACGCCGTCCTCGTCGTCGAGCGCGCCGCCGTTGACGCGCGAGCTGGTGAAGGTGACCGTCGTGCCGGCGCCGGCGGCGATCGTTCCGAGGGCGTTCTCGATCGTCGTGCCGGTGATCGAGAGCTGCGAACCGGGCGCAGCGCGGATCAGGCCGTTGTTGAGGTTCCCGAGGCCGTCGGTGAGGTCCATGTTGATCCCCGCCGCGCCCTCCGCCTGGATCAGGCCGTCGTTGGTCAGCCGAAGCTGGTTGATGCCGAACGAGAAGCCCCCCCGGATCGGGATCGTCGACGGGACCACCAGACGATGCGCGCCGGACACGCCGTAGATCCGGTTGTTGACGATGTTCGAGCCGACGATCTCGCCCGTGCCCGTCGGCGCGACCAGCGGCGTGTCGATGCGCAGGTCCGTCAGCGCACCGGCGCTGGCGAGAGTGATCCGGGCGTCGTCGAGCGTCAGTGCGTCCTCGATCACGAGCGTGTTGCCGCTGGGCAGCAGCGCGTCGCCGTGGATGGTGACGTCCTTGAGGAAGTTCGCGCCGACGAAGCGGAGGGTGCCGGGTGCGCCGACGCCGTCCTCGTCGCCGAGCGCGCCGCCGTTGACGCGCGAGCTGGTGAAGTTGACCGTCGTGCCGGCTCCGGCGGCGATCGTGCCGAGGGCGTTCTCGATCGTCGTTCCGGTGATCGAGAGCTGCGAACCGGGCGCAGCGCGGATCAGGCCGTTGTTGAGGTTCCCGAGGCCGTCGGTGAGGTCCATGTTGATCCCCGCCGCGCCCTCCGCCTGGATCAGGCCGTCGTTGGTCAGCCGAAGCTGGTTGATGCCGAACGAGAAGCCCCCCCGGATCGGGATCGTCGACGGGACCACCAGACGATGCGCGCCGGACACGCCGTAGATCCGGTTGTTGACGATGTTCGAGCCGACGATCTCGCCCGTGCCCGTCGGCGCGACCAGCGGCGTGTCGATGCGCAGGTCCGTCAGCGCACCGGCGCTGGCGAGACTGATCCGGGCGTCGTCGAGCGTCAGCGCGTCCTCGATCACGAGCGTGTTGCCGCTGGGCAGCAGCGCATCGCCGTGGATGGTGACGTCCTTGAGGAAGTTCGCGGCGACGAAGCGGAGGGTGCCGGGCGCGCCGACGCCGTCCTCGTCGTCGAGCGCGCCGCCGTTGACGCGCGAGCTGGTGAAGGTGACCGTCGTGCCGGCGCCGGCGGCGATCGTTCCGAGGGCGTTCTCGATCGTCGTGCCGGTGATCGAGAGCTGCGAACCGGGCGCAGCGCGGATCAGGCCGTTGTTGAGGTTCCCGAGGCCGTCGGTGAGGTCCATGTTGATCCCCGCCGCGCCCTCCGCCTGGATCAGGCCGTCGTTGGTCAGCCGAAGCTGGTTGATGCCGAACGACATGGCACCGAGCACGCCGGCCTTCGGTCCGAGGGTCAGGCGGACGGTGCCCGCGACTCCATAGATTCGATTGTTGATGTGCGTTCCGGTCCCGATGGTCATCCCGCCGACGGCCTGCGCGTCGACGGCGAACCGAAGGTCCGTCAGCGCCCCCGCCGACGTCAGCTCGAGTCGCCCGTCATCGCTCAGCACTCCGCCCGCGATGGTCAGCGTCTGCCCGTTGAGAAGGCGGACGACGTCGTCGAAGTCGATCGCGAGCGAGTTGATCGTCGGACTGACGTTCACCAGCACGAGCCCCGCGCCTGCTGGCGCGACGACGACGGCGTAGGTGCTTCCCCCGCCGTTGTTCGGCACGACCATCGGCATCCACGAGCCCGGGACGTTCCAGTTGCCCCCGACCGGGCCGCTCCAGAGCGAGATGGTCTCGCCCGCCGACGCGACTCCGACCGGAGCGCCAAGCACGAGCGCGCAGGCCGACAGCGCGCGCGCGACGACACGATGACGACGGCATGCCAACATGTGACTACCTCCCACCGGCGCCAAGGAGTGCGGGGCGCCCACCGCGAACGGGCGGGATCGTCCGCCCGACGGTTGAAGCGTAGTGACCGGCGACGCGACGTCAAGGGAGCGGGGAAAGGATGGCGCTGCGCACCGACGGCCTGCGACGCAGCGGCTGCCTCGACGCGGTGGCTGGAGCGAGGGCTCCTGCGGGAGCGGGAGTCGACCGCGAGTCGTCCGAGCACGCAGCGGCTCCGCCTTCGGCCGGTCGGCCGATTCTCGGAGTGCGCGGATTTCCTGGCAGCGCGGAACCCGCCATCCGCTTGGAGGGGCACGCCGAGGCGTTCGGCGCGCGTCGGCGGGCCGCAGCGGGCCCGTCGGCGTCGCTCAGAGCCGCCTCGACGGCATGACCCTCGGAGCCACCCTCTGCACCGTGCATCGGTTGCGCTCCGGAGCGTCGCGTCACAGTCCCGAAGCGATTCAGGAGATCCCCAATGCCAAGCCTTCGCGCCCTCGTCAGCGCCACCCTCCCGTCGATGCAGCGCTTCGCCGATCCGGCCGGCGCTCGCGGAGTCACGCCCCGTCGGCGCTCCGTCCTGACCACCGTTGCCGCGCTCGCCGTGTCGGGCACCCTCGCGACCATCGCCGCAGGCGACATCAACGGCTTCAACGCGTTCAGCGGCTGGAGCCCGGTCATCCTCGATTCCGCCAACCCGCCGGGCCTGATGAACGGAGATCCCGATCACATCCACTGGACTCTCGGTCCCGGAAACCGACGCGCCCTCTGGTTCAATGTTCCGCAGGACATCACCGAGTTCCAGGCGAGCTTCGTCTATCGGGCGACGAACGTGCAGAACCCCTGCTGCGGGTCGTCGCACGGGCTCTGCTTCGTGATTCAGAACGCTCCCGCCGGGCTGGGGGCGATTGGCGGCGCGAATGGCGGTCTCGGCTACACCGGGATCGTCGCGAGCCGCGCCGTGATCCTGCGTCTGCGGAATGACGGCACCACATCGACCGGGACCTTCTCGAACGGCGTCATCGGCGGCGGCGAGTCGGCGCTGGCCCCGATCAACGCTCACAATGGCCAGGAGATCCACGTCGCGATCAACTACAGCGGGAGCTTCCTCCAGCTCACGCTCACGCAGGGGCCGAACGTCTGGGTCGGGCCGCAGTGGTTCGTCGGCTCGATCGCCGCCACCGTCGGGGGTTCGAGCGCGCTGGTCGGGATCACGGCGACGACGGACGCCTCCGCCAACCAGTTCATCCGGAACTTCGTCTTCCAGTCCGGTCCGCCCGAGTGCCCAGCCGATCTCGACGGCAGCGGATCGATCGACGGCGCCGATCTCGGCATCCTCCTCGGTCAGTGGGGAACTGCCGGAAGCGCCGACCTCGACGGCAACGGCATCGTCAATGGCGCCGATCTCGGAATCCTGCTCGGCGCGTGGGGCGCCTGCGGCTGAGATCGCATCCCGCTCGATCGCCGCCCTCGCACCGGGCGGCGGCGGGCGCTGCGGCGCTCGTCGTCGCCCTCCGAGAGGTTGCGGGAGCGCTCGATCGGGCCGCCGGCGGCCAGATCGGCGCACTCACGACCTGCCCGCTGCGACATCGCGCGGCGGCTCCGGCGCAGCGCTCTGCGCCGGAGCGCTGTCCCAGATGGTCACACGCCCGTCGTTGCGGAGTCCGACGAGCCTCATGCCGTCCGGCGTGAGCCAGAGGTGCTCGTAGAGTTCTCCTCCCCCGCCGAGCTGGACGAGTTCGACGCCGCGAGCCCCGTCCCAGATCCGCACCGTCCGATCCTGCGATGCCGTGAAGATCCGGGCGAGATCCGATGAGATGCAGGCTGCGACGACGGTGCCGAAGTGTCCTTCGAGCGATCGGATGACGGCGCCGCGCTCGACGTCGATGAGCGAGCAGGGGCCGCCGCTGCTCGCGGCGAGCAATCGCGTGCCGCAGGGGCTGAAGAAGAGCGATCCGGCGGGCGCTCCGAGGCTCACCCGAGCGCGAAGCAGACCCTCCGGAACCGACCAGAGCGCGACCGACCCGTCCTCGGAGGCAGTCGCGATCGTCTTCCCGGAAGGGTCGAAGGCCGCATCCTGGACGATGCCGCCGTGGGGAAGCGAGGCGCGCGTCGCACCCGAGGTCGCATCGATGAGTCGGACAAGGTCGCTCGAGCGTGCGAGGATCAAGGCGGCGTCGGGGGCGAAGGCGACGGTGCTGATCGGCTCGCCGTGAGTTCCGAGGTCGATGACGCGGCCCGGCGCCGAAGACCGCTCGCTCGGCCGGGACGCTCCGTCCGCGCGCTCGGCGGCGGACCGGTCAGGCACAGGACCGGACCGACGCTCGCGCGGCGCCGGCAGGTGTGCGGAGGGTGCGCCGTCGGAAGCGGGAATCCAGAGCCACGCCCGGCGATCCTCGACGACGACGACTCGGTCGCCCCTTGGCGAGATCGCCACGGCGGTGATGGCGCGTCCGTCCGCGTCGATCGCCCCCAGGTCGTCGCCCGCCGCTGACCAGAGCCTCGCGCCCCCGGCGGCGGATCCCGCGACGACCCGCGATCCGTCAGCCGAGATCGCGACCGAGCGAACCCCTCCGACGTGGCCGCCAAGCCGGGCGACCGGCGTCCCGTCGACGAGCTCCCGAACGTACGCGAAGCGATCGCCCGAAGAGCCGGTGACGCCGAGACGAACGCCTGCGTCGACGGCTCCGAAGTGGATCGCGGGCCGGTTCGCGAGCAACGTCGCGAGGACCGCCGACTCATCGGCGACCGGGAGTGCGCCGGCGCCGACCGGCTCCGACGCGAGGGCGCGCTCGCCATCAAGCAGGAGGGCATCGCCCTCGACGGTCCACGCCACGATGCGGCGGTGATCCTCGCTGTAGCGCGCCGAGCGGAGCGCTCCGCGCGCGCGGAGCTGTCGCACGGCGTCGGGGGCGTGCTCGCCAGTGGCGACATCCCAGGCGAGCACGATGGCGCCGCCCGATCGGCCGACGAGACGAGCGCCATCGGCGGTGAATTCCGGGGCGAAGCCTGCGGTTCCGGCGGCGGCAAGCGGGCGCGGCGCGGCGTGATCGGATGCGGAGTCGAAGAGCGTGCCGCTTGCGCCCCAGAACGCGGCGATGAGGCTCGCGTCGGGGCTGATCGCGATCGAGTCCGGAAGGCGGCGGCCCGGATTGGTCCAGTGCCGGATCGACTCCTGCGGCCGCGCGAGCTCCCAGAGCCGGATCGTGCCCTCGTCGTCCGCCGTGACGATCACGCGGCTCGCCCGATCGAAGCAGAAGGCGACGAGCGCTGGTCCGGAGCTGAAGCGGACCAGGCGATCGACCTCGTCGAGGGCGTGGTCGTGAAGGCTGATGTTGCCGTCTGCGAGCATCGCCGCCAGCCAGCGGCCATCGGGGCTGGTGATGGTCGAGGTCGCGTAGCCGAGCGCATCGCACGTATCGCTTGCGAGGCGAGGCGTCCCGGTCTGCGGCTCCCAGAAGCGCCGAACGCCGTTCTCCATCGTTCGGAGCCATGCACCGCGCCCCGAGAACGCCGCGCCGAGCGGGATGGTCGCATGATCGAGCGGAAGTCCGACCGCCTCGCCGGTCGATGGATCGACGATCCGGAGGCGCGGCGTGGCGCTGGAGACCACGAGCCACCGGTCCTCGGGCGCGAAGGCGGTGAAGGCGGTGGCGTCGTTCGAGAGCCGGGGCGACCAGGGGCGCGCGACGATCGCGCCTGAGGCGACGTTCCAGACCACGCCGCTCTCGGTCGAGGAGTTCGTGGCGATCAGGCACGTCCCCGCCGGGGAGTAGCGAAGCTGGCCGAGGTCCCGGTGCTGCGGATCGGGACCGATGCGGCGGGCGACCCCGCCGCGCTCGAGATCCCAGATGCGGATCAAGCCCTCGGAACAGAGCGTCGCGATCGCCCGATTCGCCGGCGCCAAGGCCCAGTTCACGATCCGCTCGGATCCCTCGACGAGCTCGAGCGCGATCGTCGCACCGTCGGCTTCGAGAAGCTGAAGCCTCGAGCGGCGCGTCGCCTCGCCTTCGGTCGCCAGCCGCGGCCAGCGCGGAGTTCGCCAGAGGACGATCCGGTCGTCGTCGAGAGGAGTCGCCCTGAGCTGCGCGTCGCGGTCATCCAGCGTGGCGAGGAGCGCTCCGGAGTCGACGTCGACGAGCCGAAGCGACCCGGCCTGAGAGTTGACGAGGAGGCGCTTTCCGCTCGGCGAGAGCCTGACCGACCCGCCCTCGACCGGAGGGGTGTCCGATCCACGCACGTTCGGCTCCGCGGCGGTGGCGATCAGGCCGATCAACGTCCGGCCACCCACCGCGACCGCCATCCGCTCGCCGCTCGGATCGACGATCGGCGCCGCGTCCAGATCGCTGACCCTGGCGAGGGTCCGCCAGCCTTGCAGCGAGTGAACCCGCGCGGACCCATCCGGCTCGAGGGAGATGATCGAGCGCCCATCGGGCGACCACTCGAAGGACTGATCGAGCGCCGTCACCGCGGCGATCGGCGAGGCGCTCCCTTCGCCGCCGAGATCCAGAAGCTCGATCTCCCCGGCATCCACGCTCAGGGCGCGCGTGCCGTCCGTCGCCATGGCGCAGAGGGACCCCGTGCGCACGCTCCGAAGCTGTTCGCCGGTCGCGGCGTCCCAGGTCCGGATCGAGCGGTCGTACACCGAGTGCGATCGCAGCTCCAGGCCGTCGCCCGCAAACCAGACTCCCGTGACCCAGCTCGTGTGGCCGAACATCCGCGCGAGTTCCCTTCCTGAGCCGACGTCCCAGATCCGGATCCCCCCGTCGGTGGCCCCTGTCACGACGCGCGTTCCCTGCGCGTCGAAGTCGATCGAGGTGATGCGCCCGAGGTGGCCGTCCAGCACACCCGCAAGCGTGCCGCTGGACGCGTCCCAGAGCTGAAGCGCGCGGGCCGCGCCGGTGGCGGTTGCCAAGAGGCGCCCGGTGCGGTCGAACTGGAGCAGGGACACGCCTCGGCCCTCGCCCGTGATTCGGTGAAGCAGCGCGCCCTCTGGGACCGAGTGAAGCTGGACGACCCCTGTCCCGGAGGCGGCTTCAATCCCGAGGGCGATCCGGTCTCCCGCAGGTGCGAATCCGATCGCGGCGAGGCTCCCGGAATCAAGACCGATCCGGCCCAGTTCGCGCAGCGATCGCACGTCCGAGAGGACGATCGCGCTGCCGGACGACGTGACGATGATCGACCCGCAGGGACTGAACAGGAGCGGGGATCCGTCCACCGATCCCTCCGCTCCGCGGGAGGCCGCGTGAAGCCATCGCCATTCGAAGTGGCGCTCGGACTCCGGACAGCGGGCGAGGAGCGAGCGCGCCGCGGGGAGGTGAGCGCTGGCCAGCGCCGTCTGGGCGCCGCGGACGTTCGCGCCATGGACGGCGCGCTCCGCGTCGAGGCGGGCCGCGATCGCGTCGTCGCGCGCCCGCTCCGCGAGATCTCGCTGGGCCAGCGCCTCGAGCCTCGCCCGTCGCTCTCCATCGGCCCGCCTCGCCGCCGTGAACAGCCCGGCCGCCGTTCCCGCCATTCCAAGAAGCAGCACCGAGAGCACGACGCTCCCGGCGACCGCGGCCGCACGATGGCGACGGGCGATCGTCCGGATGCGGTAGCCGATCGACGGCGGCGCTGCGGTCACGGCGTCGCCCGCGAGGTGACGCTCGATGTCCGCGGCGAGCAGTCCCGGACTCTCGTAGCGCCGGGTGCGATCGCGCTCCAGGGCCTTCATCGCGATCCAGTCGAGCTCTCCCCGCAGCCTGCTCTCGAGCAGCGGCGCCTCGCTTCGGCGATTGCGCGCGACGGTGCTCGATGCCTGCGCGCTCCGGGAGAGCTTCGAGCTCGGCGTGGGCGGATCCTCGTCGCGGAAGATCTCCTCGAGCTCCTTCGCCGAGGCGGAACGGAGGCGCTTCGAGTCGAACGGGGTGGTCCCGGTCAGGAGCTCGTAGAGCAGCACGCCGAGGGCGTAGACATCGGTTCCGGTGTCGATGTCGCTCGATCCCATCGCCTGCTCGGGACTCATGTACTCGGGAGTCCCGATCATCTGACGCTCCAGGGTGTGGAGCGTCTTGTCGGTGAGCCGGGCGGCCCCGGAGCCGGTCGCCTTGGCGATGCCGAAGTCGATCACCTTCACCGTCGGTCGGCCATCCGCCATGCTTGCCAGGACGTTGCTGGGCTTGATGTCGCGGTGGATGATGCCCTTGGTGTGCGCGTGCTGGACCGCGTGGCAGACCTGAAGGAAGAGCCGAAGCCGCGCGGTGATGTCGAGCCGCTGCGCGTCTGCGAAGGCGGTGATGGCGCTTCCGACGACGTGCTCCATCACGAAGTACGGGCGCCCGGATGTCGTCGCCCCGGCCTCCAGGACGCGCGCGATGTTCGGATGGCTCATCATCGCCAGCGCCTGGCGCTCCGCCTCGAACCGGGCGACCACGCGGCGCGTGTCCATGCCGGGCTTCAGGATCTTCAGCGCGACGCGGCGCCGCACCGGCGCGGCCTGCTCGGCGAGAAAGACCCGGCCGAAGCCGCCCTCGCCGAGCTCTTCCAGGAGTCGATACGGTCCGATCTGCGCGCCGACGTCCTCGCCGATGGCGGAGGTCCCCGTGCCCTGCGCCATCCGCTCGCCGGCCGGACGACTGAGGAATCCGCCTCCCTCGTGCTCGACCGCCAGCAGCTCCTCCACGGCCCGGCGCAGCGCCGTGTCCGATCCGCAGCCCGCATCCAGCGCGGCGGCGCGCTCCTCGGGCGCCAGGTCGATGGCGAGCATGAAGAGCTCGCGGAGGCGCGGCGCGGCGAGTGATGGATCCGGATCGGCCTTCGCGGGACGATCGTCGCGCCGGGGTTTCTCGAGAGTCACTCCGGCGTCGGCGCCGCTCGGTCGGCCTTGGCCGAGGCGCTGCGCTGCGCCGGATGCTCCCGGCACGTCCGACTTGACAGGCTCCTCGCGATTCATCGATCTCCTCCGCTTCGGACGCTCCATCGCGCCGCGGCTCCGTCCGCGGCGCTGCGCCGCGGCGTTCGCGTCGTCTGCGCACGCGGCGGCCCGACCGCCGCTACCGCGCGTCGCGCGACTCCTCGACCCCGAGCGCCCGGAACATCCGGGCCCGGGCGAACGCCCACAGGCGCGCGCATGTCCGCGCCGAGATTCCCAGCGCCTCCGCCGCTTCATCCGGCGAGAGCCCGGCGAAGAAGCGCAGGCGAAGCACGGCGGCGGCATCGTCGTCGGTCGACTCGAGCCGCACAAGCGCCTCGTCGAACGCGATGACCTGCTCTGGCGTCGCACGCGCCAGGTCGGAGACGTCGTGCAACTCCGAGAGCGCCACCGGGCGCCCGCCGCGGGCGCGCCGCGCCCGCGCGTGGTCGATCAGGATGCGCCGCATCGCCTGGGCCGCGGCGGCGTAGAAGTGCGCTCGATTGCGCCAAGGGCGATGGCGCGGACCTGCGAGGCGGAGATACGCCTCGTGGACCAGCGCCGTCGGCTGAAGGGTGTGCGCCGGGGACTCCGCATCGAGCTGCCGCTTCGCCGTCGCCCGGAGCTGCTCGTAGACGAGCGGCAGCAGCGCCTCGGCCGCATGGCTCCCCTCCGCGCCGCCCGTCTCCTCGCCCGTCGCGGCGTCGAGAGTGCGCGAGATCGCTCCCTCGTCGCCGCCCGCATCGGCTCCCGCGCTGCGAGCGCCGCTCTCGTCGGCGCGGCTGCGAGCCCCCGCCGACTCACCCCCCGGAGTGACCATCGCCGCTGATCGCTCCGGACCTCCACGCGCCATGGTCGGAGGGTATCAGGCAGGGGGTGACGGTCCCGCCCCGGCCAAGCAGGGCGCCGGAGCCGAGCGTGCGAGAAGCCCGCCTGAAAGCCAGCACCCTCTCCGACAGGGGCTCGCGGTCCGCTGCCGACGCGGGCGGGGCTACGCTCGCGGGCGCGCTTGCGAAGAGGCTTCAGATCGATCGATGCCTCCGACCCGGCGGCGGCTCGGCCCGCCGCGCGTTCGCAAGAGGCTGCCCTCACCGTCGACACGCCCCGCATGCCCGCCCCTGACACGCACCCTCCCGCCGGATCGGCCCGCACCCCCGCATTCGAGGGCGGCGCAGCCCACCCTTTCGGTGCGGAGACTCCGGCGACGCCCCGCGCGCGCGGGCAGGGCATCGGCATCGGCGCCGCGCCCCGCGCCGGAGGCGGCGACGTCCTGGCGCGGCTGGAGGCCGGCTTCCGCACCGCGATCGGCGCGGCGCTCGGCGCGCCGTTCGAAGGGGACCCGCAGGTGCGCGCCTCGCAGAACCCGCGGCACGGCGACTTCCAGTGCAACGCGGCGATGGCGATGGCGAAGCAGTCCGGGCTCAAGCCGCGCGACGTGGCCGAGCGGATCGTCGCAGCGGCCGCGGCGACCGGGCTCGCGGAGGTTGCCGAACCGCTTGAGATCGCCGGGCCCGGCTTCATCAATGTCCGTCTGCGCAGCGACGCGCTGGCGGAGCTCCTCGAGGCGATGGATTCGCCGGCCCTTGGCGTGGAGCCGATCGCGGCGCGGCATGCGATCGTGGTCGATCTCTGCGGCGTCAACGTGGCCAAGCAGCTTCATGTCGGGCACCTCAGGGCGACGGTGATCGGCGACACGCTGGCGCGCGTCAATGAACGCCTCGGCCGCGTCGTGCATCGGCAGAACCACCTCGGCGACTGGGGGCTTCCGATCGCGATGGTCCTCCACGTCCTGCGCGAGCGCGGCGCCGACCTCGGCGCCCTCGCGCTCGACGACCTCAACGCCGCCTATCGCGCTGCGCAGCTCCGCGCCAAGCCCGACGAGGCCGGGCTCGCGGCGGCGGTCGCCGCCGGTGCCGGTCCGCATCGGCTGATCGAGCTCGCCGAGCAGCGCGATGGCGCCGCGGCGTTCGTCGAGGCCGCGAAGGAGACGCTGGTGCGGCTCCAGTCCGGCGATCCGGAGCTGGAACGCGACTGGCGGATGCTCATCGCCGTCACGATGCGCGAGGTGATGGAGATCGCGCGGATCCTCGACGTGAACGTGACCGACGATCACAGCCGCGGCGAGTCGTCCTTCCGCGATGAGCTCGCCGGCGTGGTCGAGGCCTTCCTCCGCGCCGGGCTCGCCCGCGAGGACGACGGCGCCATCGTCGTGCCCTTCCCGGATCGCGAGCGTCCGCTTCTCATCCGCAAGCGCGACGGCGGCTTCCTCTACGCGACGACCGATCTCGCCGCGGTGCGCCACCGGGTGCAGGATCTCGACGGCGAGCGGGTGATCTACGTCGTCGACGCCCGCCAGCGCGACCACTTCCGCGATGTCTTCGACGCAGCGCGGCTCATCGGCTGGACGCGGCTTCCCGACGGCACCGAGGCGGAGCTGGTGCACATCGGCTTCGGGACGGTGCTCGGTGCCGACCGGCGACCGCTCAAGACCCGCTCCGGCGAGAACTTCACGCTGATGGCCCTCTTGGAGGAGGCGACCGCGCGGGCCCGGGCCGAAGTGCATCGCCGCGCGGAGGACTCTGCGGGCCCGACGCACGGGCTTCCGCCGGAGGAGCTCGACCGCATCGGCGATGCGGTCGCCATCGCGGCGATCAAGTACGCCGATCTCGGCAGCGACGTGGTGCGCGACTACGTGTTCGATCTCGATCGCATGGTGAGCTTCGAGGGCGACACCGGGCCGTACCTGCTCTACGCGCACGCGCGGACGTGCTCGATCCTCGCGAAGGCCGGGGCGGGAGACGCCCCGGACGCCCCGGATGCCCCGGATGCCCCGGACTCCGCCTCGCCCTGGGCCGACGCTCCCCTCATGCTCGGCCAGCCCGCCGAGCGGCAGCTTGCCCTGACGCTCCTGCGCTGGGGACAGGTGCTTCACGACGTGGCGCGCACGCTCGAGCCGCACCGGCTGTGCGGGTACCTGCACACGCTTGGCGAGACCTTCTCGACGTTCTTCAACGAGTGTCCCGTCCTGCGGGCCGACGCTGCCGCGCTCCGCGCTTCCCGCCTGCGACTCGTGGATCTCACGCGTCGGGTGCTCCGCGACGGGCTCGAGACCCTCGGGATCCGGGCGCCGCAGCGCATGTGACGGCGCGGCGGCGCCGGCGGCGCCCAAGCGGTCGATTCGGCACGCCGGGGCGTCCTGCGCATGACAGCGCCCGCCGGCGCCCGCCGAAGCGGGAGTCGACGGGCGCCGGAGTGCGCGGTCGGATCCGCGGGCGTCAGCGTCTCGAGCCGCGCGGGCGCTCCGCTGGTCGGGCTTCCGCGCGAGCCTGCCATCGGTCGCGGATGATCTCCGCGATCTCGGCGCGCGGGGCGGGAGGGAGCCGATCCCAGACCGGCGCAGCGCGCGGAGTTCCGGCGCGTTTGGCGCGTTCGGCGAGTTCGGGGCCTTCGTGCGCGCCTGCGCCACGTCGATGGGGAGCCCCGCCGCCCGGAGGTGCTTCGCGGAGCGGTCGAGGAAGGGGCCGCGCATCCGGTTGCGGATCCGGTCGCACTCCGCGACCGCTTGAGCGTCCTTCGGGCGGCCGCGGGCCGCGCGGTTCCATGGTGCGCTCAGGAGCGCGACGCGGCCCCTCGAAGCGATCTGCGGCGCGCGGGTCGCCGAGCGCGCCGCGCCACGGGCGCTCGAGCGCCCGCTCGATCATGAGCCGCCGCAGTGCGACCGCGCTCCGGCGCTCCTGCGGCGACATCCGCTCGAAGCGATCGCGGAGCAGCTCGCGGCGTTCCATTCGGCGCTCGATGCGGCGTTCGATCCGCCGCTCGGGTCGCCACTCGCCGGTCCGTTCGACCCGTCCCGCAGCGCGCCCCGCGCGGTGGTCGGGACGGCGTCCTTCCGGAGTCGCGCGTTGACCTCTCTCCTCGACCTGGGCGCGGAGCTCGACGCGCTCGCGAAGCAGCGCCCGCAGGGCGTCGCGCTCCTCCGCGTCGAGCGACTCGAGCAGTTCGGCGAGCGCCGCGCGCGGCCGCTCCGGCGCTTCAGGGGGAGCGGGCGGCGCCGGGCGTTCGCCACGCTCGTCGGCGGCGCGCCGCTGGCCGCCTCCACCCGCGCGGGCCGGGCGGCGCTGGGCGCCCTCGCCATCGGCGGCGCGCATCCCTCGTCCGGGCTCCGGCGGCGGGCCACCGCGAGGCGGAGCCGCCGCCGCCGATGCGGCCGCCGCGGCGATCATGAGAGAGACGAAGCCGATGCCGATCGATGCGGCGACCGACTTCGGCGCGGTGAGCGGGGAGCGTCGAGATGTGATCGTGGCCATGGGAGTGTGGTCCTGCCGGGCCTGCGCGACCCGTTCGGAACGGGCGGGCGGCGCTCGTCGAGCCGCCCGCTCCCGTTCGAGCGCGGCTGCGCCGCTTGGCCGTCGTCACTCGACGGCGGCGGCGAGCGCGGCGGGCGCTCTCATCCGGTGTGTTCCCTTCGCGGGCGCCGTGGGACAGGCCCGGATGCGATGCTCCGGGAGTTTCCGGAAAGCACCGCCGCCGCGGCACCGGTGGGTGCCGCGGCGGCGGTGGACGACCGAGTTCTCCGATCGGGCGCCGCGCCTGACGGTCGGCGCGGTCTCGAACCGCGGTGGACTATCGAAGTCCGATCCAGGAGCTGACGATCGGGCCGTAGGCCACCACGAGCCCGGCGAAGACGACCGAGACGATCGAGATCAGCTTGATCAGGATGTTGAGCGACGGACCGGAGGTGTCCTTGAACGGATCCCCGACGGTGTCGCCGACCACGGTCGCCTTGTGGTCGTCCGATCCCTTGCCGTAGACATAGGCCGAACCCTTGCCGGCGCGCCGGAGATCCTCGGCCCGGGCGGCGATCGTGTCGCGGATCTCGGCGGGGAGGCGGTTGCGCACGGAGGCGTCGTCGAGGAACTTGTCGGCGGTGATGCGCCCGTAGCTCTCGACGAGCTTCTTCGCGTTGTCCCACGCGCCGCCCGCGTTGGCCATGAAGACCGCCACGGCGAAGCCGCTGGTGAGGCCGCCGGCGAGCAGCCCCATGACGCCGGGCACGCCGAGGATGAGCCCGACGGCGATGGGGACGAGAATGGCGAGGATCGAGGGAACGATCATCTCGCGCTGGGCGCCGGCGGTCGAGATCGAGACGCACTCGGCGTACTGCGGGTACTCGACGCCCTCATGCACGACGCGCTTCGGCCACTTCTCCGGGTTTGCGATGTCGGACTCGCTCATGCCCTGGGCGCGGAAGGCCTCGCGCATCTTCGCGAACTGGCGGCGGCACTCGCCCATCATGGCGTACGCGGCGCGGCCGACGGCATCCATCGTCATCGCGCAGAAGAGGAACGCCAGCAGGACGCCGATGAAGATGCCGCCGAGGGCCCGCGGGTTCGTGAGGCTGACGCCGTAGAAGTGGGCGACGTCCTCGAGCGTCCCATTCCGCGCCGAGATGATCTCGAACGTGTAGTCGTGCATGTGGTCGGCATGACCCGCTCGGGTCGAGACGACCAGCTCGCGCGCCGTGCGCGGATCAGAGGCCGCCGGACCGGTCTCGGCCGAGGCTCGGAGCGAGAAGACGTGGCCGACGCCGACCGCCTCGTCGAAGTGCTGCCCGGCGATCTGGACGCGATCGACGAGAAGCCCGCAGTCGAGGCGCTTCGAAGTCTCCCCCTGACCCGGGAAGACCAGCGCGAAGCGACCGTGGCCTTGGTACACCGCGTGCGGGGAAGCTGCGAGTTCCGCCGGAACCGCGGCCGAAGAGCGCTGGACGAACGTCTCGGCCTGGCGGATGAGCTGGACCTGCACGACCTGGACGTACGCGGCGAAGAGGGCCAGCGCAGTCAGCGCCGCCGATCCGATCGCGAAGCCCTTGCCGGTGGCGGCGGTGGTGTTGCCGAGCGAGTCGAGCATGTCGGTCCGCTCGCGCACGTGCGGCGGCTGGCCGGTCATCTCCGCGTTGCCGCCGGCGTTGTCGGCGATCGGGCCGTAGGCGTCGGTCGCGAGCGTGATGCCGAGCGTCGCGAGCATGCCGACGGCGGCGATCGAGACGCCGTAGAGGCCCATCAGGAAGCTCTCGCCGCCTCCGGCGAGCGTGAAGGCGGCGATGATCGCGACGACCACCGTGAGCAGCGACGCCCACGTCGACTTCATGCCCTCGGCGATGCCGCCGATGATGACCGTCGCGGGACCGGTGAGTCCCTGGATCGAGATCCGCCGCGTCGGGGCGTGCTCGTAGCTGGTGTAGTACTCGGTGGCGTACGCGATCACGTTGCCTGCGACGAGCCCGGCCGTGATCGCGAGGCCCAGCCTCCACCAGGAGGTCCCGGCCCGAGCCAGGGCGTCGGATTCGCCGCCGAGGATGAACCAGAGCAGCGCGAACGCAACGACGATGATCAGCGCCGAGGCGACATAGACGCCCTTGTGCAGCGCCTTGAGGAGCTGGGCGAAGCTCGCCCCCTCCGTCGCCTTGACCGTGAAGATGCCGATGATCGAGCAGAGGATCCCGACCCCCGCCAGCGCGAGCGGAGTGGCGGCAAGCCTGAAGGCCAGACCCTCGGCGGCCGCGGAATCGAGTCGGCCGATGGTGAACGCCGCCGCGGCGCCGAGCGCCATCGTCGCGAGGATCGACCCGTAGTAGCTCTCGTAGAGATCGGCGCCCATGCCCGCCACGTCGCCGACGTTGTCGCCGACGTTGTCGGCGATCGTCGCCGGGTTGCGGGCGTCATCCTCCGGAATGCCAGCCTCGACCTTGCCGACGAGGTCGGCGCCGACGTCGGCGGCCTTGGTGTAGATGCCGCCGCCGACGCGGGCGAAGAGCGCCTGGGTGCTGGCGCCCATCGCGAAGGAGAGCATGATCGTGGTCAGGTCGGTGATGCTCGCATCCATGACGAGGTTGAGCACCAGGAACCAGAACGAAGCGTCGAGGAGCGCGAAGCCGACGACGTTGAGCCCCATCACCGCGCCGGACCGGAACGCGACGGTCAGGCCGTCGTTGAGCGACTCCTTGGCGGCCTGGGCGGTGCGGGCGCTGGCGTTGGTCGCCATCCGCATGCCGAACCAGCCGCAGAGCCCGGAGAGGATGCCCGCCACCGGCACGCCGAGCATCGTCAGGGCCGGCTGGAGGCGCAGGGATGCGAGGATCCCGAGGAAGATCACCAGACCGACGAAGACGATCGCCACCACCCGGTACTGCCGGCGGAGGTACGCCATCGCGCCCTCTCGGACGGCCTGGGCTATTCGCACCATCTCCGCGTCGCCTTCCGAACGCTGCATCACTGACTTGCTGAAGACCCGAGCCATCACCAGCGCGACGATGGCGCCGATCGGTGCGAGCCAGTACGCGGCGGGAATGTCGCCGATGGCGGCAAGGGTGAGCAGTGGGGCCTCGGGCATCGTGGTCTCCAGGTCTCTCCGGGGTTCCGGCGTCCCGTTTCCGGGGGTTGGGGGAGCGCGGACTGAACTGCGGCGCCCGGCGGCGCCCTTCCCGCGCTGAGCGGGCGGGCGATGGCGGTTCGGGTTCCGTTGGGAGGACTCGCCGAGCGAGCCCCGACCGCGCCATCCGCCGGGAAAGGGCGGAGAGAATAGCAGAACTCGCCCGGACGTGCGGTCCGCTCCGCGATCTGAGACCGGCGGCGGGGCCGGCTATCCGCTGCGGCGGAAGCGAAGAAGCTCGCCGCTCTCGCCGCTGAGGACCAGCTCTTCGTCCTCGATCGAGACCGACTTCACGTCGCGAAGCCGCTCGACGAAGCGGGACTCGAGCTCCATCAGCTCAGGCGGACCGGCCATCAGCGTCATCGGCCCCGGGAGAAACGTGATCGAGCCCTCCTCGAGCTTCGAGAGGTCGGCCGCGCCGCTGAGCTGGTTCACCCCGGCGAACGAGATGAACCGATCGTCCTCTCCGAAGGAGAGCGTCGGCACCCGGGCGTCTGCGGGAATCGCCAGCGGCTCACCCTCGATCATGAGGACGAACCACTCGCCGAAGATCGCGGCCCTCGTGGGCGTGCGGACGATGGGACCGGTCGCAGTCGCGCCGCCGCCGCCCGTCGTTCCGGGCGATGTCGAGCGCTCGCAGGCTCCGGCCGAGAGCAGGAGCAACGATGCGAGGCCGAGCGCCGCGAGCGCGCCTGGCCCGCGCGGCCGCCGACGACGGGGGCGATCTGGCGCGGCGACGCCGCCGTTCGCGCGCTGCCCGGTCGCCATGCGAGAGGTCGAGTCGATCAGGTCGATCATCGTGGTGAACCCTCCAGTGCGGGAGCGTATCCGAAGCTCGCTGGGACTGCCGGGTGCGGTCACCCCCCGTCGGGACGAGTCCTTGGGCTCGGCAACCGAGCGACATCGCCGCGGGTATCGTTCGACCGCAGGCTGATCTGAGGCGGACTCGCGCAGCGCTCGAAGGGTGTCAGACCCGCCCGCTCGCGCCGAGAGGCAGCCGCCGGGAGAGCCGGCGCCGTCGAGGCGCCGCGGGTGAGGCGGCGAACAGCGCCCTCGGCTCCGTCCATCCACCGCGCTGCCGGTCACCCTCCGCCGATCTCACCAGGACGGTTTCACCATCATGCACTCCATCACTCGCCTCTCCTGCGCCGCTCGAAGCATCCGTCGATCGGCGTTCGCGTCGGCGTCGCTCGCCCTGGCCCTCGCCCTCCTCGCCGCGCCGGCGGGGTGTCAGACTTCGGGGCAGACCGGCGTCCTCGCCGGAGCGGGCTTGGGTGCCCTGATGGGGCAGGCCATCGGCGGCAGCACCGTCGGCACGCTGATCGGCGCCGGAGTCGGCGCGGGCGTGGGGTACATCATCGGCAACGAGATGGACAAGCAGCGCTCCGAGGAGCTCGCGGCGCAGCGGCATCGCGAGGCGATGGCCGCGGCGACCGCGCCGCGGCCGTCGCCCGGCGGCAGCTCGGTCGCGGCGCCGGTGCCGGTGACGCACGGCGAGGTCGGACCGCTCGGCGGCACCCGCTGGCAGGTGGTCAGCATCAACCCGTCCAGCGCAGCTCCGCCGCACATCTCGATGATCGTCGACTTCCGCGGCGACGGGCGTGCGCTCACCACGACGACCGGACTCGACGGAGCGGTCACCGTCGACGACGAGAGCTACCGCGTCGTCGGCGACACGCTGATCCTCAACCGTCCCGGCTATCTCGTGAATGCCCGCTTCTCGATCGCGGGCGATCAGCTCGTCGTCAGCTCCGATCGCTTCAGCGCGGTGCTGCGACGGCTGCCCGGATGATCGCGCGGCGCCGGAGCGGCGCGCGGCGAGACGGAGGTGGGTCCGCGGCGCGGCCGATCGAACCCGCCCTCGGGAAGCGGGTCAGCTCTCCTCGGCGCCGGCGAAGCTCGAGCCGCCCACCGCTCCCGCGGTCTCCCACGGGACTCCGCTGCCGGCGATCCTGCGGCAGATCCGCTCGACGTGCTCGTGGCTGTTCTCGATGAACACCCTCGCGCGCGTCTGCGTTCCGGCGACGGCGGTTCCGGCGACGAAGAGTCCGGGGACGTTCGTCTCCATCGTCGTCATGTCGAGCTTCGGGGCCCGGGCCTCGCCCTCGAGCGCGATCCCCGCCTCCTCGAAGAGGGTCGGCGACTGCTCGTACCCCGTCAGCAGGAAGACGCGATCCGCGTCGAGCGTGCGCGTCGCGCCGTCCGCCTCCGACATCAGATCGACCCGCTCGGGTCCGATCCGCGCCACCGAGGTCCGAGGATGGAAGGCGATCCGGCCCTGCTCGATCAGCCACTCGATTTCGGGCCTGAGCCAGTACTTCACGCGCGCCGGGTCGAAGCGCTCCCCGCGATAGGAGATGGCCACCGCGGCGCCGACGCGGAAGAGTCGGATCGCCGCCTCGACCGCGGAGTTCTTGCCCCCGACGACGAGCGTGCGGCGGCCGAACGAGCGGTGGGGATCGTCGAGAAAGTGGCTGACATGCGGGAGTTCCTCGCCCGGCACGTCGAGCATGCGCGGCCGGTGCAGGTCGCCGATGGCGAGGACGACGTGCCGCGCGCGGAGCCGCGATGCCCGCGCGGCGCTCGGGGTGCGCCGGCGCTCTTCTGGGCCGCCGACGCCATGCAGGCTCGGCGTCACTTCGACGATGAAGCCGCCGTGCGGCGCCTCGGCGTCGCGCTCGATCCGGTCGACTCGGGTGAAGAGCCGCAGCGGGAGATCGAACTGCCGGGCGACGCCGCGAAGGTACGCGAGGTACTGCTCGCGCGTCGCCTTGGCCTGATCGGGCGGGACGAGCGGCACTCCCGCGATCGCGATTCGCTCCGGGCTCGAGAAGAACGTGGTTCCCGGCGCCCACCAGTCGATCGTGGCGCCGATGCAGCCGGCATCGATCACGGTCGTTCGGAGCCCTGCCGCCTTGAGCGCGACCCCGGTCTCGAGCCCGATCGGTCCCGCGCCGACGATGATCGCGTCGAGCGGCGCGGGCGGCTCGTCGGTGCGGGGCTGAACCGGAGCCATGGCGTTCTCGTCGCGCGTCGGCACGCCGAGTTGTAGGTCCTCTCTCGCGGCGCGGCGCGCCGCCGAACGACCGCACGCCGGGGAGGCCTTTCGGCCTCCCCGGCGTGCAGCACGGGGTCTCACCCTCCGTGCGGGCGGAGAGCGGCAGGGGGGGAGTCGATTACGGGCAGGGACCCCACGTGGCGCCGAGGATGCCCCAGTCCGCGCCATCGACGAGGTTGTCGTCGTTGACGTCGAAGAGGTCGTCGGTCGTGCCCCAGGCGCTGAGCATCATGCCGAGGTCCGAGCCGTCGACGACGCCGTCATGGTTGTAGTCGCAGGGGCAATCGCGGAAGGGGACGACGGTCATCGCCGTGACGCTGAGCTCCTCGCCTTCGCTCGTGTAGATGAACCCCATCCAGTTGGTGGCGCCGGTCGAGAGATCGACCTGGTAGAGCGTCGAGAGGCCGAGCGAGTTGGTCCCGCCCTCGGTCGAGATCGCCCAGGCGACGCCGGAGCGGCCCGAGATGTCGAAGCCGCCGACGGGCTCGAAGTCGACACCGAGCGAGCCGACGGTGTTGAGCGTGCCCGCGTTGTTGGCCTGCTTCACGAGGACATTGAGCTCCGCATCGATCGCATAGAGCTGCGACGTCGCGGCGCCGACGAAGTTGTTGTCGTAGGCGTGATGGACGACCGTCGGGTCCATGCCGAAGTTCGGATCTCCCATCGTGTAGAAGACCTGGGTCGCCACGAGCTGAAGGGCGCCGTTCAGCGGATTGAGGACGAGGTTCTGGTTGGCGTCGCTGACGTTGCGGATCCGGTCGATCGTCGGGTTGAAGTCGAAGCCGAAGTGCTCGCCGTCGAGGCTCGTGACGAAGGGCAGACCGCTCACCGGCGTCGCGACGGCGCTGTGCCGGTCGACGATGTAGAGACGGTTCGAGCTGCCGACGGCATAGAGCGAGCGCGTCAGCGGGCGATAGTCGAGACCGAGGAGCTTCTCGCCCTTCGCAAGTCCGCTGATCGGAGCGACGATCGCCGCCTGATTCGGCGTGATGGTGTCCACGAGCGCGAGCGTCTGGACGCCGTCGCGCTCGACGACGATGGCGAGCTGCTCGGCATGAACGGCGGAACCCGCGGCGGCGAGGCCGAGCGCGGCGAGCAGAGCGATCGAGTTGGTCGTGTTCTTCATGGTGCTCATTCCCGTGTGCTGGACCGACCAGGCCCGTCGCGCCGCGTTCGATGCGGGCGCAGGGATCGCGCAGCGGCTCTCTCCGTCGCTGGAGAGAAGGTGAGTGGAGCCGCCCTCGTTCGTGTTCGCCGGTTGACGAACCCCTGTCGGTGGACGGGGGAAGTACCGCAGACGGAGGCAAGCTGGATTTTGACTTCGGCGCGGAGGAGGCCGATCGCGTCCGGCCGGCGAGAGCCCCCGGCTTCTCAGGCCGATCGAAGGATGCCGCAGGTCGGAGGGTCCGACCGCGAGCGCTGACGTCGGGTGATCGCTGCGACATCGCCCGCTTCAGCGCCGACGCCGACGCCGCGTCTGGTCGCGAGCGCTGACGTCGGGTGCGCACTGCGAGTGCGTCCTCCCGGCATGTGGGCCGGGGCGAGTTCAGGAACGGTGCGAGAAGCTCTCATGCGGAACCGCCAGCCCCGCGCGACCGGTCGGGTCGAGCGCTTAGGCACCCGCCGCCGAACCGTGGCACGGGCTTCCAGCCCATGAGCAGGTCAGCGACTTCCGCCTTCGCCTTTGCGGGAGTCGACCGCTCCGACGCCGAGTGGAGGCCGGAGTGGACGCTGGAAGTCGGGAAGCGGACCGGACCGGGAGTCAGGGAGATCCACGGGCTGGAAGCGCCTGCCACCTTGCGCGTGGCCGCCGGGCGTCGTCAGGTGCGCCTGCGGAGTCCGGGAGTTCCTCGGGCCGGAAGCCGGTGCCACCAAGCGCGCGGTTCGGCTCACGCCGTCCGTGCCGCTTGCCGCACCGGCTTCACCGGGCGCTCGGCCTCGGCGCGACGGCGGGCTTCTTCGGTCTCGGCGAAGTCTTCGCCGAAGCGGACGAGGCGCAGCGAGTTCGCGATCACGACGACGTAGCCGGCCGCGTAGAGCATCGGCGCGATCCAGAGCGAGATGCGGCCGGTCGCGGCGAGCGCCAGGCCGACGATCGCCAGCAGGAGGCTGGCGGCGATGTTCTGCGCGATGATCACGCGCGTGCGCCGCGCGATCTCGACGAGGAACGGGATGTGCCGAAGGTCGTCGTTCATCAGCGCCACGCCCGCGGAGTTGGTCGCGATGTCCGAGCCGGAGAGTCCCATCGCCACGCCCACCTCGGCGCTGGCGAGGATCGGTCCGTCGTTGATGCCGTCGCCGACCACGAGCGTGCGATGGCCGCGCGAGATCAGGTACTTCAGCTCCTCGTGCTTCTCCTCCGGCAGGCACTCCGCCTCGATGGAGTCGACGCCGACGGCCTGCCCGACCCGCGTGGCGACCGGCAGCCGGTCGCCGGTGAAGATGCAGACCTTGCGGATTCCCAGCTCGCGCAGGCGCGAGACGACCTCGGGGGCGTTGCGGCGGAGCTTGTCCTCGAGGCCGACGGCGCCGAGGTAGCGTCCCCCCTGCATGACGTGGACGCCGGACATGCCCTCGATGCGCTTCTCGACGGCGGCGACTTCCTCGGCGATCGAGGGATTGACCTCGACGAGCCAGCGCCCGCGGCCGGCGAGGATGTCGCCCCCCTCGGCGTGGGCGACGACGCCTCGCCCGTGAAGCTCTTCATAGCGCTCGATGGCCTGGGGACGGATCCTCGCCTTCTCGGCGGTCTCCAGGATCGACTTCGCCAACGGGTGGTTGGAGTGCTGCTCGCCGTCGGCCGCGGCCTGGAGCAGCATCGCGCCGTCGACGCCTTCGGCTGGCGCCAGGCGCGAGACCGCGAAGCGGCCGGTCGTCAGCGTGCCGGTCTTGTCCATGATCACGGTGTCGACCGAGGCGGCGGCCTCGAGCGTCCGGGTCTGCTTGATCATGATGCCGAGCCGAGCGGCCGCCGCGAATGCCGCGACCATCGCGGTGGGGTGGGCGATCAGCAAGGCGCCGGGGCAGGTGACGACGAGGACGGTGATCGCGCGGACCGCCGCTTCGTCCCGCACGGCGGGATCGGTGCTCTTGCTCGTGAAGAACCAGACCAGCCCCGCCACCATGAGGACGACGGGAACGTAGTAGCTCGCGAGCTCCTCGATGAGCTCCTGTCGTTCGCTCTTGGCGCTCTCCGCCTCACGGATGAGCCGCTCGACCTTTCCGATGGTCGTCTGTGCCGCGACCGCGGTCACGTCGACGTCGATCTGGCCGGTGAGGTTCGTCGTGCCGGCGTAGACCTCGGTTCCGGGCTGGGCCTCGATGGGCACCGCCTCGCCGGTGAGCGAGGCCTGATTGATGCTGCTGGTTCCGCGGATGACGCGCCCGTCGACGGGGAGGTTCTCGCCGGGGCGCACCCGCACGATCATGCCGGGGGCCACTGCGGAAAGGCCGACCTCGCGCTCCTCTCCGGCCTCGTCGACGAGCCGCGCGATGTCCGGCGTGAGCTCGATCAGCTCGCGGATGGCGCGCTGCGCGCCCCACGCCGTCCGGCTGAGCACCAGCTCGGCCAGCCAGAGGAAGAACGCGAGAAAGCCGGCGGCGAGGTAGTTTCCGACGACGATCGCCGCGATCACCGCCAGCGACGCCAACGAGTTGCTCGAAGGACGACCTGCCGCGATCTCCCGGGTCGCCTTGCGCAGCAGCGGGATCACCAGCATGATCGCGCCGAGCAGCGCCGGGATCGCCGCCACCTGCTCCGAGACTCCGGCAAACCGCGCCAGCCACGAGACCAGGAGCAGCACTCCGCCGATGAGGGCGACGAAGAGCTGCCGCTCAAGCCGCTCGGCGCCGGCGGAGCCGGCCTCGCGCAAGGACTGTTCGGACGGCGAGGCTCCGGCGAGGGCGAGTTCGGACATGGTGGTGAGGATAAAGGAAGAAGGGGCCGGACGGCTCGAACTGGTGGGAGGCGAAGGCGTTCCGCAGTAAGGAAGGGGGGTGCTGTTCGGGTGGCTCGCCGCGCGGGATCGGGGTGGGTGGGGCGGGCTCGCCGTGATCCGGCCGTGGCCACTCCTCAAGCGGTCGAGCGGGTCGCCCATTCGGCGTCGGCCGAGATGGCCCGTCGGAGTTCGCTCGGGGCGCGGGATCCGCGCGGAAGTCGGGCGGACGGCAGTCGCTACGTGCCACGGGAGCCTCCGGTTCGGGGGCGGGGTGCCCGAGCACTACAGCGCTGGAACGCGTCGTCGCGAGGCCGCTCGGGGCGGCTTCTGGCAAGGAGAAGCGAAGGCATCGGGCCGACGGCGTAGCCGCAGTGCTACGTCGAGGCCCGAAGCCGAGCTGCGACGCCGCCAGAATGCCGCATCCGGGCGGCTGCAGCAGACGAGGTCCAGCGCTGGAGTGCTGAGTGCCGCCGCACGGGCCCGAGACGCGGGCGCGCGATCAGGCGAAGGGACGCTGCGCGTTCAGTCGTTCGGCATCAATCCTGCGTCGGGGCCGGATCGGCGGTCGGGCTTCCTTCCGGAGCGCCGGAAGCAGGTTCTCTGCGAGTGGGGACCCCGGCCGCGCGGTCCCCGGACGGCGCGGCCGCGCGGGAAGGCGGTCGGCGCTCGAGCGCTGCGGTGGCTTCGACGAAGATCACCGACCAGTCGCGCTTCATGTCGACAAGGGTCCAGCCGCGGCGCTCCGCCTCGTCGAGCGCGACGTCGAGCTTCCCGACCTTCGAGGCGCGGTCATACGCCCATTCGCGTTCGGCGTCGGTGTGGTGAATGAGCACGCAGAGCCGCGGGCCCTCGCCCGCTGCGGTCCACTGGAGCATCTGGAGGTCCCCGTCGGAGTTGCCGAAGGCAGCGATCGGGCGCCGTCCGATGTGCAGGTCGATGTTGACCGCCTTGCCGGGACCGTCGTCCACGCTTCCGACCTCGGGCGTCTTGACCAGCACCGGCGTGCCGTCGCGCAGCTCGAACTTCGTGCGGAGGCTCGAACCGATCACGCGCTCCGGGGGAATCCCGTAGGTCGCTTCAGTCCAGGGCCGGAGAAACTCGACGCCACCTCCGGAGACGATGTAGCTTGCGAAGCCATTGTCGCGCAGATACCCAAGCAGCTCGAGCATCGGCTGATAGACCATCTCGGTGTAGCGGCGACCCGTGGCGGGATGGCGCGCGGCGGCAATCCACGCGCGGACGCTCTCGGCGAACTCCTCGGTCGTCAGACCGGCGTGGGTCGCCGCGATGATCTCCATGAACGCCCGTTCACCGCCCGCGAGCGCGGCTGAGATGTCGCCTGAGAGGATGGCGCGCAGGGTCTCGTTCTCCGCCCATTCGGGATGCTCCGGCGCCATCGCCTTCACGCGGTCGATGGCGAAGAAGAGCTGCGCGTACGCCGGCTGCTCGGCCCAGAGCGTCCCGTCGTTGTCGAAGACCGCGACGCGCTCCTCCTGCGCGACAAAGTCGGGCGAGCCCGGGCGTGCGACCCGCTCGACGAACTCGACGATCGCGGCCCTCGAAGGGCTTGCACGCCACGACGGCAGAGCGGCCGCGCAGACCGGGAGTGCGAAGGAAAGCGCGAGCACGGCGGCAAGGATGCGCGCCGCGCCTTCGCGACGATCCCATCGGAGCGTGCCGGTCACGCCGGTCAGGCCGGTCGCGCTGAACATGGAGGCTTTCGTCGTCGCGATGATCATGATCTGCCTTCGGAGCCTGAGCCCTGCGAAGCGCTTCGTCCTTCGAGCCAGCCGGAGCGACTCGACCTCGGGCGCCCGGCGCGCGTGGGCGTCACGTGCCGATCCTTGGCGTGGATCGCGTCTCCGTCCCGCGCCGCTCGCGTCGCCTTCGGGCGATCCAGAGCCGGACCGCTTCGGGGTAGGCCGCGCATTCGGCGGCGAAGACGCGGGCTGCGAGCGTCTGGACGTCGTCGCCCGCGAGGACGGGGACGGTCTTCTGAAGCAGCGTCGGTCCGTGGTCGTAGATCTCGTCGACCTCGTGAACGGTGCATCCGGAGAGCGCATCGCCCGCAGCCAGGACCGCGGCGTGGACGCGGTCGCCGTGCATCCCGGTGCCCCCGTGCCGCGGCAGCAGCGACGGGTGGATGTTGAGGACCCGCCCCCGCCAGTCGGCCTTCGGTCCGCAGAGCCGGAAGTGGCGCAGCCAGCCGCAGAGGCAGATGAGGTCGACTCCCGCCCGCGCATCGTCGCCGATCCCGCCCGAGCGGCGCTCACCGGCCCCGAGCAGGAGCTCGTCGGTGCGATCATGCAGCGCGGAGCCCTCCGGGAAGTCGCTCCGCGCGACGATCTCGACCGGCACGCCGCGATCGCGCAGCCGCTGGATGCCCGCGGCGTCGTGGCGGCTGGCGATCGCCAGCACCACCGCCGCGTCCAGCTCCCCGCGCTCGATCGCATCGAGCAGGTTGAGCGCGGTGCGCCCGCCTCCGGAGATCAGGACGGCCAGCCGCACCGGCGCGCTCACCGCGCCGCCTTCTGCGAACCGCGCGGCGCGCGCCCCTGCTGCGACGATCCGCCGCCCTGCCGGGGCTCCTCCTCGCGGTGGATGCCCGCGGAGAAGCCCGGCACGACGACGCTCGGCGGCGAGGCGAAGGGGATCGGCCGCCCCGCCGCGTTCACCGCCACCATGGTCAGCGTCGCCTCGGTGACCTTCACGGTGTCGCCGGTGATGAAGCGCTCCGCCTCGACCCGAACCTCGATGCGGACCGAGGACGTCCCGGTGCCCACGGTTCTCGTTTCGAAGAGCACGACGTCGCCGACGTGCACCGGAGCGTGGAACTCGACCCGGTCGATCATCGCCGTCACCCAGCGATGCAGCCCATGTCGCCGCGCCTCGATGAACCCGGCCTGATCGATGGCGGAGAGGATCACGCCTCCGAAGACGCTTCCGTACTGGTTCGTGTCCCGCGGCATCATCACGATGCGCAGCGCCGCGGCGAACTGGGGCGATCTCGATCGCGGCGCCGCGTCCCGACGACCGGATGCTCGCGATCGCCCAATTGCTCTTGACGCTCCTGACGCTCCTGATGCTCCGGATGCCCCCGCCGCCTCCGACGCCCCCGATCTCCCTGCGGTCGATGAACGCCGTGCCATGCGAGGCGAGCGTAGCCCGGTGGCAAGCCCGGCGATGCGCCCGACGCCTCCCGTTCCGGCGCCGTCAGCCGACCACTTCCGCCTTGGGTTCGCGGGCCATCAACGCCTCGATCGCGCGCGCGGGGGAGAGTCCTCCGAAGAGGATCTCGTGGACCGCCTCGACGATGGGAAGCTCGACGCCGTGGCGCCGCGCGAGGGCGACGATTGCCTTCGACGTCTCGACGCCTTCGACCACCGACTGCGTCGAGGCGAGGATCGCATCGAGGCGCTCGCCGCGGCCGATGCGCTCGCCGCAGGTGCGGTTGCGGCCCTCGGGCGAGAAGCAGGTCGTCGCGAGGTCGCCGACTCCCGCGATGCCGAAGAAGGTCTCCGCGCGCGCCCCCATCGCGAGGCCGAGCCGCACGAGCTCCGCGAGGCCTCGGGCGAGCAGGGCGCTCTTGGCGTTGCAGCCGGCGCCGAGCCCGTCGAGCATCCCGGCGGCGAGGGCGATCACGTTCTTGCAGGCGCCCGCCAGCTCGACGCCCAGCGGATCGGCGCTGGTGTAGACGCGCAGCCAGCGCCCGGAGAAGCGGCGCTGCGTCTCGACCGCGGCGGACTCGTCGGTCGACGCGGCGACCATCGTCGCCGGGAGCCGCCGCGCGAGCTCCGCCGCGATCGTCGGCCCGGAGAGCTTCACGACCGCGCCGTCCGCCCCGCAGGCGTCGATCAGGACGTCCGAGGGTCCCCGCAGCGTCGCCACCTCGATGCCCTTGGCGACGCTGACGAGGATCGCCCCCGGTTCGACCGCGCCGCGCAGCGGCGACCAGACCGCGCGGATGAACTGCGTCGGGATCGCGTTGACGACCATCGAGGCGCCGCGGAGCGCCTCGCTCGGCGACTCGACGACCTCGACGCGCGGGTCGAGCGCGAGCTCCGGCAGCCGGGGCGAGCGGCGGGCGTCGGCCAGGGCACGCACGTGCTCCGGGAACGGACCTGTCAGCCGGACCAACCGGTCGTGCTCCGCGAGAAGCTGGGCGAGGACGAGGCCCATCTGCCCGTCGCCGACGATCGCGGTCATGCGGGCCTCTTCATCGATGCGGTCGCGCGAGGTGTCCACGTCGGCAGCGTACTTCCTCGCGGCGGTGCGAAGGGGCGCCGGGCCCGGCCCGCCGTAGACTCCGCGGATGCTCGGCCCGCTCCTCCGCCTCTTCGTGGCAGTCGCGCTCGCGGTGGCGGGCCTCGCGGCGGAGGCGCCGGGGCAGGGGTCGCGCGGCGGGACGGGAAGCGGGCTCCGCGACGGATCGCAGCGCGATGATCGCACCGCATCGCAGGGGGTGCGCCGGGCGGATCGCCTGCCGACCGAGGAGGAGATCGTCGCGGCCTTCGGGCGCAAGGCGTATTCGGACGCGCTGGCGATGATCGATCGGGTGCTGGCGGCCGACCCCGACGACGCGCTGATGCGCTACAACGGCGCCTGCGCCTGCGCGCTGCTCGGGCGCCTCGACGAGGCCGCGGCCCGCCTCGAGGAGGCGGTTCGCCGCGGCTTCCGCGACTTCCAGCACATGGAGCGCGATCCCGACCTGGCCGCGCTGCGGGATCATCCGGCGTATCAACGGCTCCTCGCCGGTCGTCAGCGCTCCGATCGCGAGGCGGGCCGGCGCGAGTTCGAGGCGTGGAAGACGCGCTTCGGCGCGGAGGCGTACCGGTACGAGAGCGATGAGGAGCTCAACCTCCACTTCGCCACCGCCCTCGATGCGCGGATGCACGAGCGCATGCGCCGGATGCTCCGGATCCAGGCCAAGGAGCAGGTTGCGCTGCTCTTCGAGGGGCCGCCGCGCGAATCGGTCTTCGTCGCGATCCCGACGCGGGCCGACGCCGACGAGTTCTTCCGCGACCTCGGCCGCCGCGACGCGACATTCAACACGCCGAACGTCGCCGGAATCTACGAGCACCGTCCGCGCCGCCTGATCTCGACCGACATCGGACAGTCGCTCCGGCACGAGTTCACCCATGCGATGCACTACGGGGACATGGAGCGGCTCGGTCAGGCGCATCCGCTCTGGATCCAGGAAGGCCTCGCGACGCTCTTCGAGGATTACGAGTTCGATCCGGAGGACCGCATCCGTTTCGTCGACAACGAGCGCGACGCGGTGATCCGCGAGCTGGTCCGGTCGAACCGCGCGATGCCTTGGAGGACGCTCTTCGCCATCGAAGCGCAGGAGTTCATGTCCCGGGCGCAGTCGCTCTATCCGCAGGTGCGATCGATCTTCCGGTACGTCCACGCCGAGGGGAAGCTGACCGAGTGGTACCGGGCCTACACCCGCGGCTTCGGCGACGACCGCACATCGAAGGCGGCGTTCGAGGAGGTCTTCGGCCTCCCGCTGGCGGAGATCGAGCGCGCGTGGAGGGGCTGGGTGCTCGATGAGCCCATCGCGCGGCGGGTGGTGGTGCCCGGCAGCGCCTCGCTCGGCGTGGCGGTGGACGACGTCCCCGACGGGGCGAGGGTCGTCCGCGTGCTCGCGGGCAGCGCCGCGGAGAAGAGCGACATCCGCCGCGACGACGTGATCATCTCCGTCGACGGGGTTTCCACATCCTCGGCGACGGAGCTCGTCGCGGTCGTGGCGCGCCGCGCCGTCGGCGCGGAGGTCGAGGTCGTCCTGCGCCGCGGACGGGAGTACTTCCGCATCAAGGCGATCCTCCAGCCGCTGCCCCGTTCGCCGTCGTAGAGCGCCGGCGGGCCGCTGCGCTGCCTCGGTCATCGTCCGGTGCTCGTCGTCCGTGAAGCCGAGCGCGTTCACCGCGTCGGGACGGGTGCGGCCTCCGCGTCGCCGACGTGACCAGGGAGGGCGTCGCTCGCCACCTCGGCGCCGGCGTCGGCGACGACGCCGGTGATGAACGCAGGTGGCGGAGGGCGCGTGCCGCTTCGGCTCGTTCATTTCCGGCCGCGTCCGCATGCAGAACAGGAGTCGGCGGCACGGAGCGTTCTCAGCGCCGCGCATGGGGCGGCCGATCGCCTTCGGGGCGGGCTCTGGACCGCCCATAGACTCCTCTCCATGTCTCACGGGCCAAGCGGGGCGCCACGCAGCTCCGGCGGCGACTTCAAGCGGTTCTTCCTTCGCGGGCTGGCGGTGCTCCTGCCGTCCGTGCTGACGCTGTGGATTCTCGTCTACGCCTACCGCTTCGTCGACGGGTACATCGCCGAGCCGATCAACGGCGGCATCCGCACCGCGATGGCCTTCGCCGCAGACCGCATCGAGCCGCTGCGGGAGCAGTTCGATCCGTCGCCTGAGACCCTCGCAGCCGAGCTGGCGAAGCGACCGGTCCGGGCTGCCGCAGCCGAGCGGGCGGTCAACTTCGAGCTGCGCAAGGCGAACATCGACGCGTGGTGGGCCCAGCGCTGGTGGATGAACATCATCGGTCTCGCCGTCGCCGTGGTCGTCGTCTACACCTTCGGGCGGCTGCTGCGCGGCTGGCTGGGCCGGATCGTCTACCGAGCGATCGAGCGCGTCTTCACGTCGGTTCCGGTGGTCCGCACCGTCTACCCGGCCGTGAAGCAGGTCGTGGACTTCCTGATCTCGGCGGAGGATCGGCCGATCCGCTTCAGCCGCGTCGTCGCGATCGAGTACCCGCGGCCGGGCATCTGGTCGGTCGGCCTCGTCACGGGGGAAGTGCGCACCGCGGTGAGTCCGCAGGGGATCGAGACGGTCTCGATCTTCATTCCCTCTTCGCCGACGCCCTTCACGGGCTACACGATCACGGTGCCGCGGAAGGACATCCGCGAGCTGCCGATCACGGTCGAGCAGGCGCTGAAGTTCGTGGTCTCCGGCGGCGTCCTGCGGCCCGAGGTCTCGCCTCATGCGACGCGTCCCGATTTCGGCGCGGCTGTCGCCGCGGGCCGGGAGGGGGTGCCGTCGACGCCCGACGGACCGATGGCGATCCGAGGGCCAGAGGCTCCGCCGGATCGCGCGATCGCCGCCGCTCCCGACGATCGCGAGAGCGACGCCGCACCGGCTCCTCCGCGCGGCTGAGAGAACGCGAATCCGTCCGCGACGCGGGCGACGGACCGCAGGTGCCGCTGACCTGCGCGGAGGGGGCGAGCCGGTCCGCCGAAGGGTCAGGCATCCGGTGAGCCGTCGGTCGAGCGATCTGGCATGAGGGGCTACCCTGAACGCGGTGCCGGTCCGTACCTGCCGCACCGCATCCCGCAGTCCTCCACGGCAGCCAATGCCGGAGCGAACCTCATGCAGATCAACCTGAGCGCCAAGCACATGACCCTCACGCCGGCGATCGAGGAGTACGCCCGCAAGAAGGTCGAGAAGCTCCCCCGGTACTTCGATCGGATCCAGGCCGTCGAAGTGGTCGTCTCCAAGGAGAAGAGCGGCTACCACGTCGAGATCCGCACCGATGTGGAGCACCACGACGACTTCATCGCCACCAGCCTCAACGAGGATCTCTACGCCTGCATCGACCTGACGGTCGACCGTTCGATCCGCCAGCTCACCGACCACAAGAGCCGCATCAGGAATCACCACAACGGTCACACGGAGCGGCAGCCGTGAAGCTCCGCGCGATCGTGGTCGAGAAGGCGATCATCCCCCGGCTTGCCGCGGGGACGCGCGACGAGGCGATCGCCGAGCTGCTCGACGCGATCGTCGCGGCCGGAGCCATCGACGCAGGGCTGCGCGACGAGTACCTCAAGGCGGTGATCAAGCGCGAGAAGCGCGGCTCGACCGGCGTCGGGCAGGGCGTGGCGATCCCCCACGTCAAGGCGCCGGGCCTGGCCTCGCTCGCCGTCGCGGTGGGCGTCAGCGATCCCGGGCTTGACTTCAATGCGCTCGATCGTCAGCCGGTGCACCTGGTCTTCCTCGTCCTGAGCCCGGAGGAGCGGCCTGAGGAGCACCTCGATGCGATGCAGGTGATCTTCACCACGCTCGGCCAGCCGCAGTTCCGTCGCTTTCTGCGGCAGGCGACCTCGATCGCCGATGTCGTGACGCTCCTCGAGGAGGCGGACGCGAGCCATCCAGTCCGCTGATCCGACAGGCGACCGGCATGGTCCCGGCGCCGCGTTCGCCGCAGGCTGGAGAGCCTCCGGCGAAGCAGCCGTTCCATCAAGGCGTTTCACCCCGCTCCGCTGCAACTTCTCCCTGCGTGTCCGAGCGCGTCATCGCCATCGTGAAGATCGTCAACCGCCTCGGGCTGCACGCGCGCCCGGCGATGGCCTTCGTGCAGCGCGCCACCGACTTCGACTGCTCCGTGCGCGTCCGGCGCGTCGACGCCGATGAGATGCTCGACGGGAAGTCGATCATGCAGCTCATGATGCTCGCGGCGACCCAGGGCACCGAGATCGAGATCGTCGCCGAGGGGCCGCAGGCGTCGGCCGCGATCGAGGCCCTCAGCGGCCTCGTCGCAAGCCGATTCGACGAGGAGTGAGCGCAGCGGTCGGCGCGCGGAGGGACCGGGTTGCGTGCCGGCGTCGATCGGAGGCGGGGTCTTCTCGCTTCGGCGCCGCGCCGCTCCTGCCGCGGTCGCGCGACGCGGCGTCTCGCTGCGTCGACGCCGGGCGGCGCTGGCGCACCACGATCGCTCTCGCGCCGGCCATCGGGCGGACGCGCGGTCGGCTCGGGTCTGGCAGCCTGGGGCCGCCTCGCTACCAGCCGATCGCGAGTCCGTCGCGGCGCAGGTCGCTGGCCGCGACGTATCCGTCGTCCAAGGCGAGGATCGCCTGCCCTCCTCCGAAGCGCACGTTGCGGGAATCGGCCTGCCGGACGGCGTGTCCGCGAGCCGCCAGCTCCTCCACGGTCGCCGAGGCGAGACCCGGTTCGAGCTCGACGACGCGTCCGTCGCCGACCTGCCAGCGCGGCGCGTCGAGGGCGGCCTGAGGGTTCTGTGCGAAGTCGACCAGCCGCGCGAGGACCTGGACGTGGCCCTGCGGCTGCATCGCCCCTCCCATCACTCCGAAGGCCATCAGCGGACGGGATGATCCGCCGTCGCGCGTGACGAAGCCGGGGATGATGGTGTGGTAGGGGCGCTTTCCCGCGGCGACTCGGTTGGGATGGTCGCGAGCGAGCGTGAATCCGGCGCCGCGGTTCTGAAGCGCGATGCCAGTCCCCGGGATGACCACTCCCGAGCCGAACCCCTCGAAGTTGCTCTGGATGAAGCTCACCATCATCCCGTCGGCGTCGGCGGCGCAGAGCAGGACGGTGCCGCCGTACTGCGGCGTCCCGTGCCCGGGATCGCCCGCGCGGACAGGATCGATCGCGCGGGCGCGGGCCGCGAGATACGCATCGTCGAGCAGTGCCGCGGGGGCGATGCGCATCGTCGCCGGATCGGCGACGTGGGCGTGCGCGTCGGCGAAGGCGAGCTTCATCGCCTCGATCTGGAGGTGAAGGACGTCCGGGCAGTCCGGCTGAAGCGCGTCGATCTCGAAGTGCCGCAGGACCCCGAGCGCCTGGAGCGCCGCGATCCCCTGACCGTTCGGAGGGATCTCATGAAGCCTCACGCCCCTGTAGGCGATCGAGATCGGCTCGACCCACTCCGCGCGGTGGCTGCCGAGGTCTTCGATGGTCAGATGGGCGCCGTCGGCGGCGCTGGCGGCGGCGATCCGCTCCGCGAGGGCGCCCCGGTAGAAGCTCTCGCCTCCGGAGGCCGCAATCGCCTCGAGCGTGGCGCCGTGGTCAGGCAGCGCGATCAGCTCGCCGGGGCGCGGCGCCCGGCCGGCGGGGAGAAAGACGCGACGGAACTCCTCGAAGCGCAGTCCTGCGCGGTCGCGGAAGCGCTCCTCGGCGCGTCCCCATCCGAGCGCGGTCTGGCGTGAGACGAGGAAGCCCTCGCGTGCGAACCGGATCGCAGGCTCGATGCAGGTCTCGAAGGGCAGCCGTCCGAAGCGCTCCGAGAGGGCCCGCCATCCCGAGACGCAGCCGGGAACGGTGACCGCATCCCACCCCAGCCGCGGCATCGCGTCGAGCTCGTCGAAGCGCTCGATGCGGAGCCCGCGGGGCGAGCGGCCGCTGGCGTTGAGCCCGTGGAGGCTCCCTCCTGCCCAGACCAGCGCGAAGGCGTCCGACCCGATCCCGTTGGCGGTCGGCTCGACGACGGTCAGGACCGCTGCCGTCGCCACCGCGGCGTCGGCGGCGCTCCCGCCGAGCAGCAGCATCTGAAGCCCGGCCTGGGCGGCCAGCGGCTGGCTGGTGGCGACCGCGCGCCGCGCGAAGAGCGGCTCGCGCTGCGATGGATAGGGGAGCGTCCAGTCGATGCGCACGACGAGGGTATTGCCCCGCCGCGGGCGTCAGCACTCCGCGCGTGGCCGACGCATCCTGCGTCGGACCAACCCCCCGCAGCACTCACACCCCTCATCAGTCGCCCGCATCATCCTCGACGACGATCCCGAGCCGACGCAGTTCGGCCGCGAGCGCCTCGATCAGCGCCGCGTCGCGATGGCGATCGAAGGTCGGTGCGGCGCTCCAGTCGTGGAACCAGATCGGTCGCGTGCGCACGGAGTCCGGCTCGTCCTCGGAGCGCGGGAAGACGTGAGCGTGCAGCGCCGGTTCGAGGTTGCCGAGAATCTCGTAGTTGATCCGCGCCGCCCCGGTGACCGCGAGGATCGCGTCGCCGAGCGTCGCCATCTCGAGCAGAAAGCGCTGCCGCGCATGCTGATCGAGGTCGTTGAGGCGGGGCACGACCGGATCGGGGAGCAGCAGGCAGTAGCCGCGGGCCACCTGAGGCGATCCCAGGACGACCCAGCCGGCTCCGGTGCGGGCGACGACCGTCGGATCCTCTCCGTGGCGGAGTCGCTCAACCTGTCGATGGATCGCGGTCGCTGGAGTGCTTCGGTGCATGGAGGTTCCCTCGATTCCGTCGGTGCGGTGTCGATCCGGACGTGCGACCCGCGTCGTGCGCCGGTCGCTCGCGGTCCAAGGAGTGATCCCGTCGGCGTCCGATCGGCTTCGGTCGGGAGCGCTCGGAGCCCACCTGAGCCGATCGGGGCCAGTCGGAGCCGAGAGGACCCAGTCGGAGCCGAGAGGACCCAGTCGGAGCCAGTCGGGCTCAGTCGCAGCCGGTCCGGGGGCGGCTCGAGTCGGTGGCGTCAAGTCGGGTCCGCGCGGGAGTCGGCGCCCGCGACCCACGCATCGGCCTCGATCTCGATCAAGGCCGCCGGATCGATCAGGGCGGCGACGCCGACGAGGACGTTCGCGGGGCGCGTCCGCGCAAAGCGCGGTCCCATCACCTCGGCGATCTCCTCCCACGCCTCGATCCGCGTGGTGTAGATCCGGACGCGGACAACCGCATCGAGCCCGCTGGAGAATGCGTCCAGCGCCTCCTCGATCCTCTCGAGGCAGCGCTCCGTCTGCCGCCGCATCGACCCGTCTTAGCGCCCATCCCGCTCGATCCCGACGCAGCCCGCGACATGGATCACCGGACCGGCCCGGACGGCTCTGCTGTAGCCCATCCGCGCCTCCCAAGGGCTGCCGCTGTCGAGGAGCACCCTTCCGTCGTCGAGCATGCGAACCGGCATGGTCTCAATGTACGTCCTTCGGCACCCCCGCGGAGCGGCGGCGCGATCTGATGGCGCGGCTCGGCTTGGACGCGCGGTCGCGGGTGATCTCCTTGACGGGACACGCCCGTGGGCGGGGTGAAGGCCCGCGGGACTTGGGGACGATCTCACGAGACGGGCAGGCGGGCCTCCACGGAGCCCACGGGCGTGCGCGGCCGTCCCTCGCCGAGTCAGGGCGAGGCGGAGAGGACGGCGCGAATGCGCTCGACGAAGGCCGGGTCGGGCATGGCGCCGAGCGGTCCTCTCCGCCGCGCGGGCACCGGATCCGGGCGCGGCGACCGCGCGTTGCGACGATGAAGCTGCGCGGTGGACCGTGGCATGCGCCACGCGCGGCAGGCGCGGGCAAGGCCGTACGGGCGATTCACGGAGGGCGAGAGGGCCTTGCTCACGGCATCGGCCTCCGTGACGGCTCGCCGCGAGCCATGTCGAGCGGAGGGCGGAGACCGTCCTCCAGCATGTCGATCGTGCGCTCCAGCAGCTCGATGGTCATCGCCCAGCTTCCCGAGTCGGGTCGCCGACCTTCGCCTTGAGGTCGTGGATCAGGCCGTCGCGATGGTCGGGTTCCCGGCTCATGAGCGCGCCCTGCATCCCGGCGAGCGCCTCGTTGCGCCACTGCGCCAGGCGCGCGGTGGAGACCGAGGCCTCGCGCGAGACCGCGTCGAGCGGTTCGCCCCAGACCGAGGATGGGGCAGCCGGAGCACGATCTCCGTCTTGCGGCGCGAGCTTCACCGTCGCTGGTCGCGGCGCGGGTGCTCCCCGGCCGCGCCCGCGACTTCCGTGTCTCCCTGGTCCTGCTGGACAGTGTGCGTCGGGCTCCAAGAGGCTGTCCGATCGAACCGTGCACCTACCCAGCATGAAGGACGCAGATCCGCAACACGCAGGCGCGGCAATCACATCGGAAGACCACCATTCGCATGCTCCATGAGATCGGCCTCAAGCTCGGGGACTGTCGACGCTGCTACTGGCCGCGCGAGTGGCGCTGGAGCGTCAGGCGGAACCGGACCGGCCCCGTCGCTTGAGCTTCGAAGCCACCCATTTCTCAAGGCTCGCTTCCGAGAGCTTCCCGTCGGCAAGCGAAAGGACCGTCTCCACGATCTCCAGGTCGCTCGCCTCGATGCTGTGGCCATTCCGCATCGCGAACACCGCCATCGCCAAGAACGCCGTCCGCTTGTCACCGTCGTTGAAGGGGTGTGATCGCGCGATTCCAAAGCCGTACGCAGCCACGAGTGCCGGTATCGCGACTGCTTCGTACAGCCACTTGTTCCGTGGCCGTGCCAGCGCAGCCTCCAGGCCGGACTCGTCGCGGAGCCCCGGCAATCCGCCGTGCTCGATGATCTGGTCGTGGTGCATCGCCTCCACCACTGCGCGCAGCAGCCACACCGGCTCCCGTGCGCCGCGCCGCGTCATTTGGCGAGCTTTCGGAGGGCATGGCGGTGCTTCTTGGCCAGGTTTCCTGCGACGGCAAGTTGCTTCTCCGTGTCCGTTCCGCCAACCCCCTCAGCCGGCCGTCTGCCGGCGCTTCCACTCGTC
>CALMPF010000028.1 GCA_937871505.1 uncultured Planctomycetia bacterium | reverse complement strand
CCCGGATCGGCGGGATCGCGTTCGAGGCTTGTCGCGTGCGATGGGCAGGCTCTGCGGGATCGATCACGGCTCGGTCGCTGACGCCGCGCGGCTCCGCGTCAACGGGCCGTCGATCCGCCGCCGGATCGACTCGGAGCGCTCTTCCTGCCGGCTCGGGCGGCTCGATCGGCCCCCGGGGTCCGACTGACCCGGCGCGATGCGTTGGCGGCATGGTCTTGATCGATCGGCATCTCGGTTGCGCTCACGCGATCGCCGCGCTCCCGCGCCTGGATGTCGGCGTCGCGGACGCGCTCGATGAACGCCCCGGCGGATGGCGCGAGGGAGCGCGCGGCGAGGTGGAGGACTCCGAAGGTTCGCCCGAGCCACGGCGCGGCGAAGGGGATCGTCGCGAGGCGACCCCGCTCGAGGTCGTCGATCAGCAGCGCACCTGGCAGCAGCGTCACTGCGTCGGTCGCGGCGACGATGCTCCGGAGCATCGCCGGGGAGTCGCAGCCGATCGCAGGCAGCGCCCGTGCTGCGCTTCGATGGCCCGCTCCCTGCGCTCCTCTCGCGTCGCCCGCTTCCCGTTCAAGGCCGCGGCAGAGCTCGGTGAGAAAGTCCGCCGGGATCCGTGTCGCGAAGGCGAGGGGATAGCGCAGGATGTCGCGGAGCTTCGGGGCCCGCAGCCGCGTCAGTGGATGCTCTGGCCGCACGGCGACGTGGCCGCGATGCCACCCGAGCGGCTCGACGGCGAGCTCGCGGTTGGCCTGCGCCGTGATCGCGTCGCCGATGAGCAGATCGAGCTCGCGTCGCTTGAGCATCCGGATCAACGCGTCGATCGAGCCGGTGGTCAGCGTGAGCTTGATGCCGGGATGGTCTCGGTGCATCGCCGCAGCGGCGCCCGCGACGAGCATCTCCCCCGGATAGACCCCCGCGCCGACGCGAAGTTCGCCGGTCTCGAGTCCGGCGAGGAGGAGCATCTCCCTCTCGAGATCGCCGACACCGGCCGCCATCACCTCGGCCCGGGCGAGGAAGATGCGGCCGGCATCGGTCGGCTCGACGCCGTCGCGCGAGCGGTGGAAGAGCCGGACGCCCGTGTTCCGTTCGATGCTCTGGATGCTCCGCGAGAGGGCAGGCTGGGAGATTCCCAGCGCCTTGGCGGCCCGCTGGAAGCTGCCGTGCTCCGCGAGTCCGAGGGCGTGCTGGCAGTGCCGGACCTCGAGGGCCATGCAGCGAGTGTATCGAGTTCCTGACTTCCATGCATTTGACGCATACCTCGCCACCCCGTAGCGTGGGACCGTGCACGCGAACCGCGAGCCGGTGCTGACCGGCGGGCGTTTGTCGGACGCCTCCGGCCGATCACGCCTTCGTCGACCGGCGCCGCTTCCTGCGCCCGAGCGACGGCCGTCGTCCCTCGAGGGGCGCCTGCGGCGCGTGCGCACCGTCGTCCGCCACTCGATCGCCGTCGTCGAAGTCCCCCAGGAGTCTCCTTCGCATGCATCGCGCCCTGAGCTTTCTGACCCGTCCGCTCGTGCCGTGGACGCAACGTTCCGCGCGCTTCGCGCTCGCCGTCTTCTGCGCGGGATGGCTTCCGGCTGCCGTCGCGAGCGCCGAAGCCGCGCCGGCAGAGAGGGCGGCGCGGGCGCCGAACATCCTCGTCATCTGGGGCGATGACATCGGGCAGTTCAACCTCAGCGCGTACAACCTCGGCATGATGGGCTACCGAACGCCCAACATCGATCGCATCGGGCGCGAAGGGGCGGTCTTCACCGACTGGTACGGTCAGCAGTCCTGCACCGCCGGGCGGGCGGCGTTCATCACCGGACAGTCCCCCATTCGGACCGGGCTCACCAAGGTCGGCCTTCCCGGCGCGCCGGAGGGGATGCAGGCGGAGGATCCGACGCTCGCCACCCTGCTCCGCGCCCGGGGCTACGCCACCGGCCAGTTCGGGAAGAACCACCTCGGCGACCGCGACGAGATGCTCCCGACCGCCCATGGCTTCGACGAGTTCTTCGGCAACCTCTATCACCTCAACGCCGAGGAGGAGCCCGAGCACCCCGACTATCCGAAGGACCCCGAGTTTCGCAAGCGCTTCGGCCCGCGCGGCGTGATCCACTCCTTCGCCGGCGGCGCGATCACCGACACCGGCCCGCTCACGCGGAAGCGCATGGAGACCGTCGATGAGGAGGTCACCGCCAAGGCGCTCGACTTCATCGACCGGGCCGTGAAGGACGACAAGCCCTTCTTCGTCTGGTGGAACTCGACGCGGATGCACATCTTCACGCACCTGAAGCCGGAGTCGAAGGGTCGGACGGGCCTCGGCGTCTACGCGGACGGGATGGTCGAGCACGACGGTCACGTCGGGCAGCTTCTGGAGAAGCTCAAGGCGCTGGGCATCGAGAACGACACGATCGTGATCTACTCGACCGACAACGGCGCCGAGACCTTCACGTGGCCGGATGGCGGAACCACGATGTTCCGCGGCGAGAAGAACACCAACTGGGAGGGCGGCTATCGCGTCCCGATGGTGATGCGATGGCCGGGGACGATCGCGCCAGGAACCCTGATCAACGACATCGGCGCCCACGAGGACCTGCTCCCGACGCTGGCCGCCGCCGCGGGCGATCCCACCGTCAGGGCCGATCTGCTCAAGGGGCGCAGCGTCGGCGGCCGCGACTACAAGGTCCACCTCGACGGCTACGACCTCGGCCCCGCACTGCGGAAGCAGGGGGCGTGGCCGCGAAAGGAGTTCATCTACTGGACCGATGACGGCAGCGTGGCGGCGCTGCGGCACGGAGATCTCAAGGCGACGTTCCTGATGCAGAAGGCCGAGGGGATGCGGGTCTGGCTCATGCCCTTCGTCGAACTCCGCGCTCCGCTGCTGACCAATCTCAGGGCTGACCCGTTCGAGCGGGCGTTCACGGAAGACGCCATGGGCTATCAGCAGTGGTACCTGGAGCACATGTTCCTCGTCGCTCCGGCAGCGGCGTACATCGGCCAGTGGATCCAGAGCTTCCGCGAGTTCCCGCCGCGGCAGAAGCCCGGCACCTTCACCCTGGAGAATGTCATGAAGGCGGTCACCGCGCCCCGAGGCTGACGCGCCGGCAGCCTGAGGCGACGGCGATCGGGACCGCTCGTCCCCGCTCTCCCGGTCGTTTCTGCCTGAGACCGCCGGGCCCGCGGCGCCGATCGCGGTCAGCGTCAGCCGATGAACTGGCGGATCGCAGCGGCGAGGCTCGCCGCCGCTGCGGTTCCGTAGCCGACGCTCCATGGGATCGACCTGGTCTCGGCCCACGCATGCCACGCGCATATGAGTGCCACGACGGCGATGACCGAGGCGGTCGCGCCCAGCGCGGCGGAGCGGCGCTCTGCAAACAGGCCGTACAGCGCGATCCCGAAGGTCACGAGCGCGGCCAAGGCGATGAGTGCGCTGGCGATGAGCATCGCGGTCGCTCCTTGGGCATTCGCATCGGCTGCGCGCGAAGCTCGTGGCGCGGAGGCGTCGGAGGAATGGCGGATCGATCGGCGCGATGTCGTCCGTTGCACGCGGTCCGCCGCCGCAGACGGGTCGAACGTCGGATCGTAAGCCAGCCCGATGGGCGGCTCCGCCGCACCTCCGGAGGCCCTCCTGAGCCGGACCCCGCTGCAAGCGAGCGTCGTCGCGTCCGGCAGCGTCCGGCCCGCGGGCGCGACTTCGACGGCGCTCGCTCTCGCTCCAGGCCCGCGTGCGGATCGCGGGCGGCGACACCTGCTCACCGACCGTCTGGCGATCGCCGTGCCGGCGAAGATCTGCGGGGCGGAGGCCCCCGAAGCCCCTCTGGAACCCCATCCGATCCCTCACCCTAACACTCCAGCGCCCCTTGTCTCCTGCTGCGGCGTCCGGAAGCGGCGTTCTGCTGCGTCGAAGCTCGCAGCTGGTGCTTGATGGCCCGCAGCGGGGCCACCGGCGCCCCATCTGCTTCGCTTCTCCTTGCAGAACATCCCCTTCCGACCGCCTCGCGACGGACCCAAGGGGCGCTGTAGTGTTACGACCGACGAGATTCGAGTCGCGACGAAGGAGAACGCATGTGACCAACCGAGCCAAGAACACGATCTGCCTGTGGTTTGACCGAGACGCCGAGGAAGCTGCGCGCTTCTACGCCGCCCTCTTCCCCGACTCGGCGGTCACCGCCGTTCACCGGGCCCCGGGCGACTTCCCCTCCGGAGCGTCGGGCGATGTCCTCGTCGTCGAGTTCACGGTGCTCGGGGTTCCCTGCATGGGTCTCAACGGGGGTCCAGCCTTCAGGCACAGCGAGGCGTTCTCGTTCCAGGTCGCGACCGTCGACCAGGCGGAGACCGATCGCTACTGGAACGCGATCGTCGGCAACGGAGGGCAGGAGAGCGCCTGCGGCTGGTGCAAGGACAGGTGGGGGATCTCCTGGCAGATCACGCCGATGGCGCTGACCGAGGCGATCAACGATCCGGACCGCGCGGCCGCCAAGCGCGCCTTCGATGCGATGATGACGATGTCGCGGATCGACATTGCCGCGATCGAGGCGGCGCGGCGCGGCTGATCCTCGGGGCGGGTGTGCGGGCTCGCCCTCGCTCGGCGAGGCGCCTTTGCCGAAGGCTGCAAGCCGCGCGGACGCTCGGGTCAGCCGCCCCACGCGGCGAGCAGCAGGCCGAGGTCGGCGCCGTCGACGACTCCGTCGCCGTTGAGGTCGGCAGCGAAGTTCTCCGATCCCCACGCCGAGAGCAGCAGGCCGAGGTCGGCGCCGTCGACGATGCCGTCGCCGTTGAGGTCTCCGGGCGTCAGCTCAACGACCGTGTAGGTGTAGCCGACGGTGAGCGTCGCCCCGTCGAAGAGGAGCCGGCCGTAGAAGTCGATCGCAAGCGAGTTTCCGAGCACGTGGACCGTGTCGACCGGCGGCGTGATCTCCGACTGATCGAGCACGCGCGCTCCGGTCACGACGATCGCGCGATCGGGGAGGTTCTCGAATCTGAAGACGAAGCCGGTGAATTCGAAGGACGACGAGAAGCTGATGCTGCTGCCGAATTGCTGGGAGATCGTCGCGTCCGCGATGTCGGTCTGGACGGGGATCGGGCCGAACGACGGAAACTCGATCGCGTCGGCGGCGATCAGCTCCGGGCCGACGATTGCGGGCGCTCCGCCGGGAAAGTTGTTGACCGCGTACCCCGGTCCGAACGGGCTGCCGTTCGCGCTCCCGAGCTCCATGGTGATGGGTTGTCCGATGACGGTGGGGACTCCCGCGCCGGCGCCCGTGGAGACGACGACGGCGAGGATGAGGGCGGACGAGATCGACGGTGCGAGGAGGGTGTTGGTGCGCATGGGAGAGGCTCGGGGAATGCGGACGGGAGGGCCGGGGCCGTGCATGGCGCCTCCGGCCGGAAGCCCGTCTCTGCGCGAGAGGCCGCCGTCTTTCAGGACATTCCGCGATTGCCGCAGAGCTCCGCGGTGATCCGAGCGATGCGCGGCCTGCCGCGAAGGGGTTCCCGGGCCTCTGCCCGCACATGACGCGAATCGACACCGCCGCGATCGAGGCGGGGCCGTCGGTGTTGATCACGGACGTGCTGGCCGGTTCCATGCTCCCCGCGAGGCGCATCCCCCAACGAAGACGCCCACCCGCAGCGGAGGCGCGGGTGGGCGTCTTCATCGGGGGGTCGCGGCGTGCGGGCTCGGACGCGGTGACGCCCCGATTCGGGCGGATCAGTTCGTGCCGATCCAGAAGCCAGATCAGAAGCTCTGTTCCAGCCGCGCCTGAAGCATCGACTTGAGGTTGATCGCCGACTGATCCCGATCGCCGAGTTCGATCGCGCGGCTGACCGAGAAGTACGCGTTCGCGTTGTCGTAGAGGATCGCCTGCACCGACGCGAGCAGGAAGAGCGTGTCGCGCTGAGCGGGCGTGCCGTCAAGCGTCCGGGCGCGGTCGCGCAGCCGATCGGCGAGGAGCCAGAGGCGGCGCCGCAGCGTCTCGTCGGTCGGGACGAGCAGGAGCGCCTCCGCGCGCTCGCGCATCGCCCCGCGCAGGGCGATCACGGCGGACTCGTCCAGTGCGAGAAACGCCTGCGCGAGCGCGTAGCCGACCTGGTGTCCGGGGTTTCCCGGCTGGGCGCCGCTGAGCGCGAAGAAGTCGGACATCGCCTGCTGGTCGTAGCCGGCCGCGAGCAGGCCCCATGCCTGATCGGGCGAGAGGACCACGGCGGGGGACTGGAGCTCGACGACGGGCGGCGGCGGGGGCTGAAACGTCTCGACCGCGTAGACGTAGGTCGTCGTGTACGCCGGAAGTCCGAAGCAGAGCGCCCACGAGGGCTGCGTCCAGACCGGCCACGCCACCGGGGCGCACCACGGGTCCCACCACGTCACCGGGCGCCACCACGGAGAGACGCACGGCGCCGACCAGGCGCACCACCGGCCGGGCCACCATCCCCACGCGGGGGCCCAGCCGCCGCACGGCGCCCATGCGTAGGCCGGCGCCGACCAGCCGCACCAGCCTCCCCATCCGCTCCCGATGCCGACGGACCAGCCGCTTCCGCACCATCCGGAGCTGTAGGAGAAGCCGAACGCGCCGCCCCAGCCGCCGCCGAGGAACAGCGAGAAGCTGAAGCTGCTCGAGCTGGAGCAGGCGGGCTTGTAGTACGCGCCGTCGTAGACGACGCCGCCGACGGCGACATCACTGCCGACGACGCGGGCTCCGGCGCCGGTGCCGGGCACGCGCGGTGCGACCTCCGGGCTCGGATAGAGCCCGTTGGCGATCGAGCGGTCGGCGCTGCGGCGGGCCTCGTCGCGCCACGGGTCGCGCGCCGGGATCGTCGCGATCGAGTCGACCGCGCCGCCAGTCTGCGCGGCGCCGGGCTTGGCGCCGAGCGCGGTGCTTTGCGCCGGCGTCCGGGGGTTGTCACGAAGCGCCTGCTGCCAGGTGTCGCGGGCGATCGGGGTGGGGAGTTCCGCAGCGCGCGACATCGGCACGCCGCCGCGAACGATGTCGCGCTCGCGGGTGATCGGAGCGGCTGAGCCGTCCCGCGTCCGCTGGGACGGCCGGGCGGCAGGATCCGTTGACGAGTTGGTGCGCGACTGCGGGGCGACCACGGGGGATGTCGGACGCGGGGGCGGCGACGTGGCCGGCGGAGTGCGCGCGGCAGCACCGGGAGCCGTCGGACGCGCGGTCGAAGGCGCCGGCGGTGTCGGGGGAACCGCGCGTGAGGGCGCGGAGGGGCGAGCGGTCGGAGGTGCCGGTTGAGGTGCGGGCGCTGACGGACGCGCGGCGGCAGGCGGCGCCGCGGGGCGCGGGGCAGGCGCCGCAGGCCGAGCGGCCGGGGGCGCAGCAGGCCGAGCGGCCGGGGGCGCAGCAGGCCGCGCGGCCGGGGGTGCCGCAGGTCGCGCGGCCGGGGGTGCGGGTGCAGGCGCCGAAGGCCGTGCGGTCGCGGGCGGCGCAGCGGGGCGCGGCGCCGCGGGGCGTGCCGCAGGAGGTGCCGGAGCGGGTGTCGACGGCCGGGCCGCCGCAGGGGGCGCGCTCGGTCGCGGTGCGGGCGCAGCGGGCCGCGCCGCGGGGGGCGCGCTCGGCCGCGCAGCCGGCGCCGAAGGCGAACGCGCGGCCGGTGCACCGGGCCGACTCGCCTGCGCGAGCGGAGTGCCGACCGCTGCGGACAGCGGTGCCGCGGCGGATGCTCCGGCGAGTGCGCTCGGCGTCGTGCCCGCCAGCGAGAGGGTCGCGACGGCGGTGCGACCGAGGCGGGCGAAGAGTCGCGTGCGGGAACTGGCTCGTGCCATTGTCGACCCTCCTTGAAGGTGTCCTTGCAGCGGGGCGGCAGACCAGAAGCGAGGGGGCCAAGTCGGTCTGGACCTGAAGACGATACGGAGCGGTCGGTCTCTCGGATGGCAGGAAGCCCTGCAACTCCGATTCACCCCTCCCTCCGTGCTCCTCCGACCGGGGTCGAGAACTCGCGCCCCCTGCGCCGGGACGGGGTGCCTGTCCACGTCGCGTTCCGGCGGCGGCGGTGTCAATGACCACCGGGAAACTCAGGCCGCGACGGGCGAGGCGCGCGAACCGGGACCCTTCGTCGAGACACTCCCGCTGCGCCGAGATTCCCCGGCATCGTCCACCTGTCGATCGGGGAGTGCTCTCACCGTTGACCGCCCGTCAGCGTTGACGGGCGACTTCGGTCTGCGAGGTCCGGGCCGCTCAGCGCGTCGCTCCCCGCGGCCAGGAACGGCCGCGCCGCCGGACCGCCTCGCCGACCTCAGCGCTGGGGGCGATCGTGCTCCTGCGCCTCGTCGTCGGGGTCGGGGATCTCGCCCGGACGGTAGTTGGGCAACCAGGCGCAGGGAACCATCGCGAAGAGTGCGATCCCCGAGAGGAAGAGGAAGCCGATCCGCAGCGCCCGAAGACGGTTCTCGGCGTTGATCCGCACGGCTTCATCGATCTCGTCCGGGGTCGCGTTGAGCGTCTCGAACCTGGCGCGGAGGTTCTCCGTCGAGACGAAGTTGATGTTGTCCAGATCGACCTGCGCCCGCAGTTCCGCGGTGATCACCGGGTTGTCGGAGACGTAGCGCAGGACGCCGACGCTGAGGACGCCGACGAGCAGCGTTCCCATCACGGCGGTCCCGACCGCGGCGGCGAGGTTCTGAGTGACGCCGCGCAGCGAGCCGACGTCGCCGGCGAGCTCCTTCGGCGCCGCGGTGACGAGCACGTTGAAGAGCAGCGTGACCAGGGCGCCCTGCCCGATGCCGACGGTGACCAGACCGGCGATCACCGCGGGAACGGCCCAGTCGTTGCTCGCGACGAAGGCGAGCCAGAGGGTCCCGAGGAAGACCAGCACGAAGGCCCCGAAGGCGATCTGCCGCGGCGTGAAGCGCCGGTAGAGCCGCACGACGAGGATCGCCGTGAAGAAGACCGTCAGCATGAAGGGCATCATCGCCACCGACGTCGCGGCGCTCGATCGGCCCTGCACGATCTGGATGTAGAGCGGCACCGCGAAGTTGATCGACGCCTCGGTCCCCACGATGAGAAAGAGCGCGATCACCGTCGCCCACTCGCGCGGCGAGTTGACCACCTGGAGCGCCAGAAGCGGCGTCCTTCCGGCAGCGACGCGCCGGTGGGACCAGACGAAGAACGCCATGAGTCCCATGATCCCCACGAGGATCATCGCCGGCGCCGGCGAGACGCCGAACAGGTCGAAAGGCGCCGAGGGTCGGGCGAGGAAGAGACCCCAGCCGCGAAGGTTGTTGAACCCGAAGCTGACGAGAATGACGCCGAGCGCGGCAAGGACCACGCCGCCGCCGTCGATCCGCACCGTGGGATCGCCGACGGTCGGCTTGAGCCGGAAGCTCAGCGCGAGGATCGCCGCAGCATGCAGGATCAGCAGCGCGAAGGCGAGGCGCCAGTCGATCGATGCGACATAGCCGACGATCACGAACGCCAGGACGCCTGCGATCGCCCTCGCCGAGCCCAGCCATCCGACCGCCTCCGCCTGCTGGCGGCCGCGGAAGTGGTGGGCGATCAGCGCGACCAGGGTCGGCACCAGCGCTGAGGCCGCGAGGCCCGCGATCCCCTGGGCGGCGAGCATGATCCCGACCTGGCTGGTCGAGATCATCAGGATCATCGCCAGCAGGAAGACGCCGACGGAGACCTGGAAGACGGTCCGGGCGCCGAAGCGCTGGCCGAGCTTCGCACCGAGCATGACGAAGCCGGAGACCGCGAGCGAGTACATCACGATCGCCGTGCCGACCGTCGTCGGCTGCGTCCGGAAGTGCTCGACCATGCCGCTCATCGAGACGGGAATCGCCGCGACGTTGAACGACATGAGCGCCTGGCCCATGGCGATGACGATCATCGGCAGCCACGGATCGCGCGTCTCGGCCTCGGCCTGGAGGGTGGGGGTGACGACTGTGCTCACGAAGGGTGTCCTCTTCTCGGCTTCGGCAGCGCGGCCCGAGTGAACCTCGACACGGGCGCGCGGCCCATGCTCGAACTGGTGGGTCGGATCTCCGGAGTCCGGCGACGGCGAACATACCGTCCGACGCGGGCTCGGTGGCAGGAGACTCGTGCGCGACGGCCCTGCTCGCCGCCGAAGGGACGGGTCTCCGCTTCCCCGGGGAAGAAGCCGATCGCCTGAGCCCGCTCCGCGAGCCGATATCTGCTTCCGGCGCGTGGTCGCAGGCGGCGGGCCGTCGCGAGCGTGTGCGCCGCCTTGAGTTCGATGTCCGCAAACCGCCTCCAGCGCGACGCCCGCACCGTCTCCACGCTCACCCTGCTCAGCCGGGTGACCGGACTGGCGCGCGACGCCGTGCTCAGCCGCGTCTTCGGGATCGGACCGGTGATGGACGCCTTCGCCTTCGCCTTCATGCTGCCGAACCTCTTTCGGCGGCTCTTCGGCGAGGGGGCTCTCTCGGCGGCGTTTCTTCCGATCTACGCCCGGCTCGATCGCGATGACCCCAAGGCCGCGCGGCGCTTCGCGGCGGCCGTGGTCGCGGGGCTCGTCGTCGCACTCGCGGGGTTGGCGCTCCTTGGCGAGGGCGTCCTCTGGGTGCTCTCGGCGCGGCTCGGACACGACCATCTGACGCTGCGCCTGATGATGATCACCCTGCCCTACATGCCGCTGGTCTGTCTGGTGGCGATCCTCGGGGCCATGCTCCAGGTGCACGGGCGCTTCGCGCCGACGGCGGCGGCGCCGATCCTGCTCAACGGGGCGATCGTCGTGGCGGCTCTCGGCTCCGGGTGGATCGTCGCCGACGGTCTCCTGCCGGCGGGTGACTCGGGCGATCCGGCCCGTCTCGCGGGGCGCGCGGCGATCGTGGCTGCATCGATCGTCGTCGCGGGGGCGCTCCAGGTGGCGTGGTCGCTCCTTGCGCTGCGGAACCAGAGCGCTCACGCCTCCGGTCCCTCGTGGTGGCAGGCGTGGAGCGAGCTCTGGCGCCGGGGCGGAGCCCTCGACGCGCCGCGAAGCGCATTCCGCGAGATGCTCGCGAAGGCGGGACCGATGATCCTCGGTCTCGGCGTCCTCCAGGTGAACACCTTCGTCGACGGGCTGATCGCGAGCTGGCCGAGCAGCGTCGGTCCGACGATCTTCGGCGTCGACTATCCGCTCGCATCCGGCGCGCTGGCGGCGCTGGGGTACGCGCAGCGGCTCTACGAGTTTCCGCTCGGCGTCTTCGGGATCGCGGTCGCAACCGCGATCTTCCCGCTGCTTGCGCGGCAGGCGAACGACCCGGCGGCGTTCGTCGCGACAGTCCGGCACGGGCTCCGGTTGGTGATCTTCATCGGCCTGCCTGCGAGCGCCGGGCTCCTGCTCGTGGCGACGCCGCTGACGGCGACGATCCTCCAGGGCGGCGACTTCACCGCGGAGGACACGAGACGGACGGCCTTCATCCTCGCCGGATACGCGCCCGCGGTCTGGGCCTACTCGATGACGCACACGCTCACGCGCGGCTTCTTCGCCCTCGGCGACAGCCGAACGCCGGTGCGGCTCTCGATCTGGATGGTGGGGCTCAACTTCGCGCTCAACGTCGTCCTGATCTGGACGCCGCTGCGCGAGGCGGGGCTCGCGTGGTCGACGGCGATCTGCGCGATCCTCCAGGCGTCGATCCTCCTGCGCCTGCTGGGTCGAAAGGTCACGACCGACGCCATCTCCGGCGCCGGTGCGATCGTCGAGACCGAAGTCCGCCGGAGCTGGGCGCGATCGGCGCTCGCAACGGCGCTGATGTGCCTCGCGGTCTGGCTCGTCGTCGATGGCATCGGCGGCGGCCGTGACGGGGCGCGGTCGTGGGGATCCGAGGTGCTCCTGCTGGCGATTGCGGTGATCGCGGGCATCGCCGTCTACTCCGGGGCGGCGCTCGGACTGCGGATGCCCGAGCTTCGCTGGGCGATCGGGCGCGCGGAGCGGCGAGGCAGCGACTCGCTCTCCCGCTCGCCCTGAGCTTGGATGACTTCCGCACGTGGCTGCTTCGAAGCCCTCGGACCGCCGGCGTGGACGAGGGCGCCGACCTTCCGGCGCCGCCCCCGTCGCCGCTGGAGCGCGGCCCGATCGTCGAAGCAGCGCCGCGACCCCGCTCAGCCGCTCGCGAGCTCGCCCAACCGCGCGCAACGAAGGCCCATCGGTACCATCCGACCGATGCCTTCCCCATCGTCGATCGACGAGGTCAACGTCGCCTCTTTCGCGGTCGAGCGGGAGTTCGCCCGCCACCTGGACGCGATCGACGCGCTCGCGCCGATGCGGGAGCGGTTTCACCTTCCGTCGACGCGCGACGGCCGCCCGGCGACGTACTTCTGCGGCAACTCCCTCGGGCTGATGCCCCGCGATGCGCGCGGGCTCGTCGAGCAGGAACTCGACGACTGGGCAGGTCTCGCCGTCGAGGCGCACTTCCACGGCCGGACGCCGTGGTACTCCTATCACGAGGTCTTCCGCGAGACCGGAGCGCGGCTCGTCGGGGCGCGGCCGGGCGAGGTCGTGATGATGAACTCGCTGACGGTCAACCTGCACCTGCTGCTGACGAGCTTCTATCGGCCGCGGCGAAGCGGGTCGGGAGGTGCCGTCGGAGCGGGGGAGCGCGATCGCGTCCGGGTCCTCATGGAGGACGGCGCATTCCCCTCCGACACCTACGCGATCAAGTCGCACCTCGCCGCTCGCGGCGTCGATTGCGCCGAAGCTCTCGTGCTGCTCCGGCCGCGCGACGGCGAGCAGACGCTGCGCACCGAAGACATCGAGTCGACGATCGCAGCGCAGGGCGAGCGGCTCGCCACCGTCATCCTCGGCGGCGTCAACTTCCGCACCGGACAGGTGCTGGACATGCAGCGCATCGTCGCGGCGGCGCACGGCGTCGGCGCGACGTGCGGGTTCGACCTCGCCCACGCGGCGGGGAACATCCCGCTGGCGCTGCACGACTGGGACGTCGACTTCGCGTGCTGGTGCTCGTACAAGTACCTCAACGCCGGGCCGGGCGCCATCGCGGGCGCCTTCGTGCATGAGCGCCACGGAGCGGACGCGTCGATCCCCCGGCTCGCCGGATGGTGGGGCAACGACCCCGACTCGCGCTTCCGGATGCACCTGGAGCCGGAGTTCGTCCCCCGGCGCGGGGCCGACGGCTGGCAGCTCAGCAACCCGCCGATCCTCGCGATGGCGCCGCTGCGCGCATCGCTCGCGCTTTTCGACGAAGCCGGGATGCCGGCGCTGCGCCGGAAGAGCCTGGTGCTCACCGCCTACCTCGAGTTCCTGCTCCGCGAGCGGATGCCGGCCGACTGCCGGATCATCACGCCCGCCGATCCAGGCGAGCGCGGCTGCCAGCTCTCGATCCAGGTGCTCACCGAGCCCCGCGCCCGGTTCGACGCGCTCGAGGCCCGCGGCGTCATCTGCGACTTTCGACCGCCGGATGTGATCCGCGTCGCACCGGTGCCGCTTTACAACCGCTTCGTCGACGTGTGGGAGTTCGCCGAGATCCTCCGGGCGGGGTAGCGCTCCCGCGCTCGCCACCCGCGCGACCTTGACGATCGACTGCGACTGCGGGCGACTGCGACCGGGAGCCATTGCGACTGCGAGCCATTGCGACCGGGAGCGATTGCGAGGGCCTCACGCAGAACCGCCCGGTCCGCTGCGAGGCGGACCGGGCGGGTCGTGTGCGTGACGTGCGCCGCGATGGGTGCGCCACGGCTGCGAGGAGCGAGGGCGACTCCGTCAGTTGCCCCAGACCCCGAGCATGAGGCCGAGGTCGGCGCCGTTGACGATGCCGTCGCAGTTCAGGTCGGCCGTCGGACTGCTGCTGCCGAACGATCCGAGCAGGAGACCGAGATCGGCGCCGTTGACCAGGCCGTCGCCGTTGAGATCCCCGAAGACGCTGCACGGCACGTCGGAGAAGAAGCCGGGGGACCCGGTGATCGTCGCGTCGCTGAAGCCGCCGAGGGCCGCGAGGTCGACAAGCGCCCCGGTCTCGAACATGGAGTCGAAGCGGTAGTACGCGAGCAGGCCGGGGCTGCCCACAGGCACGGTGCGGTACCAGGTGTCGCAGATCTGCTGCGAGGTGCGCGCGACATTCCAGATCCGCAGCTCGTCGACCTTGCCGTTGAAGCTGTCGGCGATGTTGAGGGGGACGTTGACGGGATTGAACGCGTTGGCGGTGGACGACTGACCGATGAGGTGGCCGTTGTGGTAGACCCGCATGAACTGGCCGGGGTTGCTGGCGACGAAGGCGAAGTGGTGCCAGTTTCCGACGAGGTTCGGCGGGGCCGAGACGGCGATCCGTCCGCCTCCGAACGCGGCGCCGAAGTCGAAGATGACGTTGCCGTCGGTCCAGGGCGTGTGGGTGATGATCCGGTTGGTCAGGCTCTGGTGGCATTCCACGACCGAGCGGTTGTTGGCGGTCCCTTCGAGCATCTGCCAGAACTCGATGGTGATCTCCTGCGTCGGCGCCACGAGCCCGAAGCCGGGCACCTCGGCGCGCTGGGCGTTGGTGAAGCCGCGGGCGAGCCCGAGGCAGAGGGGGACGTTGGGATAGCAGATGCCCAGTTCGTCGACGACCTCGACCCACGCGGGGCTGCCGTTGAGGTTGGCATGCTGGAGGCCCGCGACGTTCGACCGGTCGACGAGGAGCGTCGTCTCCGCGAGCGAGTCCATCCGGTAGTAGGCGACGAGGTTGGCGGAGTTGACCGGGACGGTGCCGTCGAAGGTCGCGGCGATCTGGGCATCGGTCCGGGCCGTGTTCCAGATGCGCAGCTCATCGATCGCACCATTGAAATTGTCGGCGATCAGGAGCGGGACGTCGACCTGCATGAAGCTGCTGGCGCCGGCCTTCTGGCCGAGCAGCTCGCCGTTGTGGAAGGCCTTCATGAAGCCTCCGGAGCCGCTGGCGACGAACGCGAAGTGGTGCCAGCCCTCGAGGAGGTCGGGCGGCGCCGCCAGCTCGAGCCTGCCGCCGCCGAAAGCGGCGCCGAAGTCGAAGATGACGTTGCCGTTGGTCCACGGGGTGTGGGTGACGATGCGGTTGCTCAGCGCGCTCTGGCACGCAACGACGGTGTTCTGCGAGGCTCCGTCGATCCGCTGCCAGAACTCGATGGTGATCTCGCTGGTGGGAGCGACGAGCCCGAAACCGGGCACGGTCGCGGACTGGCTCAGGGTGAAGTCGCGTCCTCGGCCTGCGCAGAGAGGTTGGTTCGGATAGCACGCGGTGATGGCGCCGGAGACGCAGATCGAATCCCACTGGACGTTGCAGCAGAATGGATCCGCCGCGCACACAGCCGAGCAGCACGGCGCGGCGTTGCAGAAGGGGCCTCCGTTGACGGTGAAGCAGGAGCCGGTCAGCGGCGATCCGCACTCCGGCGTCGCCTGCTTGAAGGTCGCGTTGTAGGCCAGCCCGGTTCCTGGGACGGTGCCGAGTGCGGTGGCCTGAATCTGGAGGGTGTACGTCCCGTTGGTGAGGTTCAGGATCTGATCCCAGGCCCCCGCTGAGTTGCGGACGACGTTCACTCCCGGCCCGCTGAGCGTGATGGTGATGGTGCCCAGGTTCGGCGCGGATGCGAGGCCGATGGAGCCGACGAACTGAAACGGCACCGTCTCGCCTCCCGCGAGCCCGGAGATCACCAGACCCTGATTGGCCTGCTCGGAGGCGTACGTGGTCTGGCTGTTGGCGCCAACGGCGGTCAGCGTGCTGCTGATCGTGAACCCGGTGGTCGTGTTGCCGATGCTGTTGAAGTTGAGATAGCTCGACTGCGAGTTCAGGCAGGCTGACGCGGGGAGTGCGCTGACGCACTGATTGAAGTTGACCGCGCCGTACTGCATCCCCGGATCGATGTTGTACCCGGCCTGAGCAGGATCGCCGACGCCGGCCCACGCCGAGATGTCTCCGGCGCGGTTGTCGCCGCTGGCCGTGATGGTCGCGGCGGCGGCGGCGGGCGCGGTTCCGAGTGCCGCGAGCCCGACGCCGAGGAGCGCCAGGGTCCGGGGAGGTCCGATGCGTGCGAGTGGTGTTGTCATGGCAAGAACTTTCTTTGGCGTGAGAGGGAGAGGTCCTGACGAGAGCCTGTCGGAGGCCGCAGGTGCGCCCCCCGGGATCGGTCATCGAGGCGACGGCGCCGCGCGAGCGCTCGGGCGCGAGCCCGTCGCCTCCTCTGCGACCTCGGTGACCGCCGCGACGGCGTCGGCGGACGGTGAACCCGGAGAGACGCAGACACCCCATCAGCCGACGCGACGGAGGGAAGCGGAGCAGGAAATCGGGAGATTTCCGGCGCGGCGCCGCGGCCGGCCGGGCGAGGCGCTCAGCCCCGCGACCGGGTGCCGGACCGCTCCACGCGGACCGGACTCGCAGACTCAGGCCGCTCTACCCTCCGCCGAATGGGTCATCGGATCGTCGTCGCGGGAGCAGGACTTGCCGGCGCCCTGCTCGCCGCGCGGCTCGGGCGCGACGGACATGACGTCCTGCTCTGCGAGCGCCGGGGCGACCCGCGGGCCGCGGGGCACGTCGGCGGGCGCTCGATCAACCTCGCGATCTCGGTCCGCGGGCTGGATGCGCTGCGGCAGGTCGGGCTCGACGCGGCCGTTCTCGACCGCGCCGTGCGGATGCCCGGCCGGATGATCCATGATCGCGCCGGGGCGACCGTCTTCCAGCCCTACAGCGCCGACCCGGACCGGGCGATCAACTCGGTCTCGCGTTCCGGACTCAACCTGGCCCTGATCGAGGCCGCCGCGGCGGAGCCGTCGGTGCGGATCGAGTTCGATCGGCGCCTGGTCGACGTCGACTGCGAGGCGCCGGCGGCGATCTTCATCGATGAGCGCAGCGGCGAGCGGCTCAGGGTCGGGGCGGATCTCGTCGTCGCCTGCGACGGTGCGTACTCGGCGGCGCGGCAGGCCCTCCAGCGCACCGAGGGATTCGACTTCAGCCAGCACTATCTCGGCCACGGCTACAAGGAGCTCTCGATCCCGCCCCGCCCGGACGGAACCTGGGCGATGCGGCCCAACGCGCTGCACATCTGGCCGCGCGGCGGCTTCATGATGATCGCGCTTCCCAACCCCGATCGCTCCTTCACCTGCACGCTCTTTCTCGCCAAGGAGGGCAGGAGCGACGACGAGCCCGGCTTCGACCGGATCCGGCTCGAGAGCGACGGTCCTGAGGGTCCCCGCGCCTTCATGGAGCGCTGGTTCCCCGACGCGGTCCCGATGATGCCGACGATGGTCGAGGACTTCCGCCGCAACCCCGTCGGCGCCATGGTGACAGTCCGATGCCGCCCGTGGCATCGCGGACGGGTCGTCCTGCTCGGGGATGCAGCTCACGCCATCGTGCCCTTCTACGGCCAGGGCGCCAACTGCGCCTTCGAGGACTGCGTCGCCCTCGCGGCGGCGCTGCGAACGCCAGCCTCGGCAACGGGCGATCGAACGCCTCCTGCGGCGGCCGGGCTCGACGCCGCCATCGCGACCTATGAGCGGGCCCGAATCGAGAACGCCAACGCGATCGCGGACATGGCGCTGGCGAACTTCATCGAGATGCGCGATCACACCGCCTCGCGCTTCTTCCGGATCCGCAAGAAGCTGGAGCAGGGGCTCGGCAGGCTGCTTCCCGGAGTCTTCGTTCCGCTCTATGACATGGTGAGCTTCACGACGATCCCGTATGCCGAGGCCCGCGAGCGCGCTCGTCGGCAGTGGCGCGCCGTGCGCGCCGTCGGTGCGGGGCTGGTCATCGTCGCCATCGGCGCGGTCGCATGGGCGGTGACGCGATGAGGCCGGTGTCGGCGGGCGATCGCTGGCCGGAGTTCCGCGAGCCCGAGCCCGAGCAAGGGCAGGGGCGGCGCCGGGCGCAGCGCCCCGGGCCGGGACAGGGGTCAGGTCAGGCGCCGCCCGGACTTCCCGATGAGCTCTCGTCGGTCGGCGGGTCGCCCTTCGCGCTCGGGGCGCCGTACTGCGCGGCGTGCGGGTATGACCTCGTCGGCGTCATCGACTCGCCCGTCTGTCCCGAGTGCGGCCGGCCGCTCGTGGATGTCCTGCTCCGCCGGGGCGGGACCGGCGAGGGCGCCGAGCCCTTCATACGCCGCTGCGAGACCACGATCGCGGGTCTCCCGCTCTACATGATCGCGTACGGCCGGGATGCCTCCGGAAGCCGCGTCGTCGCCCGCGGCCTCTTCGCGATGGGAGAGACCGCCGTCGGCGTCGTGGCGATCGGAAACGTCGCCGTCGGGGGCGTCGCCATCGGCGGCGCGGCGTTCGGACTCGCGTCGGCGGGGGGTCTCTCGGTCGGCCTGCTGAGCGCGCTGGGCGGCGCGGCCGTCGGCGGTCTCGCCAGCGGCGGCGTTGCCGTCGGCGTCCTCGCCTCCGGCGGCGGCGCCTTCGGCGTGATCGCGGAGGGCGGAGGCGCGATGGGCTGGGTCGCGCGCGGGGGCGGTGCGATCGGCCGATACGTCATCGATGGACGATCGAGCGATCCCTTCGCGCAGCAGGTCTTCGATGCCCTCTGGTGGTTCTTCGGCTCGGGCGCCTCGATGCTCTTTCCGGTGCTCTGGACCACGGGCCTGCCCACCCTGCTCCTCATCGTCGCGGGACTGCTTGGACTGACGATCGCGGGGCCCGCTGTGGTGCGCGAAGCTCTCACGGCACTTCGGGAGTCGCGCCATCGGGCGCGGCGTTCGGCGACCGCGGCGCGGCGACACCGCGTCGGCGGCTGAGGCACTCAGCCTCAGCAGGAACGCGTCCAGTCCCAGTGCTTCGGTCCCAGTGCTTCGGCCCCAGTTCTTCGGCTCCAGTTCTTCGGCTCCAGTTCTTCGGCTCCAGATTCCTGGCTTCGGTTCCTCGGCTTCAGCATCACCCAGCGCCATGCCCCGACTGATCGACATCTCTCCGCGCCTCACGCCCGCGCTCGCGGTCTTTCCGGGCGACACGCCGCTCTCGCGCGAGGTCCTCCTGCGGACCGACGCGGGCGATCCGGTCACGCTCTCGACGCTGCGCTCCACCGTCCATCTCGGCGCCCACGTCGACGCCCCGAGCCACTACGGGTGCGATGTCGAGACGGTCGATGAGATTCCGCTGGAGCGCTTCATCGGGCCCTGCGAGGTGGTCCGCGTCGGGGTGGCTCCCGGCGGCCTCGTCGGGGTCGCACACCTCCCGGCGCCGCCGCGGGCGCCGCGCGTGCTGCTGGCGACCGGCACGCACCCCGATCCCGATCGCTGGGCGCCGGAGTTCGCAGGACTCGATCCGGCGCTGGTCGACCATCTCGCGGATCTGGGCGTCTGCCTCGTCGGCGTCGATGTTCCCAGCGTCGATCCGGCGACGTCAAAGTCGCTTCCGGCCCATGCCCGCTTCCTGGTCCGCGACCTCTCGATCCTCGAGGGCATCGTGCTCGACGGCGTCGCGCCCGGTCTGTACGAACTGATCGCCCTCCCGCTGCGCCTCGTCGGCTTCGACGCCAGCCCGGTCCGCGCCGTGCTGAGGACGATCGAGTGAGTCCTCGCCGCCGCGCGTGGCGCGGGCGTCACCCTGCCGCTGCCGCGGCGCCGGCGGCGCCCGAGGCGATGCCTCTGCCGCGCTTGAGCGTCTGGAGCAGCACCGAGCCGGGCCCCACCAGCTCCGTCATGAAGATGCCCTCGCGCCCGAAGAGCATCTTCATGCAGCCGCCGACGCCGCGGATGCGGTAGTCGACGGTCGATGAGAAGGCGGCCAGGTTGCCGCTGCTGACGATGAGGCGCTCGCCGGGCGCAAGCTCGTGGCGGATGAAGTCGCCGCTGCCGTGGATGAGCGCAATCCCCTGACCGGAGATGCGCTGGAGGAAGAGCCCCGCTCCGCCGAAGAGCGCAGCGCCGACGCGCCGGGCGATGGTCACGTCGATCGTGACCGCCGGGCCCCACGCCGCGAGGAAGGAGCCGCGGGTGGCGATGATCGGGCCGCGGGCCAGGTCCCATGCATCGACGTGGCCGGGCTGGGTCGAGCCGAGCTCGATCCGCTCGTTGGGCCCGTCGCACTCGACATAGGTCAGGGCTGCGCCCTCGCCCGCGAAGGACCTGCGGACCGCGCCGCCGATCCCTCCGGGAACGCGCAGCCGCCAGCGGATCCCGGCGGAGTAGCTGATCAGCGCTCCCCGACTCGCCCAGAGCGTGTCGCCCTCATCGAGCGCGAGGCGAGCGTACTGGGCGATGCTCCCGCCGATGGTCAGTTCCATGGCCAGACATGCTCGCCGAGATCGCCGCCGGCCGCCACTGGTACGCTCGGCGAGGCTTGCATGGCGGCGGAGCCCCGGCCGCGGCGCCGACTTCCAGCGCCCGCTCGCAGCCGGGATGACGGTCGCCACGGGCCGCGAATCCCCCTCCCGACCCGAGTCAACGTGCTCCCGCCGCATCGCATCCTCCTCGTGACGTTCGGCTCGCGCGGCGACGTCCATCCATTTCTCGCGGTCGCCGCGGCGCTGCGGGAGCGCGGCGCCGAAGCGATCGTCGCCGCGCCGCGGATGCACGAAGCCGCCGTGCGCGGAGCCTCCGTCCGGTACGTCGAGGCCTTCCGGGCGACGGACCTCTCCGGGCTGCTCGGAGGGGAGCGTGTGCTCGCCCGCCGCGGCGGGCGCATGACGATCTACGGGGCGATCGCGGAAGGGGTCCCGGCGCACGTGGCGGAGCTCCGCGCTCTGCTGCGCGGAGAGCGGATCGACTGCGTGCTCACCCACCCCTTCGCGCTGGGGACCGCGTGGGCTTCGGAGGAAGAGGGCGTGCCCTGGGGGACCGTCGCTCTCTCGCCGATGGCCTGGTACGCGCGCACCGATCCGGTGCCGCTGGTGCAGCGGCGGCCGGGGCGGCTGCGCTTCATTGCCGGGCGCGCCGTGGACCGCATGATGCGCCGCAGCGTGCGCTGGGTCGGCTCCGCGATGCTCAACCCGCTTCGGCGACGATGCGGGCTTCCCGCGTGGCGCCGCTGCTTCGAGCGGACGATCCACGGCGGTCGCATCAACCTCGGGCTCTGGTCGCCTCGCTTCCGCGGTCCGGGAGGCAAGGACCCCGCAGATTCTCAGATCGTCGGCTTCGCCCGCTGGGACGAGGCGCAGCGCGGTCTCGAGGGCTCGTCGGGGCGCGGCGCTGAGGAAGCGACGGTGCCGTCGGGCGCGGCGATCCGCGATCGCGGCGGCGAACGTCCGCGTCTGGTCGTGTCGCTGGGCAGCACCGCCGTCCACGTGGGCGGACCGATCTTCGCCGCCGCGGTCGCCGCGATCGAGCGGCTGGGGTGGTCGGCGCTGGTGCTCGCCGGGAGCGGTGCGGGAGCGGTCGGAACGCGATCCGGGTCGATTCGCGTGGAGCCTTACGCGCCGCTTGCGGAGTGCCTCGTCGGCGCCGACCTGTTCATCCATCACGGGGGCATCGGGAGCATCGCCGAGGCCCTCCATGCGGGCGTCCCCAGCGTCGCGATCCCGCACGCCTTCGACCAGCACCACAACGCGCTGCACCTCGTGCGGCTCGGTCTCGGCGCGATGCTCTCGCGGCGGGAGGTGAACGCGGATCGGCTTGCGGCGCTGCTGCGGCGCATCGCGGAGGACCGCGGCTTCGCCGAGCGGGCGTCGGAATTCGCGAGGCAGATCCGCCGCGAGGACGGCGCCGCCGCTGCGGCGGAGGCCGCGCTGCGCCTCGCCCGTCAGCCGCGGTCGCCGAGATAGGCGATCACCTTCAGCTCGACGGCGATCGGCGTCGGCAGGGCGCCGATCTCGACGGTCGTGCGGGTCGGATTCGGCTTGCCGTCGCCCGCGAACCACTCGGCGTAGACGCGGTTGTAGGTCGCGAAGTCCCGCTTCATGTTCACGAGGTAGCTCGTCACGTCGACGATGTCGTTCCAGGAGGCGCCGGCGTCCTCGAGGATGCAGCGGATGTTCTCGAAGCACGAGCGGCACTGGGCCTCGATGTCGACGGCCGCGACGGAGCCATCCGCCGCGAGCGTGACGCCGGGGATGCTCCCGCCGCCGCGCCGCCTCGGGCCGACGCCGGAGAGGAAGAGAAGCGGTCCAACGCGTCGGGCGTGGGGATAGGGACCGACGGGTTCGGGAGCGCGGGAAGAGAGGAATGAGCTCATGATCGAACGGGGAGTCGGAGATCCGAAGGCTGGGTCGGGGCCGCGCTCCCGCCTCCGGGAAGGGCGTGGCGGCCGCTTGGCCTGCGTCGTGCGCAGCGCGCGGAGGGGCGCGGCCCGGCGGCTCACCGGGCCACGACGACGGTGCGCACCTCGGTCATCGCCTCGAGGGCGTGCTCGCCTCCCTCGCGTCCGATGCCGCTCTGCTTGAAGCCGCCGAAGGGTGCGCGGAGATCGCGGAGCAGCCAGCAGTTGATCCAGATCGTGCCGGCCTCCAGCCGCTCGGCGACGCGGTGTGCGCGGCGGACATCGCTGGTCCAGAGGCTCGCGGCGAGGCCGTAGGGGACGCCGTTGGCGATCGCGACGGCGCTCTCCTCGTCGTCGAACGGGAGGATCGTCGCCACCGGTCCGAAGATCTCCTCCTGGTTGGTCCGGCAGTGCGGCGCGAGCCCGGCAATGACCGTCGGCTCGAGGAAGAACCCGCCTTCGCAGCGCGGCGGAAGCCCGGCAGGGCGGCGACCGCCGCAGAGGACGGTTCCGCCTTCATCCCGAGCGCGGGCGATGCAGGCTTCGACCTTGTCGCGGTGGTCGCGCGAGACCAGAGCGCCCTGCTCCGTCGCGGGGTCGAGCGGGTCTCCGAGGCGAAGCGCCTGCGCCGCGGCGACGAAGCGGTCGGTGAAGCGGTGGAGGATCCGGCGATGGACGAGAATCCGCGATCCGCAGAGACAGACCTGGCCCTGGTTCGCGAAGGCCGCGCGGAGGACCGTCGGCAGGACCTCGTCGAGATCGATGTCATCGAAGAGGATCGTCGGGTTCTTGCCGCCCAGCTCGAGCGCGAGGTGCTTGAACATCGGTCCGGCGATGCGGGCGATCTCCGCGCCGGTCCGCGTGCCGCCGGTGAAGGTGATCGTCGGCACGTCGGGATGGGCGACCAGAGCCGCGCCGGCCTCCGGTCCGGTGCCGTGGACGATGTTCAGGACGCCCGGCGGAAACCCCGCCTCGATCGAGAGCGCCCCGAGCATCGCCGCCGTCAGCGGGGTCACCTCGCTCGGCTTGGCCACCACCGTGTTGCCAGTCGCCAGCGCCGGGGCGATCTTCCACGTGAACAGGTACAGCGGAAGGTTCCACGGCGAGATGCACCCCGCGACGCCGCGCGGCCGGCGGAGGGTGTAGTTGATCGCGCCCACCGCCGCGGCGCCGACGCGATTCGCGCCGCCCGATGCGGTCGCGAAGCTCTCGCCCTGCCAGTGGAGGATCGCGGTGGCGAAGAAGCGGAGGTTCGCCGCGGCCCGCGGGACCTCCATCATGCGGGCTGCCTGCAGCGGCTTCCCGCTGTCGATGCACTCGGCCGTCGCCAGCGGCTCGAGATCGCGCTCGATGAGCTCGGCCAGGCGAAGGAGCAGCCGCGAGCGCTCCTCCGCAGGCCGATCCGCCCACGCCGGAAACGCCCGGCGCGCCGCCGCGACCGCAGCGTCGACATCGCTCCTCGTGCCCGCAGCGATCCGCGCGTGGACGCGTCCGGTCGCAGGGTCGACATCGTCGAGCCACTGCGCCGTCGAGGAGGACCCGCCGGAGCGGCCCTCCGAGGCGCGATGCGCTCCGTCGATCAGGTGCTCGATTTCGGTGATGGCGTCCATCCGGGCGGGGGCGGCGCGGAGACTTCAGGTCACCAGCCGTCCGCCGTCGACGGGGAGGTTGACGCCGGTGAGGTACGAGGCCGCAGGCGAGGCGAGGAAGCCGGCGACGGCCGCGATCTCCTCTGGCGTCGCGAGGCGGCGCAGCGGGATCGACTTGCGCACGCCCTCCTCGTACTCCTCGATCGTGCTCCCCTCGCGCTCGGCCCTTCCGGCGAAGAGCGACTCCAGCCGGGCGGTCTTGGTGAAGCCGGGAAGGATGTTGTTGACCGTGATGCCGAAGGGCCCGAGTTCCGCGGCGAGCGTCCGCATCCAGTTGCCCATCGCGGCGCGGATGACGTTGGAGACGCCCAGATTGGCGATCGGCGTCACGACGGAGGTCGAGACGATCGCGATGATCCGTCCGTAGCGCTCATCGCGCATCCCCGTGGCGACGGCCCTGGCGAGTCCCTGCGCGGTGAGCACGTGCTGCGCGAAGGCGGTCGCGAGCGCGCCGGGCTCGGAGTCGAAGAGGGCCCCCGGCGGCGGACCTCCGGTGTTGTGGAGCAGGATGTGGACCGGGCCGTGCTCGGCCACGAAGGCGTCGGCGCCCGCTTCGACGCCCGCCGCATCCGCGAAGTCGAGCTGGAGCGTCCGGTGCCGCTGCGCGCCGCTCGTCGGCAGCTCGGCGAGCACCTTCGCAAGGCCCTCGTCGTTGCGACCGACGAGGGTGACGCTGGCGCCCTGCCGCGCGAACTCCATCGCGCAGGCGCGGCCGATGCCCTGGGTGCTGCCGCAGACAAGCGCGTGTCGGGAGGCGAGGCTCATGAGCGGGCATCGTACCGCTGCCCTGCCTCTTGCGCGCCGCACCGGTCGCCGCATCGCCGGCGCACGCGGGTCGAGGTTCGGTGGCGGTCGCGCGCGGCGCCGATGCGCCGGGGCCTCCGGAGAGGGAAGCGCACGCGGCGCGGAGCTGACGCCGGATGCCTCAGCGACCGTGCGACGGCGCGACTCGGCGACGGCGCGAGCCGCGGCGCCGACGCGTGTCGGGGCGCTCCGGCGTACGCTCGATCATGCGATGCGTGCCCCAGCCATCGGAACGCACGGCGCGCCTTGACGGTGGCGACTGCATCGGTCTGCTCCTCGCGGGCGGACGAGGGCGGCGGATCGGCGCCGAGAAGCCGATGCTCATGGCGCCGGACGGACGGTCGCTCGCGGCGATCGTCGCTGCCGCGATGGACCATGCCGGACTGCGCGTGGTCGTCGCAGGGCCCGGGCATGTGCTGCCGGATCGGCCGCACGTCGGGGATCTCATCCCCGACGCGGGTCCGCTGGCGGCGATCGCCGCAGGGCTCGGACTTCCCGGAGTCTCCGCGATCGTGGCGATTCCCAGCGACATGCCGTGGCTCGATGGCGCGACGATCCGCAGGCTTCTCGACTGCGATCCTCCGACCGCCGCGGAGGGCGCGACGTCCGCGGCCGCGATCGCCGCGTTCGTCGATCCTGCCGAGCCGACGCGGACGCTGCCGCTCCCGGCTCGCTTCTCCGCGGCGCTGGCGCCGACGGCGCGAGCGCTTCTCTCCGAGGGTCGACGCGCAGTTCACGCGCTCCATGACGCCGCGGCGGTGCACCGCGTCGAGCTTGCCGCCGATGAGGCGTTCCGTCTCGAGGATGTCGACACGCCCGCGGCGTGGACTGAGTTCGTCCGGACGTGGAATCGCGCCGACGCCCCGCGCCGCGGCTGCCGCGACGCTGCGATCCGGCCTTCCGCTCGCCCGCAGGCCGGATGACCGTCGTCGCGGGCGCTGCAGTGTTGGCACTCCAGCGCCCCTTGTCTCCTGCTGCGGCGTCCGGAGGCGGCGTTCTGCTGCGTCGAAGCTCGCAGCTCGTCGCATCGATGGGCGCTTGATGGCCCGCAGCGGGGCCACCGGCGCCCCATCTGCTTCGCTTCTCCTTGCAGAACATCCGCTTCCGACCGCCTCGCGACGGACCCAAGGGGCGCTGGAGCGCTAGCACGCCCGGAGCGAGCGCCGGACCGCGGCGCTGGTCGAACCGGTCGAACGGACGATCGCGGCGGCGTCGGGCGCCGACTCCGCCGAGATGGTGACGGGGACGCACTTGAATGCGGGCGTCCGCGAGCGCGGATCGACGGCGCGCGGCACGAGGACGTTCGCCTCGGGGCAGTACATGGCGCAGTTGCCCGCGCGGATCTCGAATGGACGCACCAGCACGTTGGCCAGGGCGCCTGCGTCGCTGCGGACCGTCACGCGCATGTCGGCTGCGAGGCCGAGCCGGGCGATGTCGGCGGGATTCATCAGGATCACGTCGCGGCGCTCCTGCCCGCGATAGCGATCCTCGTCCTCGTAGACGACGGTGTTGAACTGTCCCTCCGATCGGATCGTCATCAGCGCCATCTCGCCGCGCGCCGCAGGAGGCTCGGGAATCGCGACGCCCTGGAACCCCGCCTTGCCGGAGGGGGTCGCGAAGCGCGGCTCGTGGAAGGTCCGTCCCGGGATCTGGAACTCCTTCCGCGTCGACGCGATCTCGGCGATCGGCGCGTAGCCGGGGACGACCCGGGCGATCGCCTGCCGGATGGCGTCGTGCTCTCGATATCGCGTCCAGCCGCCCGCGGCGAGCCTCGAGCCGGCGATGCGCTCGCGCGGCGCGCCCTCTGCGAAGGTGCGCTCCGCGAGGTCGACGAGGATCTCCACCTCGCTCCGCGGACCGCCGCCGCGGACATCGCCATGCCGGCGCGGCCCGCCGTCGCTGAGGCGGACGTAGTTGAACATCGACTCCTGCGTCGTCGCCTGCGCCTCTTCGTCGCGGGCGAGCACCGGCAGCACGATCGTCTCGCGGCCCCGGCCCCACGCGTGTCCGGTGTTGAGCGTCGTGGAGAGGTAGACGACCAGATCGAGCGACCCGAGCGCCCGCTGCGCGAAAGCCGCGTCGGGCGTGGCTCCGAAGAGATTGCCGCCGAGGCAGATGCCGACCTTGAACCCGCCCGCGGCGGCGCGCTCCAGCGCCGCGACGGTGTCGAGCCCGACGTGCGCCGGCGGCTGGACTCCGAACTCGGCGCTGAGCCGGCGGAGCACCTCCTCCTTGAGCTGCGGTGCGACCCCCATGGAGCCGACGCCCTGGACGTTCGAGTGACCGCGCAGCGGCAGCAGGCCGGCCCCCGGCCGGCCGACCATCCCGAGCATCAGGGCGAGGTTGCAGAGCATCGCGACGTTGTCGACGCCATGCAGGTGATGGGTGAGGCCCATCGTCCACGCGAAGATGCACCGCTTCGCCGCGCCCAGCCGCTCGGCGAGGCGCTCCATCTCGCGCCGCGAGACGCCGCTGCGGCGTTCGAGATCGCTCCATGAGGCCCCGCGGAGCACCGCCTCGAGGGCCTCCCAGCCCTGCGTGTGCTCCGCGATGAACCCGCGCGCGACGGTGCCGCGCTCGAGCAGCGCCTTCGCGGCGCCGGCGAGCAGCGCGACGTCTCCGCCGATGTGCGGCTGGAGGTAGTCATCGGCGATGTCGCTGCCGAACAGAAGCGAGCGCGGATCGCTCGGCACGCGGAAGCTGACGAGCCCCGTCTCGCGGATGGGGTTGATGACGATCACGCGCGCGCCGCGTCGGCGGGCGACCACCAGCGTCCGCATCAGGCGCGGGTGGTTGGACGCGGGGTTGCCGCCCGCGAGCAGGATCAGATCGGCATGCTCGACGTCCTCGAGGGTCACCGTCGCGGTGCCGGAACCGGTGCAGGCCGAGAGGGCGACGCCCGAGGCCTGGTGGCAGTAGTACGAGCAGTTGCTGACGTGATTGGTTCCGTACACGCGGGCGAAGAGCTGGGCGAGGAACGCCGCCTCGTTGCCGCTTCGGCCGCTCAGGTAGATGAAGCACTCCTCCGGCTCGATCATCCGCAGGCGCGAGGCGATCCGCTCCATCGCGCGCTCCCACTCCAGTGGTCTGTAGTTGAGGTCGAGCGGCCCGGCGCCGACCGGCTCGACGAGCCGCCCCGCGTGCTCGAGATCGCGCGGCGAGAACCCGCGGAGGGCGTCGAGGCTGAAGTCCGCGAAGAAGTGCTCGCGGATGCGCCCCTGCATGTCCGCAGCCATCGCCTGGATCGACTTCTTGCAGACCTCCGGAAAGCGCCCCTGCTCATTGACCATTCCGCCGAGCTGTCCGCCCATCCCCAGCGCGCAGGTCTTGCAGGCGTTGCGGCTGCGCAGCGCCTTCCACATCGCCCGCAGCCCGCCCGCTTCGCGGCTCTTGGCGAGCGTGTAGAGAATCGCGGCCCAGCCGCCGCCCGATCGCGGGAGCCTCATCGGTTCAGCTCCGTCGGCTGCGGCGGGCGCGTCGCAGCCTGCTCGGTCCCGCAGCGGCCGCGCCGCTCACTTCCACGCCCCGAGCAGGATCCCCAGGTCCGCGCCGTCGACGACGCCATCCTCGTTCAGGTCGGCGGGCGAGGGTCCCTCGCCCCACGCGGCGAGGAGGATGCCCAGATCCGCGCCGTCGAGGATGCCGTTGCCGTCGAGGTCGGGCGTGGGTGGATGCGCGTCCAGCGCCAGCGGCGCGAAGGCGCGGGTGGCGCCGTCGAGGTCGCGCCGAGCGGTGACAAGAAGCTCCGCCGGCTCCACGCCCGCACCGCCGGTGGCGACGAGCTGGATCGTCGCGAAGGCGCCGGGCAAGAGCGGCGGAGTCGCCTGCGGGACGAAGGCGACGTTCCAGCCTCCGGCGCCCGCCGGATCGGCGAGCATCGTGAACGAGCTCGGGAGCGGACCGTCGTTGACGATCGTCGCGGTGGCGAAGAGCTGGCTGCCGGAGGTTCCCTCGAGCAGGTCGGGATCGATCGAGAGGATGATCCCCGGATCGCGCTGGAGGAGGATCTGCGCCGCCGGCGGCGTCTCCGGACCCCAGACGCTGCGCCAGGGCGCCTGCTCGCCGCGGAGATGGAGCGCGAAGAACTCGGTGAGCAGCCGCCGCACGCTCTCGAGCTGCTCGGCGCGGGTGATCGATCCGCTGTCGCAGAAGAGGAAGGTGTCGTCGGTGAAGCCGCAGTGGAACCCGCCGACGATCATGCAGTGCTGCTTCGGCGCCTCTGCTCCGGCGTACATCTGGAGGCCCGCCGTCGCGGGGGGCACGATCGTGTCGAGGCTGCCGTCGATCAGGCGGACCGCGGCGCGGACGTCCGGCATCGCCGCGATCGACGAGGGCGACGTGTTCGCGGCCGCAAGGGGCGCCAGCGCCGCGATGCGCGGGTCGTCGCGCGCGGCGAGGATCGCGGCGCCGCCGCCCATGCTGTGTCCGAAGGCGCCGAAGCGATCGGTCTCGACGACGCCCTCGAGGAAGCTCCCCGTGGCGGCGTCCTGGGCTTCGAGCCAGTCGAGAGAGAAGCGGAGGTCGAGCGCGAAGTTCGCGTGGTTGGGGAAGAAGCCCCCCTCGCTCTGGCTGGCGACGACGATGAAGCCGTGCGTCGCCAGATGCGCCATCGTCGAGGCGTACTGCGTCACCGGCTGGAGGAAGCCATGCCCGAAGGTGATGCCCTCCGCGGGGGCTGCGGCGGGATCGAACGGAGCATCGACTCCGCCGCCCAGGGCCGGATAGTGGACGGTCGCGTTGAAGGACGTGCCGTTGGGGCGCGGGATCGAGACCTGCCGGACGCCCGCGAGGAAGGGACCAGGGCTTGCGAGATCCGCTCCGCGGGCGTCGGCGGCGCTCATCGACGCCAGCGCGGACGCGGCCATGGCAACCGCTCGGAGTCGAGCGCGCGATCGGGGCGACGACGGAGCGTTGGCCATCGGCATGATCGGGGACGGTAGCGCCGCAGCGGGACGCGGACGCGATGGGCGAGCGCGGCGACGCCCGCCCGATCACCGCCCTTCCGACGCGATCGACCACGTGCTGCCGTCGCGGAGCACGCGGCGGTAGAGCGTGTCGCGCTCGACGGGGGCGAAACCGGCCTCCCGGATGGCGCGCCGCAGCTCGGCGACGCCGACCTCTTGATGGGTGCCCTCGCCGACGGCCTTGGTGATGTCGTACCAGACGACCGTGCCGTCGATGTCGTCGGCCCCGTTCTGGAGCATGAGCTGCGCCATCGGCAGCGTCTGCATGATCCAGAACGCCTTCACGTGCGGGAAGTTGTCGAGCATCAGCCGGGCGACCGCGAGCGTGCGCAGGTTCTCGAGCCCGCTCGGCCCGGGAAGGTGCTCCAGCGCGCTCTGATCGGGGAAGAACGGCAGCGGGATGATCGTCTGGAACCACCCCGTCGAGAGCCCGTCGGCTCCGAGTCTCGGCAGCCGATCGCGCGGGTACATCGCGTCGGGACCGGAGAGCACGACCGCGTCGCGCCCGTGGTCCGGATCGCGCTTCCGCTCGATGCGCTGCGCCGCCGCCCAGCCCGCGAGCGTCCGGTCCTGCTGCTCGCGAAGGAGCATCATGTGGTGGATGCGCTCGGCGCGGGCCTCGATGTGGCCGTAGAGGATCGTGGCGTTGCTGTTGAGGCCGAGCTCGTGCGCCGCCCGATGGACGTCGAGCCACTCGTCGGAGCGGATCTTCCCCTTGAACGCCTCGTCGTGGACGCGGTCGTCGAAGACCTCGGCGCCGCCGCCCGGAAGCGATCCAAGGCCGGCCTCCCGGAGGTCCGAAAGCACCCCGCGAAGTCCCTCGATCCGGTCCTTCCACCGACGCGTGATCCGCGCCAGGTGGACGATCTCGACCGCGGTGAACGCCTTGATGTGCAGCGAAGGCGCCGCGGCGCGGATCGTCCGGAGCATGTCGAGGTAGTACTCGAAGGGCAGCCACGGATGGAGCCCGCCGACGATGTGCATCTCCGTCGCGCCGGCCTCCGCCGCCGCCTCCGCCTCGCGCCGGATCTCGTCGATCGAGCGCTCGTAGGCACCCTCCTCGCCGCGCTTGCGGTAGAACGCGCAGAAGCTGCACGAGAGCGCGCAGATGTTCGAGTAGTTGAGGTGCCGGTTGATGTTGTAGTAGGCGACGGCGCCGTGCTGGCGCCTTCTGACGAGATCCGCGAGCGCAAGAAGCACGTGGAGTTCCGGCGTCTCGAAGAGGAGAAGGCCCTCGTCGCGCGAGAGCCGCTCTCCTCCCTCGACGCGGTCGGCGATCCCCCGCAGCCGCGGGTCGGCGATGCGATCGAACAGCCGCCGCAGCGACGGGTTGCCGCGGAGGTCGGCGACTGCGGCGGAGCTGGCGAGGGTCGTCATGGGCGTGCGGACCGGGGCGCTGGCATTGACAGTACTTTCAGAAACGACTGAAAGATAGGCGGCGCTCGGCGATGCGTTCTCGCGACTCCGCCCGACGCGGTCAGACGGAGCAGCCGATCGTCGGGCCGCGCGACGAAGCCGGGAGGCGCCGGCGTGCGCGGCGCTCCGCGACGGAGCGCCGCCTCACGCCCTCAGATAGGACCGCAGCCCCGCGACGCCGCCCTCGCGCCCGAAGCCGCTCTCCTTGTAGCCGCCGAAGGGAGCGGCGGGGTCGAAGCGGTTGAAGCTGTTGCACCAGATCACGCCCGCCTCGAGATGCCGGGCGAGCTCGAACGCCTTCGCGCCCTTGTCGGTCCAGACGCCGGCGCTGAGCCCGTAGGGCGATGCGTTGGCCCTCGCGATCGCCTCTTCGGGAGTGCGGAAGGTCATCACCGCGAGGACCGGTCCGAAGATCTCCTCGCGCGCGATCGTGTGGCTCGGCTGGACCCCGGTGAAGAAGCAGGGCCGCACGAAGAACCCGCGTTCCGGAACCGCCGACGGGCAGGGGTCGTGGCGCACGGCTCCCTCGCGCTCGCCGGCATCGAGGTAGCGATGGATGGTCGCGAGCTGCGCCTTCGAGTTGATCGCCCCGACATCGGTGTTCTTGTCCATCGGATCGCCCACGCGCAGGGAGCGCATGCGGTGCTCGAGGCGGCCGATCACATCGGCGGCGATCGACTCCTCGACGAGCAGCCGCGATCCGGCGCAGCAGACGTGACCCTGATTGAACCAGATGCCGGCGACGATGCCCTCGACCGCCTGATCGAGCGCCGCGTCGGCGAAGACGATGTTCGCCCCCTTGCCGCCGAGCTCGAGGGTCAGCCTTCGCCCGTCGCGGGCGCAGGCGGCGGCGATGCGGCGGCCGACCTCGGTGGATCCGGTGAAGGCGATCTTGTCGACGTCCGGATGCTCGACGAGGGCGCGGCCCGTCTCCGGACCGCCGGTGACGATGTTGACCACGCCGGGCGGAAGCTCGATCTCCTCGAGGATCTCCGCGAGGCGGAGCGCCGTCAGCGGTGTCGTCTCCGCCGGCTTGAGGACGCAGGTGTTGCCGCAGGCGAGCGCCGGAGCGAGCTTCCACGCCGCCATCAGCAGCGGGAAGTTCCAGGGGATCACCTGCCCGCAGACGCCCACCGGCTCCGGGTCCCCTCCGCCGCGCCCGGGGGCGACGAAGCGGAGCTTGTCGCACCACCCCGCGTGATAGAAGAAGTGCTGTGCCGCGAGCGGAACGTCGACGTCGCGCGACTCCTTGATCGGCTTGCCGCCGTCGACGGTCTCCAGGACCGCCAGCTCGCGGGCGCGCTCCTGAATCCGCCGCGCGATCCGGAAGAGGTACTTCGCCCGCTCCACCGGCTTCAGGCGCGCCCAGCGCGGGAGCGCCCGCCGCGCCGCTGCGACCGCTGCATCGACATCGGCGGCGCCGCCTTCGGCGACTTCGCTCAGCGTCTCCTCGGTCGCAGGGTTGATCGTGGCGAAGCGCCGTCCATCGCGCGCCGCGACGGAGCGGCCGCCGATGAAGAGGTCGCAGCGCGGGGCGATCGCGGGGCGGAAGCTCTCCGGCGCCGGGGCGAAGTCCCACGACGCCGTCGCGTGCGCCGCCGCCGCCGCCGGAGCGTCGGCCGTCAGCGGTGCGGCGCCCGGGGGGCGATCGCCCGAGGTGTGGCGCGCCCTCGAAGGGCGCGCTCGGCGCTGCGAAGGTCCAGCGCCGCGCCCTGCCGCACCGATCGGGGATCGGTCCGCGTGGTCCGCCTTGGTGGTCACGATGGCTGAGGATAACCGGCCGCGACGGCCGCCCTCTGCCGGCGCTCGAGGGGACTCATCCCTCGGAGAGATCGCTCGCAGCGGCATAGCGCCCCGTCCACGCCCAGCGGATCTGACGGAGCAGGTCGTTGAGCAGCGTCGAGGCCCCGAAGCGGAAGAGGTGAGGCGAAAGCCACTCATCTCCGAGCGTCTCCTTCACCATCACCATGTAGTGCAGGGCGCTCTTGGCGGTGCGGATGCCCCCGGCGGGCTTCATCCCGATGCGGACGCCGCTGGCCGAGAAGTGATCGCGGATCGCCTCGAGCATCACCAGCGTCACCGGCATCGTCGCCGCGGGCTGGACCTTTCCGGTGGAGGTCTTGATGAAGACGTCGCCGTCCCCCGGCGGAGGCAGGCCGGGGACGCTCGATGCCGCCTCGATGGCGAGATCGCTCGCTCGCCGGACGTTGTCGAGCGTCTCCAGCTCCCCGGTCTCGAGGATGATCTTCAGGTGCGCCGGGCCGCACGCGCGGCGCACGGCGCGGATCTCCTCCGCCACCGCCTCGAGGCGCCCGGCGAGGAACGCGCCGCGGGAGATCACCATGTCGATCTCGTCGGCCCCCGCAGCGACCGCCTCCTCGACGTCGCGGAGGCGCACGTCGAGCGGATACTGCCCGCTGGGAAATCCCGAGGCGACCGAGGCGACGCGGACCGAGCTGCCCGCAAGCGCCGCGCGCGCCACCGCGACCAGCGTCGGATAGACGCAGACGGCCGCCACCGACGGGATCGGGCGTCCGTCGGGAAGCGCAAGCGTCGGATCGGGCTGCGCCGCCTTCCGGCAGAGGGCGCGGACCTTCTCCTCGGAGTCGCGCCCTTCCAGCGTCGTCAGATCGAGCATCGAGATCGCCCGCAGGAGCCCCGACTTCTTCATCTCCCCCTTGATCGACCGCTTGGTGAAGGAGGCCGCGCGGGCTTCGGCCATCACCGCGTCGACCGGCCGCCGCGCCCGCGCCGAGGCGCCCGCGGCTCGCGGCGCTCCTCGGGGGACCGGCGAAGCGATCGCGCGTGCGGCGGGCGAGTCCATCGAATTCCCCATTGGCTCCATTTTTGGCGGCGGTGCAGCGGGTGAGAGGAGGGACGACGCCGCACCTGCGGCCGACCTCTCGCGGGTCACGCGCAGCGAGCGCCCGGCGCGGCGGTCGAGCGCAGCCGCGCTTCAGCGCCCCCGACCGGCGCGGAAGAGGACCGGGAGGCTGGTCACCTCGCGGAGCACGAGAGAGCGGCGGGATGCGTCTTCGACCTCGTAGACGAAGAGCAGCTCCGAGCGGTTGTCCACAAGGTAGAGCAGCTCGTGCGGGCGCGACTCCTTCCCGAGACCGTTGGTCGCGGTGACCACGGAGAAGTCCCCGGCTGCGGCGGCTCCTCCCGCCCACGCCTCGGCGACGGGCAGGCGGCCGGCCTGGAGGATCACCAGCGCCGCGAGGATGAACGCGGTCGCGGCGAGCACGGACCCGGCGATGGGGGAGTCGGATGCGCGTTGGTGCGGGCGAACCGTCGCGTCGTCGCGACGGGAGCGTTCAGGGCACTCTGGGCGGTCGGCGCGGGAATCGTCTGCGTGCATGGCCATGCGGGCTCCGGAGCGGTCGGAAGAGCGAGGCTCGCCTGGACGGCGAGGCTTGCGGCGGCTGTCGAGTGCGGGAGATCGGAAGTCGATGCCGGATCAACGCGAGGTCGCTGTCATCCGGCGCGCGAGCGCGCCGCGCGCTCGGGGCGCGGCGGCGATCGGGATCGTCAGTTGCGGCTGCCGCGCAGGGCGGCGGCGGCGTCGATGCGCAGGTCGCGATAGCCGACGCCTTCCAGCCGGCTCTGCTGGACGTTCCAGGTCATCGCCACGAGGTCCTGGTTCGTCTGGTCGATGACCCAGATCACGGCGGACTCGGACCCCTTCACCGTTCCCGAAGTCACCATGTACTGCGCCCGCGCACGCTCCCCCTGACCTGCGGCGATCGGCGAGAGCGTGACGAATGCGAGGGCGCCGAGCAGCGCGCCGTTGAGCGCCACCAGCGCGCCGAGCTGGGTTGTCCGTCGAGAGCATCGCATGGGTGGGTCTTCTCCGAGTGGCGATCGCGGACGATCGAGGGCGAACCGGGCGTCGAACGACCATTCAACCCGCGCACGCGCGTCGAAGCAAGGAAGCAGGGGAGCAAGGAAGCCCGGAGCACGGAACCACCGACCACGGACGCGAAGGCGCAAAGCGCCGCCCCCGATGCGCACCGCCCCTCGTTTCGAGCAGCCCCAGCAGCCCCAGCACCCGCGGCACCCGCTGCACCCGCTGCACCCGCTGCTCATGCGCGCCATCTCCGAACCCCGAGACCCGCGCCCCGAGCCCGAGCCCCGAGCCCGAGGCACCAACCCCGAAGCCCGCGACAAAACCCGGCGCTCCGAAGCACCAGAGCGAGTGTCGGCCCGGAGGGCCGAACGGAGCGCTCAAGCGCGCCCGGCCCGGAGGGCCGAACGGAGCGCTCAAACGAGCCCGGCCCGGAGGGCCGAACGGAGCGCTCAAGTCAATCCTGATGGGCCCGCTTCGAAGGCATCAAGCTGATCCCGATGATGATCGCGATCATCAGGAACATGAAGAGATAGCCGACGAAGACGGGATACGTCCGTGAGACGCGCGGTTCGCGCGGCGTCGCCAGCGCCTGCGCCAAGGCCGTCGCTGGCACCGCGGCGACGAGCGTGCACCACGCCAGCAGCGCCCTGCACACCAGCCGGTCGAGGAGGGGGCTGCCTCGACGCCCGGCGCGCTCGTGCGGCAGCTCGGCGTCGGGCGCGGAAGGAACGGCGATGTCGCGGTGCGGGCCAGCCATCGCCGCGACGATAGAGGCCGCACCGCGACCCTGCAAGAACGATGGCCGTCGGGGATCGCCGAGTCTCGGTGTCTGATAACGCGACACGCGACTCGCGCGCGGGATCGCCCCCATCGACCAGTCCGAGAGGGTCGTCCTCGATCCGCGGCGGTCGGCCCTTCCCATCAGAGCGACGCTGCGGCGAGGGACCAGCGCGTCCGCTCCGCGTCCCCCTCGCGCTGGACGCAGACGACGGGGTTGCCGGGCTCGTGGTCGAGGACGAGCCGCCATCGCTCCTCGGCGGCCCGCGAGAGCAGCCGGAGCTTGGAGCGCATGTTCTCGTAGGGCAGCATGTCGTAGGCCATGCTGTACGCGGTCCCGGCGTGATGCACCGTCGGCATCACATCCCCGGGAAAGCAGACGACTCCCCGGTCGTCGGAGAAGCGAACCGACTGCTGACCCCATGTGTGTCCCGGCATCGGCTCGACGACGATCCCGGGAAGGACCTCCTCCGCTCCGTCGACGAGTCGAACGCGATCCGCGATCGGGTCGAGGTGGCTGCGGAGGTAGGTGCGCGTCATCGTGCTGCGTCCGGCAAGGGCGTCCTCCCATTCGCGGCGCTGCACGATCACATCGGCCCTCGGAAAGACCGGCTCGGGCGACCCCGAGCCGTCGAGCCGGGTCAGGCCGCCGGCGTGGTCGAAGTGCAGATGGGTGACGATCACGTGGTCGATGGAGTCCGGGGACACTCCGATCTCGCGCAGGGCATCGACGGCGGTGCGGCCTTCGAAGGCGTAGATCGCCCGCTCCTTCGCGGCCCACTTGTCGCCGTATCCGCACTCGACGAGGACCCGGCGGGTTGCGCCGCCGTCGATCGTCTCGAGCAGGAGGGCGTTGGTCTCGAGGCGGATGCAGTTCTCGTCGTCCGGAGGGATCGCGTGGCGCCAGATCGCCCGGGGCACGATGCCGAACATCCCGCCTCCGTCGAGCCGGAACGACCCGCAGCGGATGAGTCGTGCGCGATGCGTCGTCATGGGCCTGGCAGCCTGTGGCGGAAGTGCCTTGCAGGCGAGGGCGAGCGGGGAGGCGAAGATCGAGGAGCCGCGACGAGGCGGTGTCCGCAGTGATGCAGGCGAGCTGCGGCGACGATCAGATCCGCTCGTCCGCAGCCCGAATGACTTTCGCCACAGGCTGCCAAGTTCCTCTGCGAAGCGCCGCCGCTCACGCCTTCACGAGCCGCGCCTTGACCGGACCGGCGACGCGCGCCATCGCGTTGCGGGTGTCGACCACGAGCCGGGCGTGCGCGCCCACGAGGTCGTAGTCGACGGCGTCGTGATCCGTCACGATGAACACCGCGTCGCAGTCTCCGAGCAGTTCCGGAGAGAGCGGCTGGGAGCGAAGGTCGATCCGATGGCGGCGCATCGAGGGAAAGTGCGGCAGGTGGGGGTCGTGATAGGCGACGTCGGCTCCGCGGTCGCGCAGCATCTCGACGATCTCCGCGGCCGGGCTTTCGCGGATGTCGTCGACGTTCTTCTTGTACGCGATCCCGAGGACGAGGATCCGCGCGCCGCGCACGGCGCGTCCGTCGTCGTTGAGCGCCGCCGCGAGGCGATCGACGACATGGTGCGGCATGGCGCTGTTGATCTCGCCCGCGAGCTCGATGAACCGGGTGGAGTGTCCCGCCGCCTTGGCCTTCCACGTGAGGTAGAAGGGATCGATCGGGATGCAGTGACCGCCGAGGCCGGGGCCGGGATAGAACGCCTGAAAGCCGAAGGGCTTCGTCGCCGCCGCCTCGATCACCTCCCAGACGTCGATCCCCATCGCGCCGAGGACCACCTTCAGTTCGTTGACCAGCGCGATGTTGACGGCGCGGTAGATGTTCTCGAGGAGCTTCGAAGACTCCGCCACCTCGGCGCTGGAGACGCGGATGACCGAGCGCACGAACCGCCCGTAGAGGGCCGCCGCGAGGTCGCCGCTGATCGCGTCCACGCCGCCGACGACCTTCGGCAGTTCCCGCGCGGTCCGACCGGGCGAGCCGGGGTCCTCGCGCTCGGGGCTGTAGGCGACGAAGTACTCCGCGCCGCAGCGCAGGCCCCTGTCCGCCCCGGACCGCTCGAGGATCGGCAGCATCTCCTCCCGCGTCGTGCCGGGGTAGGTCGTGGACTCGAGCACGATGAGCTGACCTCGCCGCAGCGTCGCGGCGCAGAGCCGGGCGCTGTCGAGGACGTAGGAGAGATCCGGCTCGCGGTGGCGTCCCAGCGGCGTCGGCACGCAGAGCAGGATCGCGTCCGCCTCGCCGAGCCGCGAGGGATCGGCCGTCGGCACGAAGCGCTGCGATCGGGCGAGTTCGCCGAAGAACCCGGGGCCGAGATGCTCGATGTAGCACTCGCCGCGCCGGAGCTTCTCGATCTTCGTCTCGTCGATGTCGTAGCCGACGACGCGGTACCCGGCGTCGTGCAGAGCGCGGACCAGCGGCAGGCCGACGTAGCCGAGCCCGACCACCGCCACGCAGGCCTGGCCGCTCTCGAGCCGGGCGCGGAGCTCCTCCGCTGCGGGGGATCTGGCGTCGCCCAGGGCGCCGCGGTGTTCGGCGGAAGCGGGCTGGTTCGGTGCGTGGCCGGTCATCGGAGGGGCGGAGTGTACGGGAACGCCGCCGGCGCGCTGCGAGTTCGATCGCGCCTGCGGCGGGGGAGCGCCGCGTTCCGCGGCGTCGGAGCGCGGGGGTGCCGGAGTGTGACGCGGCCCGCGTCGCGCCTCGGTCGTTCGCGTTGGCGGCGCTCGCGGCGATCCTTTACGATCCCCGCGGCTCCAGAAGCTCGGACCGGTCGAAAGGCGGGCCGCGCGTCGCGAGGGGCCGCTCATCGGCGTTTCGATCGGTCCGCGCGGGGCTCGAGAGGGAGAGGCCCGCGGCCGGCGGCCCGCTCGGACGACTTCTTCGGGCCGCCCCCAGCGTCGCTCCGGCGATCAGGATCGGGGCGGTGAGAGGCGAGCGCCGCTGGAGCGCGGTTCCTGACGAGCCGGCGCTCGGGCGGATGTCGGACGGCGGGCCCGACCGGGGGCGATGCGGCCCTCGACCCTCGGTCGCCCGCGCAGTCCGCTCCCCCGCGCGTGGCGATGCCCTTCGAATCGTCCTGTCGGAGCCTGGCCCGTCCCATCCCTGTTCGATCCCCCCAGACCTCCGGCCGAATCCAACGTCCCATGCCCGCAACGCTCCAGCTTCGCAGTGAACGCACTCCCGACGGGATCGTGACCCTCTGGCTCGCGCAGCCGGAGCGGAGCGTGATCGTGCTCGATCAGTGGCTGCTCGACCAGCTTCACCTCTTCTTCGAGTGGCTGGCGGCCCAGCCGCCGGCGACGGGCTTCATCCTCCGCAGCGCGAGCGAGCGCTCGTTCGTCGCGGGGGCGGACATCGCCGAGATCGCGCGGCTGGACGACTCGGGGCTCCATGCGTACCTCACCTTGGGCGCGCATGCGTTCGCGCGCGTCTCGCGGCTCGCCTGCCCCTCGGTCGCGGTCGTGCACCAGACGGCGCTCGGGGGCGGCCTCGAGCTGGCGATGCACTGCGACGGGCTGATCGCCCAGTCGCCGCCACCCGGCCAGAAGCCGTGGCGCGTCGGCCTCCCGGAGGCGGGCCTCGGCCTCTGCCCCGGCTGGGGCGGAACCCAGATGCTCCCGGCGCGAATCGACCCCGCAGAGGCAATTCGGGCGGCGGCAGGGGGGACCACGTGGGGCATCGATGCGCCCCCGGCCGGTCTCTTCGACGAGGTCATCCCCCACGGCGCCGATCCCCACGCCGCTGCAATCAGGTACATCCGCGCGAATCCGCGGGTCGGGGCGCCGACGATTCCGCGATCGATCGACCCCGGCAATCGGGACGCGATCGCGGTGGCGCTCTCCGCCGTCCGTTCGACTCTTCCCTCGACGCCGGCAGCCCACGCCGTCGTCGAGGCCGTCGAGGTCGGCCTCGCCGAGGAGTGGTCCGCGGCGATCGGGGCCGAGCGTCGGCTGCTCGTCGCCCTCCGTCACACCCCCGAGGCGCAGGAGCGGATCCAGGCCTTCCTCGCCCGAAGCGGAGGCTCGGGCGCCGGCCGTGGCGACGCCGGGACTCGGCCTCGGGCCGAATGACCGCCGCCGGAGGCTGCTGGCGGCCGAGTCGCCCCCAGCGATTTGCCTTCCATCGCCGAGGTGGCCACGATTCCCGTCCCTCACCTGCCCGACCGGCCGCCGCCGCGACTCCTCGATCCGGAACGTTCCCCCCACATTCGCCCGTCGAGACCCATGACCACGACCCAGCCCAACCTTGCGTCCGAACTGAAGAACATCTCCGCGAAGGATCGCAAGCAGATCGAGGATGCCCAGGAGATGCTCGGGCCGGACCCGAGGACGATGGGCTTCGTCAAGAACATCTTCTGGGGCAACTTCCGCGAGGAGCTCGTCTTTCCCTTTCCGCAGCAGTCCGCCGACGAGTCGGCCCGCTGCGACCAGCTCATCGCGGAGCTTGACGAGTACCTCCGCACCGACCATCCGGCGGCCCAGATCGACCAGGAGCAGGAGATCCCCGACTGGGTGATCAAGCGGCTCTTCGACATGGGCGTGCTCGGGATGACGATTCCGCGCGAGCACGGCGGCGGCGGGTTCGGAATCACCAGCTACAACCGCGCCCTCGAGCGCATCGGCCGAAGCTGCGGCTCGACGGCCGTCCTCGTCTCGGCGCACCAGTCGATCGGATGCAAGGCCGTCATGCTCTTCGGATCGGAGGAGCAGAAGCGCCGCTTCCTTCCGCGCATGGCCACCGACACGCTCAGCGCCTTCTGCCTGAGCGAGCCGAACGTCGGATGCGACGCGGGCGGGCAGGAGACGCGCTGCGAACTCTCCGCCGACGGCACCCACTACATCCTCAACGGCGAGAAGAAGTGGGCCACCTCCGGCGCGCTTGCGGGCCTCTTCACGGTCATGGCCAAGCAGAAGATGTCCGACGGCAAGGACCGCGTGACCGCGCTGGTCTGCACGCCGGACATGGAGGGCGTGGACATCTTCAGCCGCAACCGCAGCAAGTGCGGCATCCGCGGCACCTGGCAGGCGCGCATCCGGCTGCGGAATGTGAAGGTCCCGCGCGAGAACCTGCTCCACAAGGAGGGCAAGGGCCTCAACGTCGCCCTGACGTGCCTCAACTACGGCCGCTGCACCCTCAGCGCCGGAATGCTCGGGGGCGCCACGCAGGCGATGGAGCAGGCGATCAAGTGGGCGAAGACGCGCCACCAGTTCGATCGGCCGCTGGCGGAGTTCGAGCTTGTCCAGGAGCGCATCGCCGCGATGTCCGCGTACGCCTATGCGATGGACGCGATGCTCTACATGACGACCGGCTTCCTCGACCGCCACGACGAGGACATCATGCTGGAGACCGCGCTCTGCAAGGTCTTCTGCTCGGAGATGGGCTGGAGGACGGTCGATCACGCCATCCAGATTCTCGGCGGCGAGAGCTACATGACCGAAAACGGCCTGGAGCGGATCTGGCGCGACAGCCGCATCAACACGATCGTCGAGGGCGCCAACGAGGTGATGCACGCCTTCATCTTCGCCTACGGCTCGAAGCAGCTCGGCGAGTGGATGCTCGGACTGCGCAAGGCGCCGATGAAGCAGTTCGGGAAGGCCGTGGGGATCGCCGCGGAGCTCTTCCTCGGGGTGCGCCGCGCAGCGCCCTCCATCGGCCGGCTCGACCCCCGGCTCGCGGGCCACGCCCGGACGCTCCAGGAGCTGGTGCGCGAGTTCAGCCACCAGGTGAAGATGATGTTCAAGGAGCACGAGGAGCGGCTCGTCACCGCCCAGACGATCCAGGCGCGCCTCTCCAACTGCGTCCTCTGGATCCACGCGCTCGCGTGTTCGCTCAGCAAGCTCGACCGCGGGATGCGCAACGGCCTCGACGGAGAAGCGCTCGAGTATGAGAGCGCCATCGTCGACCACGTCGCGGCGATCGCCGTCGAGGAGAACGAGCGCTCGATCGCCGAGCTGCGCACCAACGTCGACCCATCGATGCGCGCCGCTGCGGCCGCTGCGCTGCGACGGAGCGACACGCTGCCCAATGCCGACTACGTGATCCCCGAGCGGACGCCGGACCGCAGCGCCTTCGGCACCGGCAGGAAGCCGGACCAGTCCGCGATCCGCCAGTTCGGGTCCGGATCGATCTTCGCGGGCGTCAAGGTGGGCACCTGAGGCGCCCGCCCTGCCGCGAGGCCGCCGCGCCGGCCCGGCCTTCGCACGCCCCCGGCTCCTCCCGGTCCCGTCACGCCCGCCGTCCCCGACCAGTCCTCCGCCGGCATCGCAGATCGTCGCCACGCCCGGTCCATCGATGCCCCGCGGCCGCCCGTCCGGGCGCCGAAGGTCGATGAGGCCAGACCTCTCTCCGCACTCTCCGACTCAGCACGCCAGCCCATGAACCTCTTCGAATCCATCTCCCGGCACGGTCACGAGCGCGTCTGCTTTCACTGGGATCCCGAGACCGATCTCCGGGCGATCGTGGCGATCCACTCGACCGTGCTCGGCAACGCCCTCGGCGGGACGCGCCGCTGGTGCTACGCCTCCGAGGAGTCGGCGCTGCGCGACGTGCTTCGCCTCTCGGAGGGGATGACGTACAAGGCCGCCGCCGCCGACCTCCCGATGGGCGGCGCCAAGTCGGTGATCCTCCTTGCGAAGCCCAACCAGCCCGGCACCGAGGCCGAAGGCCGCGCGATGGGGCGCTTCGTCGACACCTTCGGCGGGCAGTACATCGCCGCCGAGGACGTCGGGGTGAACACTCAGTTCGTCGACTGGATGGCGCGGGAGACGCAGCACGTCATGGGCGGCGAGACCGTCTCGGTCGGCGGCGACCCCTCTCCGTACACGTCGCTCGGGTGCTTCAACGGAATGAAGGCGTGTCTCGGGCACCTCGGCAAGCCGGCGTCCTTCTCCGGTCTCTCGGTCGCGATTCAGGGGCTCGGCGCCACCGGCTTCAAGCTCGCGCGGCTGCTTCGGGCCGAGGGCGCGACGGTCTACGGCTCCGACGTCAACGACGCATCGGTCAAGCGCGCCGTCGACGAGCTCGGGGTCATTCCCGTCGAGAAGGACAGGGACATCCTCGGAATGAAGTGCGACATCCTCGCCCCCTGCGCCCTCGGCGGCGTCTTCAGCCCGCCGGTGATCGGCACGCTCAACTGCGCGATCATCTGCGGAACGTCGAACAACGTCCTCGTCGATCCCGATTCCGACGGCACCCTCATCAAGTCGCGCGGCATTCTCTACGCTCCCGACTTCGTGGTGAACGCGGGCGGGCTGATTCGGCTCGCGGGACTCTACCTCGGGCTCACCGAGCCGCAGATCGACCGCAAGGTCGCCGACATCGAGGAGACCACCGCGAGCGTCTTCCGCGAGGGCGAGGCGATGCCCTCGATGCACGCGGCCGCCGTGGCGCTCGCCAAGCGGCGCATCGACGCCGGGCGGAAGGCGAAGCGGGAGATGGCCTCGAGCACGTGAGCGTCGCGCGGGCGTTCCCCCGATGCACCCCTCCGTCCCGCGCGCCGGCGCGGTGCTGCATGGCCGCGCGGGACGTCCGAAGCGCCCGAAGGCTGCGGAGGCTGCGTGAGCGCTGAGCCGCGTCCGTCCGCGGCTGCGCCCGCGCTCGGCGCCGTCGCACGGCGGCCGCCCGCGCCGCGCACCGGCCTCGTTTCAGCGCTCGCGTCCGACGGGGCGGCGATCGCTGCGGACATCAAGCTCGCCCACAGCGTCTTCGCGCTCCCCTTCGCGCTGCTCGCGGCGTTCCTCGCGGCGGCACCGGCCGGGGCGAGCGCGACCGCCGGCCCCTCCGCGGTCGACTGGCCGCGCTTCGGGCTTCAGCTCGGTCTCGTCGTCCTTGCGATGGTCGCGGCGCGGAGCGCGGCCATGCTCGCGAATCGCTACCTCGACCGGGCGATCGATGCCGAGAACCCGCGCACCGCCGGGCGCGCGCTGCCCGCGGGGCGGCTCACGCCGCGGCGCGTGCTGCTCGCGATCGGCGTCGCGGGCGCCGCGTTCATCGTCGTCGCGGCGGCTTTCGGGTTCCTCTTCGGGAACTGGTGGCCGCTGGCGCTGGCGCTCCCGGTCCTCGCGTGGATCTGCGCCTACGGGTGGCTCAAGCGCTTCACCGCGCTCTGCCACCTCTACCTCGGATCGTCGCTGGCGATCAGCCCGATCGCTGCGGCGATCGCGGTCGATCCGGCGCAGGCGTTTCAGCCGACGCTCTGGCTCCTCGCCGCGATGGTGCTGTGCTGGGTGGCGGGCTTCGACGTGATCTACGCACTCCAGGACGTCGAGTGCGACCGGCGCCAGGGGCTTCACAGCGTGCCCTCGCGCTGGGGCGTCGGCGCGGCGCTCTGGGCGAGCCGGGGACTCCACCTGCTCGCGCTGGCGCTTCTCTGGAGGGTCGCTCTCGGGGATCCCCGCTTCGGCATCGCCATGACGGTCGCGGCGGCGATCACGTCGCTCCTGCTCCTGATCGAGCACGCGACCGTGCTCCGCTGGGGGACGTCGCGGATGGCGCTGACCTTCTTCACGCTCAACGGCGTGATCTCATGCATCATCGGCGGGCTCGGAATCGTGGATGTGCTCCGCAGCGCCGCGGCGGCGCCGCAAGCGCCGTAGGAGCCTGCGTCACGGAGCGCCTTCAGCCTCCGAGAGCGCGCGAGGCCCGAGTTTGGGCCGCTTCGGCGCCGGTGCGGCCTGCGCCCTCCGCGAGAATCTCCACGAACTCACGGGATTCCGATGGACCGATCGGACGTATGGCGCGGATGGCCGGGAATGGGACGCGGCTCCGAGCCCTCCGAGCCCGATCGAATGCTGCCGCTGCCGCAGTCGCTGCGAGAGTGGCTGCCGGCGGACGATCTGGGCTGGTTCATCTCGGGGATCGTCGCCGCGACCCTCGATCCGCTCGGTCTCGCGGCGTTCGAGGATGTTCGTGGGGGCGACGTCCGAAGCGGAGCAGGTGGGGCCGACGAGGCCCCATCGCCGCGGCCGCCGCGGACGCTGCGGACGCGCAGGCGGAGGCGTCGAAGCGAGTGCGGCGTCGCTCGCGGCTGAAGCATGAGAAGACTGCGCCCGAGGATCGGATGGGTCCTCAAGCGGGGCGAGGCGATCCGGGGAGCGATCGACGATTCAGGTTTCGCGCCGGCGGACGCCCGACCTGGCGTCGGGCGGCTCGGTGGCGCGGACCCGTCGCCATCGGCGCCGCGGCGCGGACGCGGCTCGGACTCTCCACTACGCTCTCTGCCGCCCATGTCAGCAGACCCTCGCTCGTCCGGCACCGCGACCGCGCCCTTCGCGGAAGTCCGCCCGTCGCCGCCGAGGGCGCACCGGCCGGTCGTGCTCGTCATCCGGGACGGCTGGGGGCGCAACCCGCATGCGGCGCAGGCGTCATCAGACGCGACCGCGCTGGCGTCGACCCCGGTCGCCGCCCGGCTCCTTCGCGAGTACCCGAACACCCTGATTCGGACCAGCGGCGAGGATGTCGGCCTGCCGATCACCGACGCGGGACCGGTGATGGGCAACTCCGAGGTCGGGCATCAGAACATCGGCGCCGGGCGGATCGTCGACCAGGAGCTGATGCGGATCACGCGGACCGTTCGGGACGGTTCCTTCTTCGGGAACGCCGCCCTCCGCGGCGCCTTCGGGCATGCGCGCCGCGGCGGGGGGCGCGTCCACCTGCTCGGCCTCGCGAGCGACGGCCTCGTCCACAGCGATCTCGCGCACCTCGAAGCGCTCCTTGAACTCGCGAGGCTCGAGGAGTTCCGGGGCGAGCGCGTCGCCATCCATGCGATCACCGACGGCAGGGACACGCCGCCGACGAGCGCGGCGGGCTACCTCGAGCGCATCGAGCGGGCGATCGGCCGGACCGGGTGTGGCCGGATCGCCTCGGTCATCGGCCGCTTCTACGCGATGGACCGCGACTTCCGCTGGGAGCGCATCGAGGAGGCGTGGCGCTGCCTGACGACTCCGACTGCGAGGCGCGCCGCGACATGGCGGGAGGCCGTGCAGCGCTACTACGACGCCCCGAGCGACGAGAGTCGGCGCGGCGACGAGTTCATCCTGCCGACCCAGGTCGTTCCCGACCGCGGGAAGCCGGTCGTCATCGGCGATGGTGACGCCGTGATCTTCTTCAACTTTCGCGGCGATCGCCCGCGCGAACTGAGCATGGCCTTCGTGCTCGGCGACGAGGCGTGGCGGGGGGTCAAGGGCGGCGGCTTCGAGCGCGGGCGGCGGCCCGAGCGGCTCAGCTTCGTGACGATGACCGCGTACGAGGAGGGGCTGCCGACGCAGGTCGCGTTCCAGAAGCCGCCGCGGATGTCGGGGACGCTCGGCGAAACGCTCTCGAAGGCCGGGCTCGCGCAGCTTCGCTGCGCGGAGACGGAGAAGTACCCGCACGTGACCTTCTTCTTCAACGATTACCGCGAGGAGCCGTTTCCGGGAGAGCGGCGCATCCTGATTCCCAGCCCGCGCGACGTGACCACCTACGACCAGAAGCCGGAGATGTCCGCGGACGCGGTCTGTCAGGCGGTCCTCGACCGCATCGCCGCGCCGGATGGCGAGCCCGCGATCATCGCGAACTTCGCCAACCCGGACATGGTGGGGCACACCGGGAAGCTCGAGGCGGTCGTCGTCGCGTGCGAGACCGTCGATCGCTGCACAGGGCTCATCGTCGACGCTGCGCTCGCCCGAGGCGGGGCCGCGATCGTCGCCGCCGACCACGGCAATGCCGAGCAGATGTGGGACCCGATCCATGACTGTCCGCACACGGCGCACACCAACTACGACGTCCCGGTCATCGTCGTCGCCGAAGACCTGCGCGGCGGGGCGCTCCGCGCCGATGGCCGTCTCGCCGACCTCGCCCCCACGATGCTCGACCTGCTCGGCGTGCCGAAGCCTGCGGAGATGACCGGACGGTCGCTGATCGTCCGATGAAGTCGGGCAGGCCGCTCGCGCCCGTCGCGCTCCGGCGCCCGCAGCCATCGCGACGCGGGATGGCGCCCGCCCGCGCTCCCGCCATGCGGGCGCCGGGGGCGGTCGCCCAGGTCCCATGACCGACCTGCTTCCGTCATCGCCCGCGCGCCCGCCCGGCGCCGGTCGCTGGCGGGCGCGCCGCCTCCGCGCCCCGTCGCCGCGCGCAGGAGTCGCGACGCGGAGCGCGCGATCACCCCTCGCGCCGCGTCCAGGAGTCCGCGCTGAGGGTTCAGGGTTCCCGATGAGCCGCCCGCGTCGACGCCCGGGCCGACTACCGTCACGGCTCATGTCGTCGCTCCCTTCCCGTCCTGCGGTCGCGATCGTCGGCGCCACCGGTGCCGTCGGCGCGGAGTTCCTGCGCATTCTGGAGGAGCGGTCATTCCCGATGCGCTCGCTCAAGCTGCTCGCGTCGGCGCGCTCGGCGGGCAGGCGCGTGGCGTTTGCCGGAGAGGCGATCGAGGTCGAACCGCTGGGGTCCGGCTCGTTCGACGGCGTCGATCTGGCGCTCTTTTCGGCGGGGAGGTCGGTCAGCGCAGAGTTCGCGCCCGTCGCGGTCGCCCGGGGGGCAACGGTCGTCGACAACTCCTCCTGCTTCCGCATGGACCCGCGCTTTCCGCTGGTCACTCCCGAGGTGAACGGCGACGAGCTGGACGCGATCGCGGGCCCGACGATCATCGCCAATCCGAACTGCTCGACGATCGTGGCGCTGGTCGCGGTCACGCCGCTGCATCGCGCCGTCGGCGTCGACCGCATGGTGGTCTGCACCTATCAGGCCGCGAGCGGCGCGGGCGCGGCGGCGATGGCGGAGCTCGAGGAGCAGGCGCGGGACTGGTCGGCGGGAAGGCCGCTCGCGACGCCGATCTTCGGGCGACCGTATCTCTTCAACCTCTTCTCGCACAACTCGGCGATCGGTCCGGACGGGTACAACGAGGAGGAGCGCAAGCTCGAGTGCGAGACGCGGCGGATGTGGCGCGACGACTCCGTCCGCGTCGCCGCGACGTGCATCCGCGTGCCCGTGCTCCGCGCCCACTCGGAGGCGATCAACCTGACGTTTCGCGGTTCCCTCGACGAGGAGGCGGCGCGCGGGCTGCTGCGGCGCGCGCCGGGCGTGCGCATCGTCGACGACCGCGCCGCGAACCGCTTTCCGGAGCCGATCGACGCGGCGGGCGGCGACGACGTCCTCGTCGGGCGCATCCGCGCCGACCGCTCGCAGGATCCCGGCAAGGGCCTCGAGCTGTTCGTCTGCGGCGACCAGATCCGGAAGGGAGCCGCCCTCAACGCCGTGCAGATCGCCGAGCGGCTGCTTCCCGTCGGGGTCGGCGCGGCGATCGGTTCCGGTCGCTGACCGACGGCGTGCCTCGCTTCCATTCGAGCGTGATCGGCTTCGGGCGGGGCTCCGCTGGGCGGCGCTCCGGCCCGCGATGGCGGCTCCGCTCGCGGCTATCCGGCCGCGAGGAGCGCTCGAAGCGCAGCGCCCGGATCGGCTTCGCGCATGAGGGACTCGCCGACCAGCGCGATGTTCACGCCATGCTCGCGCAGGCGGCGCAGGTCGTCGGGAGTCGAGATCCCCGACTCGCTCACCAGCACGCGGCGGATCGAGCGATCGTCGATCAGGTCGAGCAGCCGAAAGGTGTGCCGCAGGTCGGTCGTCATCGTCGCGAGGTTGCGGTTGTTGATGCCCAGCAGCGAGTAGCCGCTGTGGGGAAAGCCGACGTGCTGCCGGAGCCGGAGCAGGTTCTCGACGTCGTGCACCTCCAGGAGCACCGTCATGCCCAGCTCCGTCGAGAGGATCTGCAGGTCGATGATCTCTCCCTCGGAGAGCAGTTCGGCGATGAGCAGGATGGCATCGGCTCCCGCTGCGCGCGACTCCCAGACCTGGTACTCGTCGACGATGAAGTCCTTGCGGAGGACGGGCAGGGGCACGGCGGCGCGGATCTGCTCGATGTACTCCAGGCGACCGCCGAAGTCGGCTTCGTCGGTGAGGCATGAGAGCGCGGCCGCACCTGCCTCGTGGTACTGTCGGGCGATGACCACAGGGTCGAAGTCGCTGCGAATCACGCCCGCCGAAGGGCTCTTGCGCTTGATCTCAGCGATGATCCGGGAGTGTGCGAGGTCGCGCTCGTCGACGACGGCGCTGAAGAAGTTGCGCGGCCGCGGCATCGACGCGACGCGCTCGCGCAGCGCTTCGGGCGGAGTCCTGGCGATCGCCCGCGCGACTTCGACGCGCTTCCGCGCGCCGATCCGGGAGAGGATGCCGTTGCCGTGGTGCATGGCGTCGCTGCTGGTCGCCCTTTCCGTCGCCCTCGCTGGCCGGGCTGAGGCCGCCGAGGCAGCGGGCGCTTCGTCGGGAGCCGGAGTTATAGCGTCGGACGTCATGCAGGCGACGGGCGACGGCGTCGACGGCGCAGGCGCCGCGGCGGGCGCCGGCGCAGGGCTCGCGCGCCGCCTCGCGATGCCCGCACTCGCCGTGATCGCGCTGGGAGCGTTCTTCGCCCGGCGCTTGCATCGGCTTCCGGAACGACCCGCCGGCGCGACGCGGGCAGGCTGGATCATGTCCGACGCGTCGGACGGCCGGAGCCTGCCGACCGGCGCTTCCCGCGCCGCCCGACGCGCCGCGCTGCTCTTGGCGCTCGCCGCGGCGATGTTCGTGCTCCAGCAGATCGGCATCTCGACGGCGATGGCGCTCGCCGCGCGGCTCGCGCCGGCCCCGACCGAGATGGCCGCCGCCGCCCGGACGCAGGGTCTTGGCGCCATCGGCCTCGTCGTGGCGCAACTGCCTGTCCTCGCCGCAGCCGCGCTGCTCGTCTCGCGGCCAGGCGCGCGGCGCGGGCGCGAGGCGCTGCTGGGACTGCTCGCCATGGCGGCCGCATGGCCGGTCGTCGCCACGACGGCGATGGTCGCCATCGCCCTCCGGGCGCGCTTCATCGGCGAGCCGACGGATCCGATCGGGCACGAGGTGCTCCGGCTGATCCTCGACGACGGGAGCGGGGCGTGGCGCCTGGCGCTCATCGGCTACGCGGTGATCGGTGCGCCGGTGGTGGAGGAGGTCCTCTATCGCGGACTGCTCCAGCAGGCCGGGCGCGCGATCGGTCTCTCGCCGTGGAGCGCGATCGCGGCGACCTCCGCGCTCTTCGCCGCGGCGCACTGGAGCGTCGTCGCCCCGCCGGCGCTGGCGGCGCTCGTCGTGCTCGGTCTCCTCTTCGGCTGGCTCCGCGAACGGACCGGCGGGCTCACGAGCCCGATCGTCGCCCACGCCGCGTTCAACGTCGCCAACCTCGTGATCGCGACGGCATGACGGCGCGCTTTCCGCGCGGCGCGTCGGCGCCCCGCTCCCGCGCATCGGCCTGTGGGCTGCGAGCCCGGCGCTTGCGGTACGATCGCCGCCCATGAGCGAACAGCGCACCGAGCAGCGACCCTCCACCGCAGAGGCGGCGACCGGCGCCTGCGCTCGGCCACGCATCCTCACGGGAGATACGCCGACCGGACGGCTGCACCTCGGTCACTGGGTCGGCAGCGTGAAGCGCAGGGTCGAGCTTCAGGCGACGCATGACTGCTACTTCATCGTCGCGAACATGCACGCCTTCACGACCCGCGCCGACCGGCCCGCCGAGATCCGGTCAGACTCGCTCGAGATCGTCCGAGACTACCTCGCCGCGGGGATCGATCCGGCGAAGGCGACGATCTTCCTCCAAAGCGAGGTGCCCGCGATCGCCGAGCTGACGTTCCTCTTCTCGATGCTCCTGCCCTTCAACCGCGTGATGCGGAATCCGACGCTGAAGGAGGAGATCCGCGTCAAGGGGCTCGGCGAGAGCTACGCCTTCGGCTTCCCGCTCTACGCCGTCGGGCAGACCGCCGACATCCTCGCGTTCCGGCCGGTGGGCGTGCCCGTCGGCGAGGATCAGGTGCCGCACCTTGAGCTGACGCGAGAGGTCGCGAGACGGTTCAACCAGCTCTACTGCCGCGTGAGCGACCAGGCGGAGGACGACGATCACGTCGCCCTGGGGGGCGTCTTCCCCGTCCCGCGCGCCGAGGTCGGCGCCGTCGGAAGGCTGGTCGGCACGGATGGCGTCAACAAGATGAGCAAGTCGCTCGGGAACGCGATCTTCCTCTGCGACGGGACCAAGGAGATCCAGCGCAAGGTCGGGCGGATCTTCACCGGTCGGCAGAGCCCGACCGAGCCTGGAGACCCCGCCAACGCGCTGTTTCAGTACGTCGACGCGTTCATCGATGATGACGCCAGACGGGGAGAGCTTCGCGATCGCTACGCCCGCGGGGACAACATCGGCGACGGTCACATCAAGCAGGAAGTCGCTGCCGCGATCGACCGGCTCCTGGCCCCGATGCGCGAGCGGCGGGCTGCCTACGAGGGGCGGGACGACGCCGTCCTGGAGATCCTCCGGGACGGCTGCGCCCGCGCCAACCGGCTGGCGGAGGCGACGCTCGCGATGGCGAAGGAAGCGGCAGGACTGGGGTTCTTCGCCCGCGCGGTCGAGTATCGGTAGGCTGCGGCGGACGGAAATGTGCGAGTCTCCGGGCTCGATGGACGATGAAGAGAACTGGAGGACCGGCATGGACGCCGCCTGCGACTGCCCCCACATCAACCGCAACGACCCTCGATGCGCCGCGCGCCTGACCCTCGGGCACCTCGACGAGGTCTTCGACCTCTGCGTCGGGGCGTACAGGCGGTGCCCCATCTTCACCCGGCTTCAGGCCGAACGGACGGGCGGGCGCGACCAGCCGCAGCTCCGCCTCATCGACGATGGCCCCCCTCGCTCCGTCACGGTCACCTGTCACGGCCGCGCCATCGCCCTTCGCGCCACCGGTACGTGAGTTTCTCGCGTACCTGAAGGTCGAAGTGGGTCTCGCGGCCGCGACGATCGAGGCGTACGGCAGCGATCTGGACGCCCTCTCGCGCTCTCTCGACGCCGCAGGCCGCGCCGCGCTGCGCGATGTCACGCTCGATGACCTCGCAGCCCACCTGCGGCGCCTCCGCGCCGAACGTGGCATGGCGGCTTCCAGCATCACCCGCCATCTCGCGACGATCCGGGTCTTCTTCAGGTGGCTCGCCGCGAATCGGCGCATCGAGCGCGACCCGGCGCGGCTCCTCGAGCGTCCGGCGCGGTGGCGCCGTCTGCCGGGCGTGCTGACTCCGGGAGAGGTGCGCAGGGTGATCGAGGCGCCGTCGCCGGAGCGCAGCACGCTCTGGCTGCGCGACCGGGCGATGCTCGAGCTCATGTACGCAGCGGGGCTCCGAGCCGCCGAGGTCGGCGCCCTGCGGCTCGATCAGTTCAATCGCGAGCTCGCCGTGCTGCTGATCGTCGGCAAGGGCGGGAAGCACCGGCTGGTCCCCATCGGCAAGCCTGCGGAGGAGTGGACGGTGCGCTACCTCGAGGAGTGCCGTCCGAAGCTGGCGCGGTTCGACGATCGGCGCGACGGCCAGCGGCTCCTGCTCTCGCACACGGGGCGGCCGCTCGACCGGATCGCCGTCTGGCAGATCGTGCGACGAAACGCCCTCGCGGCGGGCGTGAAGGAGGCCCATCCGCACATGCTCCGGCACACGTTCGCGACGCATCTCGTCCGGGGCGGGGCCGATCTGCGCGTCGTGCAGGAGCTTCTCGGCCATGCCGACATCGGCACGACGCAGTGGTACACGCACGTCGATCGCGGCCGTCTGCACGAGACGATCGCGCGGCACCATCCAAGGCCCTGAGCCGCGCGGCCGTCGATCGCTCACGAACGATGAGCGAGGATCCTGAGACTGTTCGCGACCACCAGCAGCGTCGAACCCTCGTGGCCCACGACGCCGAGGCCCAGGGGGAGGGATCCGAGGAGCGTGAGCGTCGCGAGGGCGGCGATCACCGCGATGGCGAAGAGCAGGTTGGCAAGCATGATCCTGCGGACCCGGCGCGCCAGTCCGATGGACCACGGGATCCGCGCCAGATCGTCGTGGAGGAGGACGACATCGGCGGTCTCGAGCGCCGCGTCGGCGCCGATGGCGCCCATCGCGAGCCCGACGTCGGCGACGGCGAGCGCGGGAGCGTCGTTGATGCCGTCGCCGACGACCGCGAGCGTTCCCTCGGCGTGGGCATGGCCGATCGCCTGATCGCGCATGCGCTCGAGCGCTTCGACCTTGCCTTCCGGCAGCAGCTCGGCATGGACTTCGTCGATGCCGAGCTCCCGGGCGACTCGTTCCGCGGTCGTCCGATGGTCTCCGGTGAGCATGGCGATCTCGGAGACGCCGATCCTTCGCAGGGAACCCGCGAGCTCGGCGGCGCCCTCGCGCGGCCGGTCGGCGAGTCCAAGAACCAGGGCCTCGTTCCCCCATGCGACGACGATCGCCATGCCCCCCTGCGCGCGGATGCTCTCGACGATCCTCGCGGTGTGACGCCGGAAGCAGATCGGAATCAGCGGCTCGCAGAATGGGTACGTCCCGATGCGGACCGGCTGTCCCTCTCGGCTCCCCTCGATGCCGCGGCCGGGGACGTTCGAGAGCTCCGCGAGATCGAGCGGCTCCAGTCTGCGCTCGGCCGCCAGGCGAACGACGGCCGCCGCGATCGGATGCGTCGATCGCTGCTCCGCCGCCATCGCCACGCGGAGCAGGGCGCTGATGTCGCTCGGCCCGATCGGTTCGACGCGCGTGACCTCGATGCGGCCGGTCGTCAGCGTTCCCGTCTTGTCGACCGCGAGTCTGCGAACGCGCCCGAGGCGCTCCAGCGCGTCGCCGCCCTTGATGAGGACGCCGTTCCGCGCCGCCCGGCTCAGCCCGCAGAGCGTCGCCGTGGGGGTCGCGATCACCAGCGCGCAGGGCGAGGCGACGACCAGCAGCGTGATCGCCCTGTAGAGCGCTTCATCGGGGGCGAGCGAGCCCAGCCTCCAGAACGCGAAGAACGCGAGCGCGGAGCCGAGCATCACGGTGGTCGCGTACGGCGCGGAGAAGCGGTCGACGACGCGCTGCATCGGCTGTCGTCGCTCCTGGGCCTCGAGGACCAGCGTCAGGATCCTGCGGATGCTGCTCTCGGCGACCGCGCGCAGCACCCGGACCTCGAGCGGACCTTCCTGGTTGATCGTGCCGGCGAAGACGGAGTCGTCGAGCCCGACCGACCGCGGGAGCGACTCGCCCGTGAGGGAGCTCTGATCGACATGGCTTCGCCCCGCCAGCACGACGCCGTCGGCGGGAATCGACTCGCCGGGTCGCACCATGACAATGTCGTCGGGAGCGAGCGCCTCCGCGTCCACCTCGACCCACTCCGCGCCCTCCCGTCGCACCGCGGCGCGCGGCATCAGTCGGCTCAGGCGCGCCACGGCGTCCTTCGCCTTGGCCATCGCCCGATGCTCGAGCCCTCCGGCAAGGGTGAACATGAACAGCAGGAGCGCCCCGTCCTCGGGATGCCCGATCGCGGCGGCGCAGTACGCGCCGAGGACCATCAGGAAGTCGATGTCGGGGCGCCGGGCGCGGACCGATTCCAGCGCTGCCGGAACCCCGTAGATCGATCCGAGGGCGAGGCTGATCAGGAGCAGTCCGAGCCCGAGCGACCCGGGCAGGGACTCACCCGGGCTGCCCGCGAGGACCGAGAGCAGCCACCCGATCGCGAGCGTCGCGCCGGCGGCGATGGCGACGACGAGCTGGCGGTCCAGGAAACCGGGTCGCCCATCGGTCCGGTCGGTTCCGTTGCCTCGGGGAGGGACGATCGATGCGCGCGCCGTTCGGATGAAGGGAGGTTCGGAAGCCTGCCGCGCCGACGAGCGTTCGAAGCGCTCGGTGGCCGGCGTCGGACCCGGGGTGTCAGGCGGAGCCGAAGTCGGAGCCCAACCCGAAGCCGATCCCGAAGCCGATCCCGAACCAGGCTCTGAACTGCGAACCGGAACTGGCTCCGAGCTTGGCTCCGGAATCGGCTCCATGGTTGGCTCAAGGCTTCGATCCGGACTCGTCTCCGGGATCGGCTCCCGATCTGGACTCGATCCTTGATCGAATGGTCCGCCCGCCCGAGCAGCCCCGGGCTCGCGCGTCGTGGCTGCGGAGGGGTGCCCGATGCCGCATGGATCCACCCTTGCGGAAGTTGCCGGAATCGGGTGATCGGAAGCGTCGCTGGTCACGGTGTCGGGGGGAGGGTCGATTGCGTCCGCCGCGATCTGCGCTGCCGCACGGAGGCTCGGGCGGCGGTGCGGAAACTCAGCAACCCGCGCCCGATCATTCGATGATCCGATCGTCCGATGATCCGATCGTCCGATGATCCGATCCTTGGGGATCGGCCCATCGCAGCGAGCAGTCCGCCGTCACACTACAGCGCCGCTCGGCGTCGGCGCGACGCCCGCGTCGTCGCGCGGTGGATCTCCGTCCTCGGCCGGACCACCCTTGCGACGGGAGGCGGACCGCATCCGGCGGGGCCACCGTCGACCGGCCGCCGTGCCAGCGCCGCAGTGAATCGGGCGGAGTCCGGGAGAGTCGGCGGGAGTCGGGTCGGGAGGACCGGGCGCTCCTTCGCTTCGCGTACGATCGCGGGCACGGCTCGCCTCCGGGTGGGTGCGCGACGCTCCGGCCGACGCGAGATGCTCCGTTGACTCTCTCTCCGCTCAACATCGGACCCGTCGCCCTCGCGACGCCGGTTCTGCTCGCGCCGATCGCCGGGCACTGCGACCTCGCGTTCCGTCTGCTCTGCCGCGAGCTCGGCGGTGTCGGGATGGCCAGTACGGACCTGCTGAACTGCCACGCCGTTCTACGAGAGACGCCTCGGACGCTGGACCTCGCCCGCACGCTCCCGGCTGACCAGCCGCTCTGCATCCAGCTCTATGGGAACTCGAGCGACCCGCTGCCCGAGGCCGGGGCATGGGCCGTCGACCACGGAGCAGCCGTGGTGGACATCAACATGGGCTGTCCGGTCGACAAGGTCGCGAAGCGCAACGGCGGATCGCTGCTGCTCTGCGATCCGCCGTCGACGATTCGGCTCGCGGAGCGCGTCGTGGCGGCGGTGCGACGAGCCTCCGCCGGACGCGTTCCGGTCACGGCGAAGCTCAGGCTCGGCTGGGACGATCGGTCGATCGTGGCTCCGCAGCTCGCGGCGGCCCTGGAACGCAGCGGTATCGCCGCAGTGACAGTGCACGGAAGGACGACGGCCCAGCGCTTCGCTGGCCGGGCGAACTGGGAGGCCATCGGCGATGTCGTGGCCGCCGTCCACCAGATTCCGGTCATCGGAAACGGGGACGTCGCATCGGCGGAGGATGCGGTGCGCCTGATGCGGTGCTCCGGCTGTCGCGGCGTGATGATTGGAAGGGGGGCCCTGCGGGCGCCCTGGATCTTCCGGGAGGTCGCCGCAGTCCTTCGAAGGGAGCGGCCCCCAGCCGAACCCACCCTGGCCGAGAAACTGAGGGTGATTCGCCGGCATCTGGACCTGCTGGTCGTCCATGCGGGAGAGCAGCAGGCGGTCCGTTGCCTGCGCCAGCGGATCAGTTGGTACGGGAAGTCGATGGGGGCCGTCAAGCCGCTGAAAGAGGCGATTCGGCTGGCATGCACCGTGGATGAAATGAGGATAACCCTGGATTCGGCCGTCGCGGGAGCCCCGGAGCGGCCCCCGACTGGGCGGGCCGGAGGTGCCATCCGGTCCGATCGAGCGGATCGAGCGGTGATCTCACCCATGTGCTCGATCGACGCGCCTCGATCAGGTAGACTCTCGGTCGTCGAGCGGCTGACGCCCGAGGCGTGGTCGCCAGAAGGTCCCGCGGCATGAAACCCGTTCTTTCGTTAGGGAGCGCACGAAAAAGTTGTCCCAAAGCCGACAAAGCACTTGCCATCCCATCGATCTCGGGGTAGATTGCCCCCATATTGGAGTGAGTCGGCGCCTGACCTGACGGGCGTCGATGTGGTCCGAAGTCGCTTCCCCACCGGGAAGTGTGGCCTCAAGGAGGAAGAGGTTTGTCCATGATTTCAAAGAAGCTTCTCAGTCTTTCCGCGATTGCGATTGCCACGAGCATGGTCTCGCTCGCGTCTGCGGATACCACGGTTGTGCCGAACGTGACGATGACGATCTCGTCGACGCTCGGCGGCACGACCACCTTCAACCCCGCGAACTACGGCTCGACTTGGCAGTCGGGCTACAGCACGTTCGGCTTCGCCGGCAACAACAGCTCGGCTGGCAACTGGGGCCTCGGCTGGAGCATGCTGGTCAACCCCGACCCGTTCATCGTCGCGAACCTCGCGGTGACGAACACGTCGATGATGACCCAGACGTTCACGATCACCGTTCAGTCGCCGATTGACACGACGAACTTCCCGTTCATCTGCATCGGTGGCTCGGTCGTCGGCAGCATCACCGACGGCAACGGCGACGGAGCTACGCTCACCTCTCCGGTCGGTGGGTCGCTCTACTCGGCGTTCGTCGACAACAACGTCGTCGGGACGCTCCTGAACGATCCCTTCAGCGTCTCTGCTGGCAACTACCTGTCGGCAGGTGTCGGTCCGGCGACCTTCGGCGCCCCGATCCCCAGCCTCTTCGTTCCGACGCAGGCGACCACGAACTTCGGCATCACGCTGACGTTCACGCTCACCGCGGGCGACTCGGCTTCGTTCACCTCGATCTTCGTGGTCGAGGGCTGCATCCCCGGTCCGGCGAGTCTCGCCCTGCTCGCGTTCGCGGGCATGGCTGGCAGCCGTCGCCGTCGGAGCTGATCGACCGAACAGCTCGGAACTCCTCCATCGAGGCTCCTTCGTAGATCCTCAGGGACTGCACCTCTGGTGCAGTCCCTGTGTCATTGACAAAAGTCTGGGTGACGATCGCTCAACGACTGACTCTCAGGCTGCGGGCTGAGTGTCCCACTGCGCCGATCGCGATCCCCTTCCCAGCCCGCCAAGGTCCGCGTACCCAGCGTTGGCTCGCTGCGCCCGGGCTGTCGGCGTGAATCAGGCGGTTGATGGTGCGACTTCGCCGCAGCGGACTCGTCGTGGCGAGAGTCGCGAACCATGCGGCGGACCCGATGACTTCGGGCACTGGGGGTTCACACAAGCTCAGGCTCAGACGGGCACGGTTCGATCCCCCTCCGAAGGGCTTTCGAAGCACTCCCATCGTTTCCCAAGGTGATCGAGTCACGCCAGGCCGCCTTGCAACGGCCCCTCGGCGTCATCGCGTGGTCGACCCACGTGGAGATCTCAGGCGGCGATGTGACGTGATCCGGCCGTCTATAGCCCCGCGCGGGGGACTCTGAACCGCCGGACTGAGGGCAGGGCGATCGCAGTCCCTGGATCGCCGCTTCGAGCGTCCTTCAGCGTACACGAGCTGGGGGGCAGAAAGGGGCGGCGAGCGCCCAATCCCGAGATCGCCAGTTCGATCGACCTCGCCAGAAGCCGCCGGGCGATGGAGCACGGATACCCGTCCGTCTGGAAGGGATGCGGGGCCTCGAGCGTCGACAGTTCCGTCTCCCCGTCGTCCGGAAGCGTGCGCTGGGTCGGCCCCCATCAGGCCAACTTTGTGCTCAGAAACACCCCGAAGCCACTTGCACTGGGCGGATGAGGTGGTATATTCGTCAACGGTCTATCCCGCGCCCGTTCGGCGCTTCGAGTGAATTGCTTGCTCGGGATTGAGAGAGTTCCGAGAGATCCTAGGAGGGAAACCCATGAGCTCTATGCTTCGTTCTGCTACTCGTTTCGGTGCTGTCGCGATCGCTACGGTCGCGCTCGGCGCGGCTGCTGCCCAGGCTGGAAACGGCCTTTCGTTCTCGCTGTCGGTCGACGGCGGCCCCCCGTTCATCTTCAACCCGACCGGCGTCGATGTCGGTGGTGGCGTGTTCAACTACGCCGACACCCTCTTCGACATCGGTTACTCGTTCGGTTGGGACATCAGCGCCAAGGCTGACCCGTTCATCAACGGCGGCTTGGTGTTCGTCAACACCGGCGCTGCGACCGTCAGCTTCGACCTCATCATCACCCTCCCGGTCAACCCGGCTGTCCTCCCGTCGTCGCTGATGGGCGGATCGGTCGCTGGCGGCCTCACGACGGATGGTGACGGTGGCACGCTGTCGAGCTTCGGCGGCGACCCGGTCTGGGCGGCGCTGATCGACGGCAACCAGGTCCAGACGCTCCTCAACGATCCGTTCGCTGTGAGCCTCCCCGGCTTCGGCAGCATCGGGATCCTCCCCGAGGCCTTCGGCATGCCGATCCCGAGCATGGCTGGTCCGGCCGTGAACGACACGATCGGAATCCGGCTCCGGTTCACGCTCAGCTCCGGTGATCAGGCGAGCTTCTCGACGGTCTTCATCGTCGAGGCGATCCCGGCTCCCGCTGGTCTGGCGGTCCTCGGCATGTTCGGCGTCTTCGGTGGACGTCGTCGCCGCGCCTGACGTTCGAAACTTCGATCGTCCTTCGATCTCTCGAAGCTCACACAGCCGTCCCGCAAGGGACGGCTGTGTTCTGCGCTCTCAGAGTGAACGTCGCGGTATCCCGGTGGCGGCGCCGGGCGGACGGCGTTGGGCCGCTGGGCGTCGCGCCGTGACGAGCTCGGTCGGGGATCGACCGCCACACCCGCGCCACCCAGCGTCAGGCGCTCGGAGATCGCTCTGGCTCGCCCGTAGCGAAGTCGTTGCGCGGCCTCTGCTGGCCCGCTGAGTCGCTCTCAGCGCCGGTGGCCGGGACGCTCGCTTCGACGGAGCCGTCTGCTCCCTCGTTTGACTTCGGCCGACGAGTCGCGGCCGGTCTCAACTCTGCGGCCCTCGGCAAGTCGTCGAGCGCCGAGAGTCCAAATGTCTGGAGGAACTCGCGCGTCGTCCCGTAGAGCATCGGGCGGCCGATGATCTCCGCTCGCCCAGTGATCCGGATCAGACGGCGCTCGAGCAGCCCACGGAGGACCTCGCCGCAGGCGACGCCGCGTATGGCCTCCAGCTCGGCGCGAAGGATCGGCTGTCGATAGGCGACGATCGCGAGGGTCTCGAGCGCCGCCTGCGACAGCCGCGCAAGAGACCGTTCCCCGCGAAGCCTCTCGACGAGGGGCGCGAACCGCGGAAGCGTCAGCATCCGATGGCCACCCGCGACCGCTTCGACCCGGAAGGGGCGATTGGTCTGCTCGTACTCTCGGTTGAGCGAGGTGACCGCCTCGGCAACGGCCTTTCGACCGGGGGGGCCCTCCTCGACCTCGAGCAGCGCTGCGATCTTCGCTTCCGTGAGGGGACGGTCGCTTGCGAGCAGGAGGACCTCGAGCCGAGTTTCGAGCCGCTCGCCGGAGAGAGGCACGCTCGGTGCGGGGCGATCGTCTCGTCCGTGCGCTGCGTTCTCTCGGAGATCGGTGCTCATTGGCGCAGCGTATCGTGCCCGAACGCCTCTTGGCGGCGCGTTGATGACCATGTCCGATCATCCCCCCGTGCAGCGCCTGCGGCTTCCGAGCGGTCAGCCTGCGGCGACGAGCGGCGCGGACGGGGCGAGCATCGCGCTGCGCTCGGACCGATGTTCGAGAGGCGTGACCGAGCGCCGTGCCGAGGCCCGAGCGAGTCGGGACAGAACCGCCGCTCAAGCGCCGGCAAGCCGGTCGAGGACCGAGTCTGGCTGCGCCTCGCACCGCGCGAGCGTGACCGCCGCGCTCCTGTTCGCGCTCGCCGTTCATGGCGCGTGGGCGGAGGCCCGCGCTCCCGCAGCGGAGCGGAGCAGTCGAGGACGTCTGATCCTCGACGACGTGCGGATCATCGGAATGCGCGATGCACCGGATCCGCCGCGGGCGACCGTGATCGTCGATGACGGGACGATCGTCGGCATCGTCGAGCCGAGCGTGGCTCCCTGGCGGTTGGGCGACACGCTCGTGCGCGGGGACGGTCGATGGCTCATGCCTGGGCTCCATGACGCCGCGATCGCGGATGTCGACGCCGCCGATCTCAGGATGATGGTCTACGCCGGCGTCACCAGCGTGACGATGCCGGATGCGCTCCTCGCGCGTTCGTTCCGACTGCTCGAGAAGTTCGAGCAGGCCTCGCTGCCGACGATCATCGCGCCGCAGCTCCGCGGCGACTCGGGGCTCGTCGGCCGCGACGCGGCGCCGCCCGCGGGCTCGACGGCCTCGAACCGTCGGCTGCCCGTGGCGACCCGCATCGCTCGATCGCGATGGAGCGTTGAATCGGACGCTGCTGCTTCGACGAGTGCGGCCGCGCTGGCCGCGGTCGATCCCCAGCGGCGGGAGCGATGGCTCGCGCTCACGGCGACCGAACGCGGGCGGGCGGAACTCCAGCGACTCGAGGACGAGCGCGCCGCAAGGCTGCGATCGCTCGCCGCCGACGCACTCCCCGGAAGCGGAGCGCTGACTCCGTTCCAGGCTCCCGGCACGGCGTTGCTCGAAGAGCTCGCCGCGCTTGAGGCGGTCGGATGGGATCGGACGGCGATCCTGCGGGCGGCGACGCGCGGCAGCGCCGAGGCGCTCGGTCGAGCGCGCGCCGGTCGGATCGAGGTCGGCGCGGCGGCGGATCTGCTCCTGCTCGATGCCGATCCGCGCGAGGGGCTCGCCGCGCTTGCGTCCCCGCGGATGGTCGTGCTCCGTGGACGACCGATCTACCGGAGCGAGATGCTGGCCGCCGCAGGCACGCTCGAACGTCTCCGCGCTGCGCAGAGCGGGCCTTTCGGCGGGTTCGAGGCGCTGAAGCCCGGCGCGATGACGACGATCTTCGCGGCGCGGTGGCAGATCGACGTGGACGGCTTTCCGCGAGCGGCAGTTCGCTGCATCGTCGAGCTCGACGGCGAGAGGATCTTGACGCGGGTTCAGCAGGACGACTGGGAGCCCTCGTCGAGCCGAACCGCGCTCTCACGAGCCGAGTCGGTCGATGGCGCCACCGATCGGATGACCATCGACTTCCGCTCGCAGCATCTCAACGAGTCGCTCGAGCTTGAGTTCGATCCCGGAGCGGACCGCTGGACGCTTCGCTGGTCACTCGACGACGAGAGGGGATCGCGCAGCGTCGAGCGGTCGGTGATGGACGGCTGGCCGATCCAGACCGGCGTGCTCCTCATGCCGACCGACGTTCGGCGGCTCGCCGCGGCACCCGAAGGATCGGAGCACGAGGGGCCGTCGATCAGCTTCGGCGTCGAGCCGACCGCGATTCGGCGCGCCGCCGTGCGGCGGATCCCGATCGCAGCTCTTTCGGAACTGGCCTCGGCCGTCGCGGCGGGCCCGGGGGAACGCCTGGTCGGGCTTGCCTATCGCGAGAGTCCCAGCCGCGCTGCGCCGATCATGGTGCTTCCGGTACCGGCGGAGCCACCGGCGGCGGTTGCCGTCGTCGTCGTCGACCGCGACGGATGGCCCCGGCGCGCCGTTCTGGGCGTCCCGGATGGCATCATCCAGGCACATCTGCTCGAGCGCGCAGGGGCACTGCCGCGGTGACCGGCCGGATGCATCCGCGGTTGCCGCGGTGGACGGGTGCCGGGACCGCGCGGCGGCGGCTCCGCAGGCGTGCGCGGAGTGGGTCGCGAGCCCGGCAGACCGGCCAAACCCGCTGAATCGAACCCGCAGCCGGGAACGATTCTGGACACGCGGGTGTCTCTGGACCGACTGCCACGCGCGGGAGGGCACCGGCAGGCGGTTCGCCGTTCGTCGCAGGCCCCCCGCTGGGAAGCCGAGCCGCGCTCGGACGGCCCGGTACCGAGCCGCACCCGATCCCGAGAGCCAGCTTCAACCGCGACTCCGTGGAGTCGTACGCTCGTCCGTCAGAATCGTCGGCCCTCACACCTCCGGGTCACCGTCGACCCGCCTCAGCGACCCCGCGACCCCGCGAGCATGCCCATGAACCACGTTCGACGCCCGATCATCGCCGCCACGAGCCTCGTCCTCAGTCTCTCATGCGCCGCGACGGTGCTCGGTCAGGGCGCCCCGCCAGGCGGGCAGCGCGGACCGGAAGGGCGCGGCGGCTGGGGCCCTCCCGACGGAGATCGTCCGGCGATGCGCCGAGGCGGCGGGATGTTCCGTGGGATGGCGGGCTTCACCGACGTGATGCAGCCGGAGTTCATCTCGCGCGATCTGGCGCTCTTCCGCGACGCGCTCGCGCTCGACCAGGTTCAGAGCACGGTGGTCGACCTGCTCATCCGCGACTATGAGGAGGCATTCCGAACGGGCATCGAGCCCGTGACGGAGTCGCTTCAGGAACTCGGACCGGCCCTGATGCGCACCTTCATGTCTCCGCAGATCCGCGAACAGATGCGGGCGGCGATGGAGCGGACGCAGGCGGAGATCCGGGAGCAGATCGAGCGCAGCGGAGTCGAGCTCGCGCCCGAGGAGGTTCGGGCGATCTTCGAGGAGCGCATGCCCGCCGCGATGGAGCAGATCCGGGTGGCGCGGATCGAGTCCGGGGAGGACGCTGAGGGGCGGCGGATCATGGGTCAGATGATCACGGCGCTCGACGCATGGCGCGCCGAGCGCGAGCGCCTGCGGCAAGCCTTCATCGAGTCGCTTCGCGTGCAGCTCTCGGACGAGCAGATGGCCGACTGGCCGGGCTTCGAGAGGCTCCTGCTGCGCGAGAAGTCGCTCGGCCGCGGGCGGCTCTCCGGGGAGTCGACGGACATCCTGGCGATTCTCGACACGATCGACCTCGACGACGAGACGTTCGCCGCCATCGAGCCGACGCTCGATGCCTTCGAGCTTCGCCTCCACGAGGCGCTCCGGGCGCGGAACGACTACCTCGCCCAGAGCGAGCCGCGGCTTCTTCGCGCGGTGCAGGAACTCGACGTCAGGCAGGGCCTCGACATCGTCCGCCGGCAGATCCAGTTCAGGACGCGCGTCCGCGACGTCAATGACGAGGGTCGCGTGGCGATCGCGGCGGCGCTGCCTGCGGAGCTCTCGGATTGGTTCAACCGCGCTGTCCTCGCCGACGCCTTCGAGCGCGTCTATCGACCGACGCGCGTCGACTCGGCGCTCGACTACGTCCGCAGCCTCGATCTCTCGCCGGAGCTGTCGGCGCACGTCGATGCGCTCGAGCTCGCGTACCGGGCGGAGCTGCGCGGTGCCGACGAACGGGTGACCGCGGTGATCAAGCGACAGGAGCCCATCGACGAGCTGCGGCAGGCGGAGCGTTTCGCGGGGTTCCTGACTGGCGACTTCCGGCCAAGCCAGGCTGAGGACCCGGTCCGCGATGCGATGCGCCTTCGGCGCGAACTCGTCGACCTGCACGCCGATCGGATCCTGGCGGTCCTCAGTCCCGAGCAGCGAGACGCGATGCCGGGCGGCGGCGGCGGCGGCGCTCGGCGCGGCGATGGTCGCGGAGACGTGATGGCGGTGCTCGACGAGCTTCCGCGCGAAGTGAGGCAGCGCATCCTCGACCGCGTCGACGCCAATCGCAACGGTCGCATCGATCCTGAAGAGCAGGCGGAGGCGGAACGGATGATGCGCGAGGGGCGGGGCGGCGGATGGTGGGGCGGCGGTCGCGGAGGTGAAGGTCGCGGCGACGGCGGGGGAGGCGGCGAGGGTCGCCGCAACCGAGATCGCGAGCTCTGAGCGCCGCCGCCCGATCGACGGTCCCCCGAACTCTCGGGCGGATGAACGTCGCGAAGTCAGGCGAGTCACCGATCGGATCGCCGCCCAAGCAGGGCGGCGATTCGCTTTTCAGTGGGGGGGTGCGTCGCGAAGAGCGCCGTCAGCGTCTGTCCGACGAACGGCTCAACGATGAAGAGGTTGTTCATCGCGGGGTTGCGTGTCTGCATCGGGACCCTGCGGGCGACCGATTCGAGCTTCCTCAGCGCTGAGGCGAGCCCTTCGGGCGAACCCGCGATCCGCGCTCCGTCCGCATCGGCGACATACTCGCGCGAGCGGCTGATCATCGCCTTGATGATCGCCGAGCCCACTGCGCCGAGGAGAATGACGGCCAGCGCGGCGAACGGATGGCCGCCCTCGCGCGTGCCGCGTCCGCCGAAGAGCAGCGCCCACTGGGCCATCATGCTGAAGACGCCTGCGATCGTCGCCGCGATCGTCGAGGTGAGCGTGTCACGATTGCGGATGTGGGCCAGCTCGTGGGCCATCACGCCCTCAAGCTCGCGCTCGTCGAGCAGCCGCAGCGCCCCCTGGGTGACGGCGACGGCGGAGCGCCTGGGGCTCCGTCCGGTGGCGAAGGCGTTGGGGGCCTCCTGCGGGCAGACGTAGACCCGGGGCATCGGCAGGCCCGCCTGATTCGCGAGCCGATGGACCATTCGGACGAGGTCCGGCGCGGTGCGCTCGTCAACCTCGACGCCGCGCATCGACCTGATCGCGATGGTGTCGGAGAAGTACCAGGCTCCGAAGTTCATCACCAGCCCGATGGCGAGCCCCATGAACATGCCCGTCCTGCTGCCGAGCATCGCGCCCACCCAGACGAAGAGGCCCACGAGGGCGGCGAGGAGCACCACGGTCTTGACGTTGTTCACGAGAATGGGCATCGGGTCTGCATCCTGACAGCGTGAGGCGAGTCTTGCCGGGAGCGCGGGGGCGTGCCGGCCCCGGCGTGGAGAGTAGAGGCCGTGCGATCGGCTTCGGCGTGGCGCCGGGCCGGGTTTCGCCCGGGTATCGTCGCAGCTCCGCCAGCGGCCCGCGCGGTGCGCGCTTCCGGCGGTCCACGCAGACGCCAACCGATGGACGCCTGGATCATTGTCAGGGATCTCGTGGTGCTGCTCGCCGCCGCGCTCGCCTTCGGGATGGCATTCGAGCGCCTCGGCGGCAGCGCGATGCTCGGATACCTCGTCGCGGGGATGTTCGTCGGTCCGTCGCTGCTCGGGTTCGTGGGCAACGAGGCGATCGAGGTGGCGAGCGAGACCGGCGTGGCGATGCTGCTCTTCACGATCGGCCTGGAGACGTCGTGGAGCCGGTTTCGCGCGATGGGGGCGCTCGCGGCGGGAGGCGGCTCGGTGCAGATCGCGCTGACGGCTGCGGTCGTGACGGGGCTCGCGACCGTGATCGGCGTGGAGTGGAAGACGGCGCTGATCCTCGGCTTCTGCGCCAGCCTGAGCAGCACCGCGACGGTGGTGCAGACGCTCCAGCATCGAGGCGAGCAGGACAGCCTCCACGGGCGGGCGTCGCTCGGCGTGCTCCTGCTTCAGGACGGTGCCGTCGTCCCGCTCGTCCTGGTGGCGAACCTCCTCGCCCGGGGAGGCTCGATCGCCTCCGTCGCCGAGAGCTTCTCGCTCACGGCGCTGCGCGCGATGCTGCTGGTGCTCGTCCTCGTCTTCGTGGGCGGACGGATCATGCCCCGCATCTTCGACGCGGCAGCCCTCGCCCGGGCGCGCGAGCTCCCGATCCTGCTTGCCGTCATCTCGTGTCTCGCCGCGGTGGTCGCCGCGCACGCAGCCGACCTCAGCCCGGCACTGGGAGCGTTCGTTGCGGGCATGGTCCTCGCGGACAGCCGCATGGCGACCCAGATCCGCGCGGACGTGGCTCCGGTGCGCGCGGTGCTCGTCACGATCTTCTTCGCGGCCGTAGGGATGCAGGCCGACATCGGGTGGCTCTTCTCAGGCACCAACCTGCTGCTCGTCGTCGGCCTCGCCGCGGCCGTGATGCTGGTGAAGACGATGGCGACGTTCGTCTCCCTCCGGACCTTCGGCGCCGCCCGGCTCACGGCCGCCGCCGCGGCGATTTCGATCTCGCAGATCGGGGAGTTCTCCTTCGTGCTCGCCTCGGAGGCGAGGCGCGTCGGCCTGTTCGGCTTCGACGCCTACCAGACGATCGTCGGCGCGACGCTGGTGACGCTGCTCGTCTCGCCGCTGCTCGTCTCGCGGGCGCGACGGATGGCCGCGGCGCTGGTCCGCGCCGATCCGCCTGTCGCCGCCGAGGGAGTCGCCGCGGAGCAGCAGCCGCACGTGCTGCTGATCGGCTACGGTCCCGCGGGTCACGAAGTCGCTTCGCAGCTTCGCGAAGCCGAGATCCCGGTCACCGTCATCGAGAGCAACCCGCGCTCCGCCGGCGAGGCCATGGCCGCGGGGCTCCGCGCGGTGGTCGGCGACGCGACGAGATCGGAGGTGCTCGAGCATGCGGGGCTTGGCTCCGCGATCGCCGTCGTGGTCACGCTCCCGGACCACCTCGCGGCGGCGCAGGTGATCGCCGAGCTCCGCGCCCACCGTCCGCACATGCCGGTGATCGCGCGGGCGCGGCACCACCGCTTCGCCCAGCGGCTTCGGCTCTCGGCCGAAGACGTCGTGATCGACGAAGAGGAGGCTGTCGGCCGACTGCTCGGCTTCGAGGCGTACCTTGCTGCGCGCGCCGAGCTGGACCGCCGCGAGGGCAAGGGGACCGACGCCGGAACTGATGAGTCCGCGTGACGGAACTCCCGAGCGGACGTCAGCACCGAATGCGTTCGCGCCCGTCGCGCCCCCTTCGACCTTCGGAGGCGGCGCTCCGCCGCGTCGGGGTCGCCCGGGGCGGTCACTTCACGTCAGTCCGTCCAGTTGAACAGGAGGATCATCAGGTCCGTCGCGTCGATCGCGCCGTCGGCATTGAGGTCGCGCGGGTCTGCCGGATCGCACCCGCCCCAGCTCCCCAGCAGGAGGCCGATGTCGCCTGCGTCGACGCGCCCGTCGCCATCGAGGTCGCTCCGTTCGCCGAGGTCGACGACCAGCGTCTGATTGGTCTGGACGTTGCGCAGCAGCCTCGACGTTCCGTCGGCCGCGCGGATGCGCACATCGACGAACTCGGCGTGCCCGAGGCCGAAGTGCGCGGTCAGCTCCGACTGCGACTGGTAGTTCGATCCGGCATCGATCTCGCGGACGAGCGTCTGCTTCTCGGTGAGCACCGTGATCCGCGAGTGAATGCCGGCGGGGGCGAGCCGTCGAGATCCGGCGGTGTCGAGGCGGATGCGAAGCCATCGCGCGCTCCCGTCGGCGGCGACGTTGTTGCGGTAGAGCCTGAGCGGCCCCTTGTTCGAGAAGATGAGGACGTCCTGATCGCCGTCGTTGTCGAAGTCCGCGGTGAGCAGCCCGCGCCCGAAGAGCGTGTGCCAGAGCCCGCTGACTGCGGCGCGGTCGACGAAGGTCCCGTCGCCCTGATTGATCCAGACGCGCGAGGGGGCGTTCGTGAACTCGAGATAGGAGACCCAGCCGTTGGTCTCGAGCAGGTCGAGCCACCCATCGTGATCGAGATCGGCAACCGCCGTCCCCCATCCCCAGCCGCCGTTGTTCACGCCCGCGGCGACGGATCCCTCGACGAAGAGATTGCGGCCCTGATTCCAGTAGAGCATGTTCCCCGTGCCGGGGCTCTCGGGATTCCCGAGCGACCAGATGCTGCTGACGTACCAGTCGAGGCGCCCGTCATTGTCGAGGTCCCCGACGGCGTGCCCCATTCCGTTGTCGTCGATCCCCGTTCCCGCGGAGGCGGTGAGGTTCGTGAAGGTGCCATCGCCGTGGTTGCGGAAGTAGCGCGAGGTGCCGAAGTCGGCGGCGATCAGCAGATCGGGCCAGCCGTCGTCGTCCATGTCGGCGAAGCGCGGGGTGAAGCCGCGGATGCCGCCCGGGGTGAGGCCGGCGGCGATCGTGACGTCGGTGAACGTGCCGTCTCCGTTGTTCCGGAAGAGCCGGTTGCCTTGGCTGAACGGAAGCCACCCGGTGACGAAGAGGTCGAGATCCCCGTCGCGGTCGTAGTCGCCGAATGCCGCTCCCATGCCGTCGCAGACGACAGGGCTGACCTTCTGAACGCCGGCCTGCGCGGCGACCTCGACGAAGGAACCCATGCCGGTGTTCCGATAGAGCCGGTGCTTGCCCGCCGCAGGCGTCGCGCCGTGCGGCCCGCCGCTGGTCACGAAGATGTCCAGCCACCCGTCGTTGTCGTAGTCCCCGGCTGCCGCGGCCATGCCCATGTGATGGACCGCGACGCCCCATTCAGCGGCGCGGTTGGTGAACGTCCCGTCGCCGTTGTTGATGTAGAGGATGTCGGGCTGGACGCCGCCCCCGATGAAGAAGATGTCCTCGAACCCGTCGTTGTCGAAGTCTCCGACCACCCCGCCGCCGCAGAATGCCCCGAGCACGAAGAGCCCGGCCTCCATCAAGGCCGAGGGCTGATGGACGGCGGTGATCCCCGCTGCGAGCGTGCCGTCCGTGAACGAGACCTCGACCGCCCCGACCGGCCTTCCGACCGTGGCGGCGCCTGCCGCGCCGAGTGCGAACAGGGCGACGAGGCGCCGAGCGGCCAGTGGCCGCGGCGCATGACGAACCGCCGAAGCGACCCGATGCATCGATGTAACCTCCCGTCTCGATTCGGGGCGATCGCCCCGCGAGAAACGCTCATCCCGCCCGCGACACAAGTCTCGGGCCCACGCGATCGAATCTACCACCGATCGGCGCAAATGGAAGCGCGGCGCCGACTCGGCGGCGCGGGACAGCCGCCGATCGCAGCGCGCGGAGGGGTGTCGCTGGAGTGCTCGACCGGTCTGATCGGCGTGCCCAGGCGTCGCGACCGCCGATCCACGGAGGGGATCCGACCTCCCATCGCCCCCCGACGCGGACCTCTACGCTCTCCCCGATGCCCTTCGTCCGCACCCCGTCTCCGGCGCTCGCGGCGCTAACGGCGCTCGCCCTCTTCGGCTGCAACACGCCCAAGGGCGGCAGCTTCGAGCTCGTCAACCCGGGGATGACGGAGGGCGAGGTTCGCGAGCTCCTCGGCGCTCCCTCTTCGACGCGGATGGTCCCGGCGGAGCAGCGGGAGTTCGTCGACTACGCCGTCCGGTGGCACTACGGAGACACGCTCAGCTCGCTCGCGACCGCGGCGGTCTTCACGGACGCGCCCGATCCGCGCGTGTACGTCGTCTTCTTCGACGAGTCCGGTCGGGTCGTCCGCACCCGTCCGCCGGAGGAGTGGACTCCGCCGGAGCCGGTCGGCTCCGAGCGAGACGGCGGTCGCTGGTCGCTCTGACGGCCGAGGGGGCGGCGGCGACCATGCGGTGGGCGCGTCACGCGCGGCAGCGTGCCGGACGGGGAGCATGCAGCCATTCTCGACCCGAGCCTTCGTCGATCGCATCCTGCGTAGTCTCCCGAGATGTCCACCGCGACCTTCCATGCCCTTCCCGCCGTGATCGCCGGACCCCCCGCGAGCAACGGCGCGCTCTACCACCGAATCCGCTTCTCGGTCGGCGATCCGGCAGCCCTCATCGAGATCCCCGGCGCGGATGGAGGCGCTCCCCGGCGCGTCCTCATCATCAGGGACATCGAGGTCGATCGGGCTCGGCGTCACGCCCGCGCCGACGAGGTCCATCCTCCTGCCGATTTCGAGCCTGAGGGCGGGTTCTCGGCGGATCGCGAGATCGCCACGGCCCAGGCGCTTGCAGAGTGCCTCCGGCGGCGCGGCATCGCCGCGGTGCGCGGCGATCGCTCGCTGGCCCTGGTCTACGCCGAGGCGATCCGCGACGCAGGCATCGCCGTCGAGTACGACCCCGATCTCGGCGTCACCGAGCGCCGTTCGAAGGACGCGCAGGAGATCGAATGGCTGCGCGAGGCGCAGTCGGTCACCGAGGGGTGCATGGCGATGGCGTGCGGGATGATCGCCCGCGCCTCGGCGCGGCGCGACGGAACGCTCGAGCATGGCGGCGACGCGCTGACGAGCGAGCGCATCCGGGTCGCCATCGACGCCTTCCTGACCGAGCGCGGCTACGCGAACCCCGAGTCGATCGTCGCGGGCGGGAAGCTCGGCGCCGACTGTCACGATCGCGGGCGCGGTCCGCTTCGCAGCGGTGAGCTGATCATCGTCGACATCTTCCCGCGGAACAAGCAGACGGGCTATCACGGCGACTGCACGCGGACGGTCGTCCACGGCGAGATTCCCGCCGAAGCTGCGCGCATGCACCGCACCGTCGTCGAGGCGAAGTCCGCAGCGATCGCGGCCCTGAGGCCGGGCACGACGGGCGATGCGATCCACGCGGCGGCGACGGCCGTGATCCGCGCCGAGGGCTACGGAGTCGGCCTCCCGCCGCTGGAGGCCGGGCCGCAGTGGTGCGGGATGACCCACGGGACCGGCCACGGCATCGGCCTTGATGTGCATGAACCGCCCTTGCTCGTCGCGGGCGGGACGGCGCTGGTGCTCGGCGACGCGCTGACCATCGAGCCCGGCCTCTACTGCGCCGCGATCGGCGGGGGGCGCGTCGAGGATCTCGTCATCGTCGGCGCCGAGGGGCCGATCAACCTCAATCGACTTCCCGAAGGGCTCGACTGCTGGCGGTAACGGCGCGGCGGCGCGAGACGAACGCTCGCCGCCCGCTCGCCGCCCGCTCTTGGGGCTGCGATCGCCGTGCGCTGACAGGCGCGGCGCTGCGCAGCGTCATCCGCTCCACGCCGCGAGCAGCGCGCCGAGATCCGCTCCGTCCACGACGCCGTTGCCGTCGAGGTCGCCGAGGCAGGCCGCGCTGCCGCCGTCCGTCAGGCCCCCCGGGCAGGGACCCCAGGACGCGAGGAGCAGCCCGAGATCGGCGCCATCCACGCTGCCGTCGCAGTCCAGGTCGGCCGGAGCGCACGAGAGATCCTGACACTCATCGGGCACTCCGTCGCCGTTGCGGTCGAGGCTGCGGCCGGAGGCGATGTCGCAGGCATCGGGAATCAGGTTGAGATTGCAGTCGAATGGGCTCGGCGGAAGCTCGACGATGGCCCGCGCCGCGGCGATGTCAAGCGCGAGGATGTAGTAGGAGCGGAGGAAGTTCCCGGTGGCGAGGTCGTAGCTGTGGACCGCGGCGCTTCCTTCGGCGTTGCTGACGAGGACGCGTCCTCCGTCCTGCGCCAGCCGCAGCGCCCACGGATCGCGCAGACCCCAGAAGCCGGTCGAGACGCCGCCAAGGTCCCAGCGGCCGAGGAACGCGCCGGTCGTGCCGTCGTACCGGAGCAGTCCGGCGGAGGGACCCGCCGAGGCGACCAGCACCGATCCATCCGGGAGCGCCAGCACTCCGCGCGGATCGACCAGCCCGCCGGAGCCGCGCTGCACGAGCACGCCGAGCAGGTCGCCGGTCGCGAGGTCGAAGCGGCGCACGCGGGCGTCGGCGGAAGTCACCAGGAGGCTGCCGTCGAGCGCGAGTCCGAGACCGAAGGGGTCGAGCATGCCGAGCGGTCCGCCCTCGACGAGCACGCGGACGAAGGCTCCGCTCGCGGCGTCGAACTCGAGGATCCGGTCGTTCGCGCGGCTTGCCACGAGGAGCGTTCCGTCGGCGGTCGCAAGGAGCCCCGCGGGGGCGCCCAGCGTCCCGCTCCCCCCGGTTCCGCCCGGCGGGATCAGGTCGCCAAGATCCGCCCCGGCCACGGCGTCGATGGCGACGACGCGCGACGCGGCGGCGTCGCTGACGAGGACCCGCCCTTGGTGATGGAGCGCATCGACGAAATCCGTGCTCGCGCCGAGAGCCGCCGAGGTCGCGGCCGGCGCACCGCTCCCACCGTGGAATCGGCGCAGGCTCGGGGCGGACCCGGCCACCCAGATGTCCAGCCCGCCCGCGAGCTGGACGAGATCGGGCACGCCGTCCTCGTCGCAGTCCTGACAGGCGTCGAGCTCGCGATTCCGGTCGACGTCCAGCGACATGTCGGACTGGATCTGGACGATGTCCGAGATGCCGTCGCCGTCGCAGTCGCGCTCGCACTCGTCCGGAGTCCCGTCCTCGAAAAGATCGATCGACGCTCCGAGCAGGATGTCCAGCACGTCGGGAACGCCGTTGCCGTTGCAGTCCGGCTGGCAGGAGTCGGGGATGCCGTCGCCGTCGAGATCGGCGACCAGTCCGAGCGCGATCGCGATCGGATCGAGCATTCCGTCACCATCGCAGTCCTGGCAGAGGTCGGGAATCCCGTCGCCGTTGGCGTCCGCATGCGTTCCCAGCGCGATGTCGATGGCGTCGTCGACGCCGTTGCCGTCGCAGTCGATCGCCACGCAGGGGGCTCCGGCGAGATAGGCCTGGGCGATCCCGTCGAGCGTCGTCTCGAAGAGCAGATCGACGTTGGCGAGGCCGCCGGAGACCGTGTGGCAGTAGCTGAGGATCCCGCCGCGGCGCGTCTGCCCGACGGCGCAGCCATCGAGGCCGTAGTCGTGGGTGTGCAGCGGCCCGCAGTTGTGGCCGAGCTCGTGGGCGACGACCACGAGATCCCAGTTGCCCGAGTTCGGCAGCGAGACATCCGCGAAGGAACCATTGAGGTAGCCGTTGACCGCGTAGGCGAACGGACCGCAGAGCGCCGCGAGATACGCAACGCCTCCGTAAGGGAGATTCCGCCGTCCCGTGAAGAGGTGGGCGACGTCCCGCTCGACATCCGCCATCTCCGAGTTCCAGTGATCGCGGAAGGGCCCGAGGGGGTTGGGCGCGTCGTAGAGCCCCTCCGGCTCGTCCCAGATTCGCACGAAGCTGAGCATCACCCGCGTGTTCCACTCGCGCAGGTAGATCGTCGAGACGGCGCCGACGAGCGCGACGACGTAGTCGCCTGCCGCGGCGACGTCGCCGAAGAGGTTGTAGAACTCGAAGTCCGTCTCGATGGCCATCCGCACCATGCGCGACTGCGCGAGCGTGAACGAACCTCCGCCACCTGCCACGCCGCCATCCGGCGCGTCGTCGAAGGCGTCGCTCCCCGGAGGCAGGAGAACGGCGCAGGGCTCCACGAGCGGAGGCGCGCCGAAGCCGCGCGCCTCCGCGAAGGCGAGGCCTTCCGCGGCGAGCCCGCGGATCTCCGGATCGACCGGGCCGAGGACGAATCGGGTGCCGAGGCGTCCGAGCTCGAGCTGTCCGATGGCGCCTCGCGGCGAGACCGCAAGGAACGCCGTCGACCTCGGATCCCCCTCGATGTGACCTCGATAGAGGGCGACCGACGCGGGATCGAACGCGGCGGCGCGCCGCGCGGCGCCGATCACGAAGGCGGCGCCGGGCAGCGTGGCGGCGAAGCGCTCGAGGCGGAGCGTCACCTCTGTCCCGTCGATCGGCACGCGCACCGAGGCGCGCGCTCTCGACGGATCGCGGAGGGCATCCTGCGCGCCGGGATCGATCCGCCATGAGGTGCGCTCGTCGCTCCTGGGTTCGGGAACCATGAGATCGACGATCGACGCCGATCCGGCGTCGATCCCGCCGCGAGGAGGTGCCGCATCCGCGCCGATCGGGGCGACGGCGCCTGCGACCATCGCGACGAGCATCGATGCGCAGTTCCGCCGAGACCCTCGCCCCGTCGGGGCGGCAGCGTCTCGAAGTCGGGAGGCGATCAGGCGGAGCGTCAGGGTTGGTTCATTCACGTTGCCGACAAGCTACCACCGGCGGCGTCGGTCGCAGCGCCCAATCCGCCGCGCTCACTCCCCGCGCCCTCCCTTTGCGGCAGATCCGGGGAACCGTCCGAGAAGGGTGCGTCGGCGGCCCTGAAGGCGTTCACCGCGGGCCGCAAGGTCGGGAATCGGGGGGAGCCGCAGCGCTCGGGTCTACGCTGGAATCGACCCGCGATGGAGGATGTCCGGCACACTCGACTGACGGAACTCTTCGGCGAGCTGCGGCGTCTCGCCGGCGCGGTTCGGCAGGCCCGGCTCGCCGAAGTGCGAGCCGAGGAGCCGCTGATCGCCGAGGAGCTGGAGGAGCTGCTCCGGCACGCAGACGACGATGGTTCGGGAGTGCTTCCAGCGGAGCTCTGTCCCGTCCTCCCGGAAGCCGTCGTCGAGGCCATCGCCGCCTTCGACCCGGCGGGGGAGCAGTCCGGTCGATCGGACGGCTCAGTCGGCGGCGGGAGCCGGACGGCGCCCGCGGCTTCCGGTCAAGGGTCCGGCCGCGGCCTCGGGTCTTCCTCCGGTTCATCGACGCCGCGCGCCTCCGACCTGGGTTCGCGCTACACGGTCCTTCGCCAGCTCGGGGAGGGCGGCATGGGCGTGGTCTACCTCGCCGAGCAGCACGAACCGAAGCGGCTCGTCGCGCTGAAGGTGATGCGTCACGGCTTCGGCGCTGCCAGCGAACGGCTCCGGAAGCGGTTTCATCTGGAGACCCAGCTCCTCGCGCGGCTTGAGCATCCCGGAATCGCCAGGCTCTACGACGTCGGGACCGCAGAGATCGACGGGCCGCGAGGATCGATCACAGTCCCGTACTTCGCGATGGAGTACGTCGACGGCGCATCGCTCGCGGCGCACGCAGAGGCGCAGCGGCTCTCGACGCGGAGCCGCATGGAGCTCATCGCCACGATCTGCGAAGCGGTCGCCGCAGCGCACCGCCAGGGCATCGTGCATCGCGACCTCAAGCCGGGGAACATCCTCATCACGCGCGATGGGCGCCCGAAGGTCCTCGATTTCGGCGTCGCCCGGGCGATGGATGAGGACCTCGGCGTCACGACGGTGCAGACCGACGCGGGCTCCCTTGTCGGCACGCTGCCCTACATGAGCCCGGAGCAGGTCTCAGGCGATCCCCGGGCGATCGATGCGCGGTGCGACGTCTACGCCCTCGGCGTGGTCGCATACGAGCTCCTCGCGGGGCAGCTTCCCGTTCCGGTGCGCGAGCTCTCGATCGCCGAGGCGGCGCGGCGCATCCGCGATGACGATCCGGCTCCGCTGAGCTCGATCAGCCGCGACTTCCGCGGCGATTTCGAGACCATCGTCGCCAAGGCGCTGGAAAAGGACCCGCAGCGCCGGTACCCCTCGGCCGCGGCGTTCGGCGCCGACATCCGGCGCTCGCTCGCGCATGAGCCCATCCTCGCGCGGCCGCCGAGCGCGATGTACCAGCTTCGCAAGTTCGCGCGCAGGAATCGCGGGCTGGTGGCGGGTCTCGCGCTCGCTTTCGCCGCCCTCTTCGCGGGGCTCGTCGGCACGGCATGGGGCCTCCTCGTCGCCCAGCGAGAGCGCGACGCGGCCCGCCAGGCGGAAGCCGAGGCGCGCGCGGAGCGGATCGCCGCCGTGGACGCCCGCGACGCGGAGGCGCGGCAGCGCGAGATCGCCACGCGGCGGTTCGACCAGGTGCGACAGATCGCCAAGACCTTCATCTTCGAGATCCACGATGCGATCGTCGACCTGCCCGGCTCGACTCCCGTCCGCAGGGAGCTGCTCGAGACGGCGCTGCGCTACCTCGACGGCCTGGCCGCAGAGCGGGGAGACGGGAATCCGAAGCTCCTCGACGAGGTCGCCGAGGCCTATGTCAAGGTGGGGATGGCGCAGGGCTACCACTCCCGCGGGAACCTCGGCGATCGCGAGGCGGCGATGGCGAGCTTCGCGAAGGCGCTCGAGATCCGCGAAGAGCTCGCTCGGCGCTTTCCCGACCAGTTCGACGTCGCGGAGTCGCTGCTGACCGTCCGCAACTCCATCGCCAACATCAAGTTCGACGAAGGGCGGTACGAGGAAGCGCTCGCGGAGTTCACGAGCGTGCGCGCGGAGCGCGAGCGCCTCTCGGCGGCGACCGATCCGGGTTCGCCGGAGCGAACCCGAGCCCTCCGCGCCCTGGCCATCAGTCACCAGTGGGTGAGCAACGCGCTCGGAGCGCTCGATCGCAACGAAGAGGCGCTGGAGTCGGCGCTCGCGCAGCGGGCGCTGATGGAGCGCCTCGCGGAGCCGGGCGACGAGCCGGCGTTGCGCGATCTCGCCGTGGCCCACGAGAAGATCGGCGACCGGCTCTCCGGCCTCGCCCGGATCGACGAGGCGATCGAGGCCTATCGCGAGAGCCTCGAGGTGCGGGCCGAGCTCTATGAGCGGATGCCGGACAACGCCGAGCGGATCGGCGACTATGGAGCCGCGCTGGGCAAGATCGGCGATCGGCTGATGCTGCTCGGGAGGCTCGCGGAGGCCGAGCCGTATCTCCGCAGGAGCCACGCGCTCCACGCGCGCCTCGCCGAAGTGGATCCGGACAACGTCCAGGCCCAGACCAACCTCGTCGTGACGATGTACCGACTGGGCCGCTTCGCCGCCCTCGTCTGCGCGGCGGCGATCGAGGGCGGGAAGCCGGAGGACGCGTGCGCGCCGGAGCGGCTCGACGAAGGAATGGCGATGATCGGCGCCGGGATCGCCGTCCTCGAGGAGCTCCGGACGCAAGGGCGCCTCGCGGCGCGGTTCGACTCCTGGTTCGAGATCCTGGAGGCGGAGCGCGGAAGGCTCCGCGGACTTCGCACGGACGGCGGCGAGCCGGCGGCGCCCGCGAACTGAACGAGCGCCGCGAAGCGAGCACTCCAGCGCCTCTTGGGTCCGTCGCGAGGCGGTCGGAAGGGGATGTTCTGCAAGGAGAAGCGAAGCAGATGGGGCGCCGGTGGCCCCGCTGCGGGCCATCAAGCACCAGCTGCGAGCTTCGACGCAGCAGAACGCCGCTTCCGGACGCCGCAGCAGGGGACAAGGGGCGCTGGAGTGCTAGGAGTCTGCGTCACGGAACGTGCGCCACCCCGTCGAAGGGTTCTTGATGCCTCTAGACCCCACAGGGTTTTCGACGGTCAAGTACCCTTGGACGGGCTGTCGATTACTCCGTGACGCAGACTCCTAGGTCGTGTACTCCGCGTTCACCCTCACGTACTCCTCGGTGAGATCGCAGGTGTGGAACTCGTCGGCAAAGCCCTCGGGCGCCCGGTGCGGGGCGGCGCCGAGGTCGATCTCGATCAAGACCGACTCGCCGCGGAAGATCGCGCCGCGCCGATGCGGATCGATCGCGGAGGGCGCACCGCGCTCGTAGAGGACCACCCCGTCGGCCGCGATGCGCAGCGTCTCCGCGTCGAACAGCGCGCCGCTGCGTCCGATCGCGGCCGCGATCCTCCCCCAGTTCGGATCGCCTCCCGCGATCGCCGTCCGGACGAGCAGCGAGCTTGCGACCGTCCTCGCCGCCTTCAGCGCGTCCTCCGCCGAGGCGGCGCCCGTGGCGCGGACGGTCACGAGTCGCCTGGCGCCCTCGCCGTCGCGCGCGATCGCCAGCGCCAGCGTGCGCATGACCTCGTGCAGCGCCGCAGCGAGCGCGTCCTCCGCGACCGCGCCGGCGGCGCCGGAGGCGAGTGCGAAGACCGCATCGTTGGTCGAGGTGTCGCCGTCGATGGTGATGCGGTGGAAAGAGCGATCGCAGCCGCGGAGAAGCAGCCGCTCGAGCACCGCAGGGGCCGCGGCGGCGTCGGTGACGAGGACGGCGATCATCGTCGCGTGCGCGGCGTTCGGAGGATCTCCTCCGGCGATCGCCGGCGCCAGCGACGGGTGGATCATCCCGGCTCCCTTGGCGAACCCGACGACGGAGGCGCCGCCGCCCGCGACCGCGGCACGGGCGATCTTCGGATGCGTATCCGTGGTCAGGATCGCCTCGGCCGCTCGGGTCAGCGCGTCGGCGTCGGCGCCGGCGCCGGCGACCAGCGCATCGAGCGCTGCGACGATGCGCGCATCGGGCAGCGGGACCCCGATCACGCCGGTCGAGGCGACGAGAACCTGATCGGGCAGGCAACCGATGCGCTCCGCCAGCGCCGTCGCGGTGGCGATGCACCGGCGGACTCCGTCGGGGCCAGTCGCCGCGTTGGCGCAGCCGGCGTTGATCAGCACCGCGCGGACGTCACCGCGCCCGGACCGGAGGTGATCCTCGCTCACGACCACCGGCGCTGCGCGCATCCGGTTGGTCGTGAACAGAGCCGCCGCCGAAGCGCCGGCAGGGGCGAGGACGACCGCCAGATCGGAGCGTCCCGAGGGCTTGATCCCAGCGCGAACGCCGTTGAAGGTGAAGCCGGAGGGCATCGGGTGGGCGTCAGGCGTCCGCTTCGGCCATCCGCCGGAGGACCGTGTGGAGGATGCCGCCGTTGCGGTAGTAGTCGACCTCGACCGGCGTGTCGACGCGCGCGAGCACGCGGAAGGAGGTCCTTCCGCCGTCGCGCCGGCGTGCGGTGACCACGAGCTCCTGGCGGGGATGGAGCCGGTCGTCGACGTCGATGTCGTACTCCTCGGTCCCGTCGAGACCGAACGTCGCGGCGCTCTCGCCGGGGAGGTAGGTCAGCGGGAGGACGCCCATCCCGACGAGGTTGCTCCGGTGGATCCGCTCGAAGCTCTCGGCGATCACCGCCCGGACGCCGAGCAGGAACGTCCCCTTCGCCGCCCAGTCGCGCGAGGAGCCCATCCCGTAGTCCTTGCCCGCCAGCACCACGAGGGGAACCCCGTGGGACCGGTAGTTCTCCGCAGCGTCGAAGATCGGCTTGATCGATCCGCCCGCGAGGCCGTCGCCGACGCTCGGGTCGAGGAAGTCGGTCGTGACGCCGCCCTCGATGCCGGGCGCGATGTGGTTGCGGATCCTGATGTTGGCGAACGTGCCGCGGGTCATCACGCGGTCGTTTCCGCGCCGCGAGCCATAGCTGTTGAACATCGCCGGCGGCTGCCCGTGCTCGATCAGCCAGCGACCGGCGGGCGAATCGGCCTTGATCGACCCGGCGGGCGAGATGTGATCGGTGGTGACGGAGTCGCCGAGCTTCGCCAGGACGCGGGCGCCGCGGACCGCGGCGATCGGGGCCGGACGGCGGGGCATCCCCACGAAGTAGGGAGGATTCTGGATGTACGTCGACGACGGATTCCACCCGTAGAGCTCTCCCGTCGACGTGCGGATCGCCTGCCACTCCTCCGAACCGAGGAAGACGTCGGCGTACTCGTGCCGGAACTGCTCGGTCGTCACGTGCGCCGCGATCGTCTCCTGGATCTCGCGCTCGGACGGCCAGAGATCGCGCAGGTAGACCGGCGTCCCGTCGTGGCCGGTGCCGATGGGCTCGGTCGCGAGGTCGATGTCCACCGTGCCCGCGAGCGCGTAGGCGACGACCAAGGGGGGCGACGCGAGGTAGTTCGCCTTGACGTCCGGATGGATGCGCCCCTCGAAGTTGCGGTTGCCGCTGAGCACGCTCGCGACGACGAGATCGTGCTCGCCGATGGCGGCGCTGAGCGCCTCGTCGATCGGTCCCGAGTTGCCGATGCAGGTCGTGCACCCGTAGCCGACGACGTGGAAGCCGAGCGCCTCGAGGTCGGGAAGGAGGCCCGAGTGGACGAGGTACTCGGTGACGACCTTGGATCCCGGCGCGAGCGATGTCTTGACCCACGGTCGTCGGGAGAGCCCGCGCCGGACGGCGTTCCGCGCCAGCAGTCCCGCAGCGACCATGACGCTGGGGTTGCTGGTGTTGGTGCAGCTCGTGATCGCCGCGATCACGACGTCGCCGTGGGCAAGCACGAACTCCTCGCCGTCGACGTTCACCGGAACGCCTTCCTTGTCCGCGACCGCCGTCGCGGCCGCCGCCGCCGACGCGGTCTCCGCCGCCTCCGGCACGGTCGCCGCCTTGCGGTAGAAGCTCGCCAGCTCGTGGCGCCACGCGGGCTTCATTGCGGAGAGGGCGACGCGGTCCTGCGGCCTGCGCGGCCCGGCGAGCGCCGGCTCGATCGTCGCCAGGTCGAGCTCGAGCTCGCTCGTGAAGCGGACCTTGCGGCGGTCGTCTCGCCAGAGGCCCTGGAGCTTGCTGTACTGCTCGACGGTGCGGACGAGGCGCTCGTCCCTGCCGGTCAGCCTGAGATACTCGAGCGTGCGCTCATCGACGGGGAAGAAGCCGATCGTCGCTCCGTACTCCGGCGCCATGTTCCCGATCGTGGCGCGGTTGGCGACCGGCATCTGGTCGAGGCCGGGCCCGAAGAACTCGACGAACCGCTCCACCACGCCGAAGGCCCGCAGCAGCTCGGTGACGCGCAGCACGAGATCCGTCGCGGTGACGCCCTCGCGCAGCCTCCCCGCGAGCCGCACGCCGACCACCTCCGGGATGCGCATGTAGATCGGCTGTCCGAGCATCACTGCCTCGGCCTCGATGCCTCCGACGCCCCACCCGACGACGCCGAGGCCGTTGACCATGGTCGTGTGGCTGTCGGTCCCGACGAGCGAATCGGGGAAGAGCGTCGCGACCCCGTCGGCGCTCCGCTCCCAGACGACCTTTGCGAGATGCTCGATGTTGACCTGGTGGACGATCCCGGTCGCGGGAGGCACCACGCGGAAGTTGCTCAGCGCCGACTGGCCCCACTTGAGGAACTCGTAGCGCTCGCGGTTGCGATCGAACTCCTTCTGAGAGTTGATCGTCAGGGCGACGCCGGAGTTGAAGGCGTCGACCTGCACCGAGTGGTCGATCACGAGGTCGCACGGCACCAGCGGGTTCACCTTCGAGGGATCGCCGCCGAGGGCGATCATCGCGTCGCGCATCGCCGCGAGATCGACGACGCAGGGAACGCCGGTGAAGTCCTGGAGCACCACCCGCCCGGGCATGAACGCGATCTCGTCGTCGCCGACGCTCCGCGCGTCGTAGCGGCAGAGCGCGTCGAGGTGCTCGTCGGTGACGACCCGCCCGTCGAGATTGCGCAGGCACGCTTCGAGCAGCACCTTGATGCTGCATGGCATCGCGTCGAGGTCGGTCCGGTCGCGGAGCAGGTCGAGGCGGGCGATCGTCCGCGGGCCGAGCGGGGTCTCGATGGCGGTTCGGGCGGCGGCGGCAAGGGGCGGCTTGGGCATGGGGAGGGAGCGGGAGCGTGCGGCGGGGAGCGGTGCGGCGGGGCCTCGGCGGGCGGCCGGGCGTCTCCCGGGAGCGGCCTCCGAAGGGGATTCGCAGTGTAGTGGCGGCGGGGGCGAAGGGCGGACGGTCGCGTCGCGAAGCGGGAAGGGCGCTATAAGAACGGGTCTCAGCAGGGGCCGAACGGACCTCGTTGGCCGTCCGCGCCCGTCGCGAAGGCTCAGCAGCTTCGCGCTTCCCAGCTCACTTGCGGACTCCTCCCATGCCTTCGATCGCTCCCATCGCACTCACGCTCGGCGTCGTCGCCGCAGGCCTCGGCGTCGCCGGGTACTTCGGCGTGCTCCCCGGAGGCTGCGGCCTCTGCTGCGAGGCGCCATCCGCTCTTTCGGTCGATCTCGGCGCCGTCGGCGACGGCTGCTGCGAGAGACACAAGTCGGAGTGCGCAGACAAGGCGTTGCACTGCGATCATGCCGTCGCGGCGAGCGTCACGCAGGAAGGCATGTGCTCGCTCTCCGCTGCGAAGACCTGCGAGCATGCCGCCGAGCCGAAGACGGACGCCTGCGCCGAGCACCCGCACGAGGAGTCCGACGCCGAGACGCCCGGCGAGGCTGTCGCCTCGCGCTGACCCGGATTCCGGAGGGCCCACCGCCTCGGGTCCGACGGACTGAGGCGGAAGCGCCCGCCGTTCTCACGCGCACCCATGCTTCTCCGCGCCATCCGCTCGCGGGCGGCGGCCGCCGCCGCGCCGCTGTCGATCGCCATCGCCGCGACGCTCGCGCTCCCGCTGGCGGGGATGGGAGGCTGCCAGGGCCCGCAAGGTCCCGCCGCGGCGGGCCGGAGCGGTGCGACCGGCCGCACGGCGCCCGGCTTGACGCGCCGGATCGACATCGATCGGCTCCAGGCGCAGCTCATGGGCTACGCCGACAGCTACATGGTGCAGGCGATCGACCTGCTGAACCGGCTGCGGCGCGACGGCAGCACGGAGGAGATCAGGCTCTGGGCCCTGCGGTCGAGGCTCAACACGAGCCTCGCGCTGATGACGATCGCGACCGATCCGAGCCCGATCGTCGGGGCGATCAACGTCACCGTCTTCGCGACGCTCCGGAGGCAGCTTCTCGAGAGCTACTGGATCCCCGAGCTGCTGCACGCCGAGGGCGACGCGCTGCTCGTGGCGGCGCGGCAGCAGGAGAGCGAGGCGTGGCTGCTCGTCGGGACCTTCCTGACGCAGTCGGAGCAGGACGAGCTGCGCGAGCTCATGGTCAAGTGGCGAGAGGACAACCCCGGCCAGCGGTACGTCTCCCACGTCCGGTTCGACGACTTCATGGCGTACCGGCTGACCGCGGCGAGCACCAAGGGCCCGACGAGCATCTTCCAGCTTCTCTTCCTCGATCCATTCGCCGGGGCGGATCCGATCGCGGCCGAGCTCCGCAGCATCCGCCAGCTCTCCGAGCGCGTCTTCTACTTCGTGGAGCGGACTCCGGTCCTGGTGACGCTCACGGCCGACAGCGTCTTCGCGAACCTGACGTCCACGCCGCAGGCGCGGCAGGCGCTGGATTCGATCGAGGAGATCGCGCGCTCGTCGGCGGCGTTCGCGAGCTTCGCCGAGGACCTGCCGCGGCTGGTCGAGGAGGCCCGCGCGGCAGCGCTGGAGGACCTCGCTCGCCGCCTTGACGAGGTCAGGGTCGCGGCGATGGAGGACCTCTCGAAGCGAGTTTCTGCGGAGCGCGAGGCGACGATCGCGCAGATCTCCGGAGCGCTCGACCGTCAGCGTGCCGAGCTTCTCGCGACGATCGAGCGGGCCGGGCCGGCGCTTCAGCCGACGATCGTCGAGGTCCGCGGGCTGCTGGAGGTTCTCGAGCAGGCCTCGGTCGCCGTTCGCGAGGGAAGCGACGCCTTCGCGCGGATCCCCTCGGCATGGTCCGGCGAGGACGAGCCATCGAGCGGCGTCGCGGACGATCAGCCTTCGACGCTCGCCGAAGTCACCTCGATGTTCGAGGCCACGCGCCGCGCAGCCGCCGAGATGCGCGACCTTCTGAGGGAGCTTGAGAAGGTCGGTGATCGCAGCGCCGCCGGCGGCGGTCCGCTCGCCGGCCTCGGGGCGTCGGCGATCGAGGCCGGAGACGCGCTCGTGGAGCGCATCCTTCGGGCCGGACTGATCCTGGTCGGGGCCCTCGGCGCGGTGCTCGTGGCGGCGCCGCTCATCCGGCGGGGCGCGGAGCGGGTGATCTTCCGCGAGGGCCGCGAGGGCCGCGAGAAGCGTCGCGGCGAGGCCCGCAGCGCCGGCTGAGGCGACGCCCGTGTCCGGTCCGGGCACGGACGGCCGGTCGCGCCCCGAGGGGCTTGCGGGACGTCGCGCCGCGCGCTGGCGAGCCGTCGAGGGCGAGTTCAGATCGCGTACATCGCCGGAGGCGTCTCCGGATTGCTGCGAAGCGTGGTCTCCAGCCTCGGGGCGCGGACGACATGCCCCGGCGGGACGGAGCTGGTGACGAAGACGCCTCCGTTGATCTGCGAGCCGGCCCCGATCACCGTCGTGCCGCCGAGGATCGTCGCGCCGGCGTAGACGGTGACGTGATCCTCGAGCGTCGGGTGGCGCTTGGTGTCGCGGACCATCCGGCCCGCGTCGTCCTTCTCGAAGAACGCGGCGCCGAGCGTGACGCCCTGATAGACGCGGCAGTGATCGCCGATCACCGCCGTCTCGCCGATCACGACGCCGGTGCCATGGTCGATGAAGAAGCTCTTCCCGATGCTCGCCCCGGGATGGATGTCAATGCCGGTCTGGGAGTGCGCGTGCTCGGCCATCATCCGCGGGATGAGCGGCACACCGAGCCGCATCAGCGCGTGGGCGCAGCGATGCACCGCCAGCGCCCGGATGCCGGGGTAGCAGAAGATGATCTCGTCGGTGTGACGGGCGGCGGGATCGCCGTCGAAGGCGGCCTGCACATCGAGGCTGAGGAGGCGGCGGATCTCGGGAATCCGCGCGAGGAACGTCGCGCCGACCTCGGAGGCGCGGGCCTCGCACTCGGCGCAGCGAAGTTCGAACTGCCGCGACCCCGGCGCCACGCCGCGCTCGTACCGGAATGCAGCATCGAGCTGGCGGAAGAGCCGCTCGCCGATCTCGGCGGTGACCGCGGCGACGTGCGCGCGGAGCCGCCCCGGCGTGACGTTGCGCGGCCCGAAGTAGCCGGGGAAGAGGAGCCAGCCGAGCCGATCGAGGACGGCGATGACCTCGTCGCGGTCCGGCAGGAACGTCGAACCCAGCCGGTGGGTCCTGCGGTCCGACGCGATCGAGTCGACGATCCGGGCGACCGCATCGTCGAGGCGCATCGGATCCAGCGGCGGAAGTCGATCCTCGTCGGCGGCACCGAGGCCCGGGTCGGCGGACATGGCGTGAGTGTAGAGCGGCGGGACGGGCTGCTGGGGGGGTCAGCGCGGCCTCGGATGTGGGCGGCACCGTGCCACGCCCCTACAGATGCTGGGCACGCCGAACAGGAAGCAGCACCAGCGAGACAGGAATCATGACCGCATCGACCCTTCGCACCGTCTCTCGTCTCTCATGCACCTTCGCCGCGATCGCCGCGGGCTCCCTCGCAGGACTCGGACTCGCGTGCGAGTCCACAGTCGTCGACTTCGACGGAGGACTCAACATCGGCAACTGGACCTGGGGAATCCCCGTCACCTATCCGCAGTCAGGAGGCAATCCCGGAGCGTACATGCGGACCCAGGGGCTCGACACCTTCGCGCCGCAGCTTCGGACGCAGGGGGCTTCCGTCTTCACCGGCAACTACCGAGAGAAGAGCGTCGTCTCGCTCGGAGTCGACCTGATCACCTTCGCCGTCGACTTCTCCGCAGCCGGGCGCCCGCTCGCGCTGATGCTGGTGAGCGACAACGGAACGCCGGGCAACCCCAACGACGACTGGGCCGCCTACACGCTCGGTCCTGACATTCCCGTGCCCGGCCAGCCGTGGAAGTCCTTCGACTACGACATCCCCGCCGACGCCACGTCGCTCCCGGCGGGCTGGTCCTACATCGCATTCGGACCGGGGGCCAACTTCGACTGGAACGCGCTGATCGAGAATGTGACGCGGGTGACGTTCTTCTACGGCGATCCCGAGTTTTTCTTCATCTTCCAGATGTGGACGCTGGGGGCCGACAATCTCCGGATCGTCTGCGGCGACCGGAGCCTGCTCGGCGACCTCAACGGCGACGGGACCGTCGACGGCGCCGATCTCGGTCTGCTGCTCGGCGCGTGGGGAAGCGATGACCCGAAGGCCGACCTCGACGGCGACGGCATCGTCGACGGCGCCGATCTGGGCATCCTTCTCGGCGCGTGGACGGGCGGCTGAAGGCCGCAAGCGCCGGCTCGTCTCGGCGTCGCCGATCTCGCTCGATGAGCTCGTCGGCTCCATGCGCACCCGCAGATCGCGCGTCTTTGCGCGACCGGCGATGGGAAGCCCCCGCGTTCTGCGCATCGATCCCTGACAGCCTGCCGCGGGCGCTGCGCCCGCGGCGCGGTCGAATGCGCCGCCGTCGCGCGGTAGCATCGCATCGTCCCAGCCCGCCGTTCCGCCGCGCGAATGCCGCGCCGCGGGGCGCAGAAACTCTGGAGAGCCGACGTGCCTCACGGACGCACCTACGACACGATCGTCGAGACCACCTTCAACACGCCTCTTGTGCGGCTGAACCGGCTGGTCTCCCCCGAGCACGCGACCGTGCTCGTCAAGTGCGAGTTCTTCAACCCGATGGCGAGCGTGAAGGACCGCATCGCGGCGGCGATGATCGAGGATGCCGAGGCGAAGGGGATTCTCCGGCCCGGAACGGAGATCATCGAACCGACCTCGGGGAACACGGGAATCGCGCTTGCGTTCGTCGCCGCCGCCCGCGGCTACCCGCTGACGCTGTCGATGCCCGAGTCGATGAGCATCGAGCGGCGGGTCCTGCTGCGCGCCCTCGGAGCGAAGCTCGTTCTGACGCCGGCCGCGGATGGAATGCCCGGGGCCATCGAGCGGGCGCAGGAGCTGGTCGAGCGGACGTCGGGAGCCTGGATGCCCTCGCAGTTCGACAACCCGTCCAACCCCGCGATCCACGAGCAGACGACCGGGCCGGAGATCTGGGAGGACACGGCCGGCGCGGTGGACCTGCTCGTGGCGGGGGTCGGCACCGGCGGGACGATCACCGGGGTGACGCGCTTCATTCGCCCGCGCAAGCCCGGGTTCAAGGCCATCGCGGTGGAGCCGGAGGCCTCGCCCGTGATCTCCGGCGGGAAGCGCGGACCGCACAAGATCCAGGGCATCGGCGCCGGCTTCGTCCCCGCCAACTGCGACACGTCGCTGCTCGACGGCATCGAGCTGGTTTCCAACGACGACGCGTTCGCGTGGGCCCGGCGCCTCGCGGCCGAAGAGGGGATCTTCGGCGGGATCTCCACCGGCGCGAACGTCTGCGCGGCCGTCCGGGTCGCTGCGCGGCCTGAGAACCGCGGAAAGACCATCGTCACCGTCGCCTGCTCGTTCGGCGAGCGCTATCTCAGCACGCCGCTCTTCGAAGGCCTCGGCGGCGCCGCGTGACGGCCCGCGCGGACGGGGCTGCCCGCGCTCGCCGCGGAGGTGGCGGCGCCGCTGCGATTCGCGCGGCGGGAAGCACGGCCTCCGTGCGGTTCGCGCATCGAGCGCATCTCCCCTGTGGCGACCGGACCGGGTGTGGTGCTGGTCGCCGTGGTGGTCACGGTCGGCATCAGGGCCGGGCGCGGCTCGTCACGGCGTGCAGGTGGTGCACGCGCCATCCGGCGCCACGCGGCCGTAGGCGAGGAACTCCTGCCTGCGACCTCCGGTGGCCTCGATCATCACGCGGGCGACCAGCAGGCCCTGAAACCCCTCGCGCGGGATGATGCGGAAGCGTGCCTCGACCGTCGCCGCATCGGCGTCGCGGTCGGACTCGAGGAGCTCGACGGTGGCGTCGGGGCACTCCGTCGAGACGCCGACGACGTCGGTCGTCCACGTCTGTTCGCCCATGCGCTCCCGGAAGCGCACGCCCATCTCCGCCGACTCGCCCGGAGCGATCCGGCCGAACGAGCCGCGCATGTCGAGCACGCCGCGGATTCCGGCGGTGAACTTCACGGTGTCGTGCCGCACGAGGACGTCGGCGGCGGGGCAGTCGGGGTGATCGGTCTCGATCACGAGATACCGCGGGATCGGGTTCGGCGAGAAGGCGGTCAGGTCGTATTCGATGACGTGCTTGACCTGCGGACCTTCCGGGATCGACACCGCATGCACCACCGGGAAGCCGTGAATCGAGCAGATGCTGAAGGGCTGTCCGTCGGTCGCTTCGATCACCAGTCTCCCCTGCTCGTTCGCCGCGCCGATGGCATTGATGTAGCCGGGCGTGATCCGCAGAAGCTGCGAGACCTCGGCGCGAAGCGAGAGCGTGAGGACCTGGCTGTAGCCGTCGACGAGCACCTTGATGTTGGCGCCCTTGACTCCGATGGCGGCGCCGGCGTCGATCTGGGCGCCGAGCTCTGCATACTCGCCCGGCTGGATCACCGTTCCTGCGAGCTCGTTCGTCGTCGTGCACTTGCAGCTCGGTGTGACGGCGGCGATCTCGAGCGGACGGTCCCCCTGATTCCACAGCTTGAAGACGACCTTGTTCTCCGTGAGCGGCCGGACGAAGCCGAAGTCCTTCGACGGAGGATCGATGCGGATGGGCGGCACCGCATCGACCGCCGCGTGGGTGAGCGGGGACGTCGCCGAGACGCTCGGCGCTCGCGGGGGCGTCGGCCGATCCGGGGCGGCCTCTGAGGAGCCGGTCGCTGAAACGGGCGGGGCGATCGGTCCCGCGAGCGCGTGCGGAGCGGCGAGCGGAGTCGCGAGTGCGGCGACCGCGATCGCCCACGATGGAGCGCCGCGCCGAGCGGCGGTCGAGAGGGTTGGACGGGCGCTGGTGGCGCCGAGGCTGTGGTGGGAGATCATGGGGCAGGCGGGGGAGAGCAGGCGGGACGAGGCGTCCGAAGCGACGGACAGCTCGGGGGAGGGTCGGAGCGGACGGCCGCGGGGGGGTGCGACGGGCAGATCGCGGGCGTGGCGTAGGCGAAGCCGGGGGCGATCGTCGATCGGCGGACGATCGGTTCGGGGACGCGACTGGCGTCCAAGCAGGAGTATTGCGGGAACGACCGCTCTGCGTCGAGCGCTCAGCGGCCCGCTCTCCCGCGCGCGGCGGAGCACGATCGCCGCCGCCGGTCGGCGACGCGAGGGTCGCCATGGACCGGAGGTACAACCGGCGACCCGGGCTCGCTCATTCGCGCCAAGTCGCGGCGATCGGCCGGTCTTTCCGTCGTTCGATTCAACCCGCCGGTCGACCCAACCAGGATCGGAGTGGCGGAACTGCCGTCACGGCGATCGGATCGCGCACGACCGGCGGCCTGCTCGACCGCGGCCCGCGCGACCTCGGCCGAAGCCTGTCCGCGTGCCGTCAATTCCCACCCTCTCGGGCAGGCCGTCCTGCAAGGCCACCGAGCGCTCCCTGACATCCGGTAGGAGCGGTCGTGATCCGCCGCTCGGGGTGGGCGAGCATCACAGCGTCGAGAGCGAGCCCGCGAGGAGGCGCACTCTGAAACTAACGTGTTGTCATGGCGTCACTTCTCGGCGCAGCTTGAGGGCGCAACTTGAGGGCGCGGCTCGAGGGCGTGGCTCGACGGCGCGGCGGGCGCGCCACGGTCCCTGACCCGAACGACGAGCCTGCCCCAGATCGACGCGGCCGTGATCGCGCGGGGGGTGCGGGCGCGTGTGGCGGTCGGGGCGGTCGGCGAGCCGACGGCTCCAGTCCTACCAGACGTTTGGGCTCCACGTGACTGATAGTCTCGGCCGACGGGCTCCGGTCGGGGTCGCCCGCCCGCTGGCGACTCCGATTTCTGATCGGACTTTGCCGACGGCCCTTGCGTTTTCGCGTCGGCGAGGTACCTTGGACCTCGTTGGGGGGAGGGAGAGTCTCCCCTCCAACACACCGTTTCGTGACCTGGTCGGCGCCGTCCCTCACACGGTCCACCAATGTCTGTGTCTGTCCGTGTTTCTCTGGAAGGAGACAACTCCGTGAAGAACTGTCTGTTTATCTCGTGTACCACGTTCGCCGCGTTCGCGCTCGCCTCGACTGCCGCCGCTGAGTGCCCGTTCTGCCCGGGCGACCTCAACGCCGACGGCCAGGTCGACGGCGCCGATCTCGGCATCCTCCTCGGCAACTGGGGCACCGGCGCCGTCTGCTCTGACCTCGACAGCAGCGGCAACGTCGACGGCGCCGACCTCGGCATCCTCCTCGGCCTCTGGGGCACCATCTGCCCGAACTTCGCGATCTGCAACGAGGCTGATCACGACTGCTGCACCACCGGCGGCCCCGGCTGCACCGACGTCGAGTGCTGCGGCGTCGTCTGCAAGGCCGACCCGTTCTGCTGCGACACGGCGTGGGACACCCTCTGCATTCAGGGCGCTGAGATCCTCTGCGGCATCGACTGCGGCGGCGGCGGCGTCTGCGAGTCTTCGGACCACGACTGCGTGACCACCGGCGGCCCCGGCTGCACGGACATCGCCTGCTGCGAGCAGATCTGCGCCATCGATCCCTTCTGCTGCGACGTCGCGTGGGACGGCCTCTGCGTCAATCAGGCCAACCAGATCTGCTACGGCGGCGGCGTCTGCCCGCCCTCGGATCACGACTGCTTCACGACCGGCGGCCCCGGCTGCACCGACCTCGACTGCTGCGAGACGGTCTGCGCGTTCGACTCGTTCTGCTGCCAGGTGGCGTGGGACGGCCTCTGCGTCAACGGCGCCTTCCAGGCCTGCGGCCAGCCCGAGTGCCCCTTCGAGTGCTCGGCCGGCGCGACGCCTGAGGGCGAGCCCTGCGGCGCCGACACCAACGGCGGCTGCAACAGCATCCCGCCGATCTTCGGTTCGATCTCCTGCGGCGAGACGATCTGCGGCAACGCGTGGGCCCTCGGCGGCACCCGCGACACCGACTGGTACCAGATCACGCTGAACCGGCCGACCGAGGTCACCTTCTCGATCAGCAACAACCTGCCGATGGTCATCGGCATCGTCGACACCGGCGGCGTGGCCAACTGCGCCCTCGCGACGGCGCTCTTCCCCTTCGCGGTCTCTCCGTTCTGCGGCTCGGCGGAGTTCACGACGTGCCTCAACCCGGGCACCTACTGGTTCTTCGCCGGTCCGAACGGCTTCGACGGCTTCCCGTGCGACGGCGGTGCGAACGAGTACGAGATCACGCTCACCTGCGTGAACCTCGGCGTTCCCTGCCCGAGCGTCTGCGAGTCGGCCGACCATGACTGCCTCACGACCGGCGGTCCGGGCTGCACCGACATCGCCTGCTGCGAGGACATCTGCTCGATCGATCCGTTCTGCTGTCAGGTGGCGTGGGACGGCCTCTGCGTCAGCCAGGCGAACCAGTTCTGCTACGGCGGCGGCATCTGCCCGCCGTCGGATCACGACTGCTTCACCACCGGCGGCCCCGGCTGCACCGACGTCGACTGCTGCGAGATCGTCTGCTCGGTCGACTCGTTCTGCTGCCAGGTGGCGTGGGACGGCATCTGCGTCCAGGAGGCCTTCGACTTCTGCGGCGGCGGCGGCGGCGTTCCGAACGACAACTGCGCCAACGCCCTTCCGATCGCCCTGGGCGCCACGGCGTTCAGCACGATCGGCGCGACCACGGACGGCCCGGCTCTCCCCGGGACGTGCGAGGAGGGCTTCGGCCTCTCGTTCGTGAACGACATCTGGTACGTCTTCACGGCGACCCAGACCGGCAACCTGACGGTCAGCACCTGCGGCACGGCGACCTACGACACCCGTCTCGCCGCGTACCAGGGCACGGCCTGCTTCGGTCCGCTCGTCGCCTGCAACGACGACGGCCCCGGCTGCCCCGGCTTCACGTCGCTCATGGTCGTTCCGACCACGGCTGGCCAGCAGTACCTGATCCGCATCGGTGGCTTCGGCGGCTCGGGTTCGGGCACGGTCAACCTCAGCTACTGAGGGTGACACGACGGACGATGGACCTTCGGGTCCAGTCCTGAATCGGTGGATCATGTTCGAGCCCCCCGGTCGCAAGGCCGGGGGGCTCTCGTTTCTACCATCGCCGGTCATGCTGAACTCCCGCCTCGCCGTCGCGCTGCTCGCCCCGCTCTCCATCGGAGTCGCGCTCGCGGGTGATCCGCCGCCGACGAAGCCGGACTCCGGCCGGTCTCAACCCTCCTCGGACTCGCAGGCACCGCCGTCCGAGCAGATCGCGCCGCGCCCGCAGGTCGCCGACGCGAAGCGCTACGCAAGCCTCGCCGCCGTGATCGAGACGACCCGAGGCACGATCCGCGCCGAACTGGCTCCCGACGCCGTCCCTCGGATGACGGCGCACTTCGTCAACCTCGTCGAGCGCGGGTTTTACGACGACCTCGCCTTCTACAGCGTCGTCGCCGGAGTGCAGCTTCACGCGGGCGACCCCACCGGGACCGGCGACTCCGGTTGCGGGTACCAGATCGCGCCCGCCTTCCACCGGACGCTGCTCTTCGACACGGCGGGCACGCTCGGCCTCTGGACGCAGCGCGGCAGGGAGGTGACCTCGCAGTTCTTCATCACGCTTGCGCCGATGGCGAGCAAGTACAACCTCTTCCAGCCCGGCCTCGGCAAGGTGGTCGATGGTCTCGACGTCGCGCGGTCCATCACGGCCGATGATCGGATCGTGAGCGTCGTGATCGAGGGTGATCCGACGCTCCTGCGGACCGACTTCAAGGACGAGATCGCGGGCTGGGATGAGATCCTCGACGATCCCGCCCGCGCGGGTCGGGAGCTGCGGCCGCGGAGGGCCGCGGCGGAGGCGAAAGCACCGAGGAAGCCGTCGGACGGGGCTTCCGAGCCCCGCGGCGCGGACGCTCCTGCGACTCAGCCGCCATCGCGCACGGCGGACGCGCCGCCCTCGGGGAAGGAGCCGTAGGATGCGGGCTTTCGCCGGCGAATCGGCGGTCCCTGAGCACCTCCAGAAGGAACACGACCAGTGAAGTCCACCGAGCTCCGTCCGGGCATGGCCATCAAGATCGATGGCACCCTCTATGTCATCACGCAGTTCCAGCACGTCACGCCGGGAAACCTGCGGGCCTTCATCGCGCTGAAGATCCGCAACGTCGCCAGCGGATCGATCATCGACAAGCGGCTCCGCTCCGGCGAGGAGGTCGAGCAGGTCGATCTCGACAAGCGCACGATGGAGTACCTCTACAAGGAGGCGGGAGGCTACGTCTTCATGGACACGGAGAGCTACGAGCAGATCACGCTGCTCGAGGAGTTCGTCGGAGACTTCATGCCGTTCGTCAAGCCGAACACCGAGATCACGGTCCTCCTGAGCGAGGGCAAGCCTGTCTCGCTCGAGCTGCCCAACGTCGTCGAGCACGTGATCGCCGAGTGCGCTCCGGGAATCAAGGGCGCCACCGCGACCAACCAGCTCAAGGAGGCCGTCACCGAGACCGGCCTGAAGATCCGAGTGCCACCCTTCATCGAGGTGGGCGAGGTGGTGCGCATCAGCACTGCGGACGGCAGCTACAACAGCCGGGCGTGAGCGGTGGCCTCTTCGCGCGGGCGGTCACGCCGCGCGCGGGTGTCCCGCGGCGGCGCCGGTCCGCCTCCCGCCGCGCCGCTACGCGCGCTCGAAGCTGAACTGCTCGCGCTGGTAGTCGACGGCGATCGTGTCTCCCTCGCTGAACTCGCCGGCGAGGATGCGAGCCGCGAGCGCGTTCTCGATGCGCTGCTGGATCACCCGGCGCAGCGGCCGGGCGCCGAACTGCGGGTCGTATCCCTCGCTGGCCAGCGCGTTCATCGCCGCGGGAGAGAGCTCGATCGCAAGCCCGCGCTCGGCGATCCGTCGGCGGAGGCTCGCAAGCTGGATCTCGACGACCCCGCGCAGGTCGGCGCGCGAGAGCTGGTGGAAGATGATCGTCTCGTCGATGCGGTTGAGCAGCTCCGGGCGGAGCGACCGCTTGAGGAGCTCGCGGACCTTCGCCTCGATCTCGACCTCGATGGCGCCCTCCTCCGACATCTGGAGGATGAGCTGCGACCCGAGGTTGCTCGTCATCACGATGATCGTGTTGCGGAAGTCGACCGTCCTTCCCTGGCCATCCGTGAGCCTCCCGTCGTCGAGGACCTGGAGCAGCACGTTGGCGACATCGGGGTGGGCCTTCTCCATCTCGTCGAAGAGCACCACGCAGTAGGGGCGGCGGCGCACGGCCTCGGTCAGCCTCCCTCCCTCCTCGTAGCCGACGTACCCCGGCGGCGCGCCGATCAGGCGCGCCACCGCGTGCTGCTCCATGAACTCGCTCATGTCGATGCGGACCATCGCCTCCTCGGTGTCGAAGAGGAACTCCGCGAGGGCCTTGCAGAGCTCCGTCTTGCCCACGCCGGTCGGTCCGAGGAAGAGGAAGGAGCCGATCGGCCGCCGGGGATCGCCGAGTCCGGCGCGGCTGCGGATCACCGCGTCGGCCACGGCCTGGACGGCCTCGTCCTGGCCCACCACGCGCGTGCGGAGGCGATCGGCCATCAGCAGCAGGCGGTCGCGCTCTCCGGCGACGAGGCGGGCGACGGGAATCCCGGTCCACTTCGCGACCACCTGGGCGATCTGTTCGGCGTCGACCTCGTCCTTGACCATCGCATCGCCCTCGCCGGCCCGCTTCGAGAGCAGCTCCTCGACCGACGCGAGCCGCGCCGAGAGCTGCGGGATCTCGCCGTGCTGGATCCTCGATGCGTGCTCCCAGTCGCCGCGCCGCTGGGCCTGGTCGAGCTCGACGTGCTTCGCCTCGATCTCGTTCATGAGGCGCTTCGCCTCCTCGAGCTCGGCCTTCTCCGACTCCCACCGTGCGGTCATCGCGCGATCGCGCTCCTGCACCTCCGCGAGCTCGCGCTCGGTCGCATCGAGCCGCTTCCGGCTTTCGGGGTCGTTCTCGAGCTTCAGCGCCTCGCGGGCGATCTCGAGGCGCATCACCTCGCGCCGCAGCGCATCGAGCTCGGCGGGCATCGAGTCGTTCTCGATGCGGAGCCGCGAGGCGGCCTCGTCGAGAAGGTCGATCGCCTTGTCCGGCAGAAAGCGGTCCGCGATGTAGCGGTTGGAGAGCGTCGCCGCGGCGATCAGCGCCGAGTCCTGGATCCGGACTCCGTGATGGGCCTCGTAGCGCGCCTTGAGACCGCGGAGGATGGCGATCGTGTCGTCGACGCTCGGCTCCCCGACGTAGACCGGCTGGAAGCGGCGCTCGAAGGCGGCGTCCTTTTCGATGTGCTTGCGATACTCATCGAGCGTCGTCGCGCCGATGCAGCGCAGCTCGCCGCGCGCCAGCGCGGGCTTGAGGAGATTGCCTGCGGAGACGGCCCCCTCGGCGGCGCCCGCCCCGACGATCGTGTGCAGCTCGTCGATGAACAGGATCACGCGGCCTTCGCTGGCGGCGACTTCGCGGAGGACCGCCTTGAGCCGCTCCTCGAACTCGCCGCGGAACTTCGCTCCCGCGAGAAGCTGACCGACGTCGAGGGCGATGATGCGCGCCTCGCGCATCGATGCGGGGCAGTCGCCGGCGACGATCCGCAGCGCAAGTCCCTCGGCGATGGCCGTCTTGCCGACGCCGGGCTCGCCGATGAGCACGGGGTTGTTCTTGGTGCGCCGGGAGAGCACCTGCATGCAGCGGCGGATCTCCTCGTCGCGGCCGATCACGGGATCGAGCTTGCCGGAGTTGGCGCGTTCGACGAGATCGATGCCGTACTTCCTGAGCGCCTCGAAGCCGCTCTCGGCTCCGGCGTCGTTGACGTGCTCGACGCCCGAGGCCTTGCGGATCGCCTTGATCGCCTCGAGCAGCCGACGTCGCTCCGCCCCGAGCGTCGAGAGCACCTCCCGCGCCGGCGTCTTCGCCTCCGCGAGCGCCAGCAGCAGGTGCTCGCTGGAGGTGAACTGGTCGCCGAGCGAGCGCGTCTCCTTCTCCGCCTGCTGGAGCACGCCGATCAGGGCGCTGCCCGGCTGCGGCGCGGTGCCGGTGGCTGTCGGAAGCCGGCGGAGCTCGGCGGCGACGACCTGCCCGACCCGCCCGGGGTCGATCCCTGCCCTGGTGAGCACGCTGGTCGCCGCGGCGTTGCGATCGTCGAGCAGCGCGGCGAGCAGATGCAGCGGCGAGACCTCCGCAGTCCCCGCGGCGAGCGCCGCGGACTGGGCGTTGGCAAGGACTTCCTGGGCGATGGTCGTGAATCGATCGAGGCGCATTCACGATTCCAGACGCAACGTCCGTGCCTTGCGACGACCGTTCGCGGAGCGTGAGATCCGATGGCCCCGCGCGGTTCCGTCCTGAACTCGGTGCAGGCTCGGCCATGATCTTGGCGGACGAAGCCCGGCCGTTCGGGCGAGATTCGGCGCCGTGATCGCGCGACGGCCGCGTCGGAGGCCGCCCCTCCGATCCCGGACGCTCACTCGCCGAAGGTGGAAAGGCGCCCGGCCGCCGGGCTGCGGGGGTCACCCGCCTGCCACCTCGGCAGGCCGTAGGATCGCCACGATGTCCAGCAGCACCATCGGTCCCGCTCCCCGCGCGCGAGCCACGGGCCCCGGCCAGCCCATGCCGTTCCCGCGAGCGACGCTCGACCGGCTGGTCGAGCGATTCGGGACCGAGCACCGCGAGCGCCTCGCGGCGGGTCTCCGCCGCGTCCCTGACAGAAGGGCCCCCCGCGCTGGCCCCCCTGAGGGAATCCAGGGGTTGTGCGCTACGCGCCACAACGCCCAAGACGAGGAACGCCGCCGGC
>CALMPF010000027.1 GCA_937871505.1 uncultured Planctomycetia bacterium | reverse complement strand
CGACGTCGCTCACCCCGCAACCACAGTCGCCGGGCTCGGTCTTCTTCGGATCGTCCGGGCAGCCGTCGATGCAGTCGGCGACACCGTCGCCGTCCGCGTCGGCCGCTGGGTCGCCCTTCACGCCATTGGCCGCGACCAGTCCATTGACCGTCACGAGATCGCCGTCCGTGAGGCCGATGCTGACCTCGTGCGCGAGCGCCCTCACTGGGAGGGCGCCGGGCGGGTACGGGAACGACGGAATGGGAGTTCCCCACGGGGCGCTCGTGCTTCCCTGGCCCGCTCCGAAGCAGAGGTTGAACGGTGACCAGAACGCGGTGTTGACCGCGATCGAGTCGGTCGCCGCGATCGAGACCGCAGGCCCGTCTCCGGCGGTCAGGCAGCCGCCTCCCAGGAACGTGTTCAGCGCGACGACGTGATTTCCCCCCATGAAGACGTCGGAGACGAGTGGCGGGCAGAACGTCCACTCAGAACGCGACTGGAGCGTGACGATCTCCGGAGATTGATTGTCGACGCGCGTGAACCCGTTGAGCGAGTGGACGCCGTTGGCGGCGATCCTGATGACGTAGTCCCAGGTCACCGGAACGCCGTCGAGCACAAGCACGGTTCGATACTGAAATCCCCCGCTGAAGTGGGGACCGATGTAGTCCAGCTCGAGCGTCTGCTCGGGCTGGCCGTTGAAGGTGTACGTGACCAGAACCCCGTCCGCAGCCGCGATGGTCGCGGCAGAGGCGAGGGCCAGCGCGGAGACAGCGATCCCGATTCCTCGGGTACAACACAGCCCATTCGTCGAGTACATGAGTCTCTCCGATGCGTGGATGCCTGAATGAAGGCGAGACGCGATGCTCGCCTGCGATCGAACTGCACCCCGCGGAAGCACAGGCCCGTGCACGGAGGAAACTAGCGACGTCCCGGTGGGCGTCGGAAAAAAGTCGCCGAAAGGGACCAACTTTGTGAGGGGATCACGGCGCGGGCGCCGCCCGCCGGCGCCGTGCGCACGGCGCGGGGCATCGGGAGGATCGATGCGCGGCCCGTTCCCGCCGCTCGGACGTCGCGCCTTCGATCCCGCCTCCGGCGGAGCCGGGATGACCGGAGTCCGATGCAGCGCATGGAGAAGCGGCGAGTGCGTGGCACTCGCCGCCCTGACTTGAGTGACGTGGTCCTCTCACGACCGCCTGCCGGAAGCCTGCCGCAGCCGAGCGTCGACCGCACCAGGCGCGACGCGATCGCGCCGAGCCCCCGGCAGGGGCGCTACCACGGGTTCTTGACGTGGCACGCCCGGCCGGTCTTCACGATGTAGTCCTGGTGGTACTCCTCGGCCGGATAGAACGTCTTGGCCCGCTCGAGCTCGGTGACGATCGGCTTGCCCCCGAAGAGGTTCCGTGCCGAGAGCTCGGCGATGAAGCGCTGCGCCTCGTCGCGCTGAGCGTCATCGACGTAGTAGACGCCGGAGCGATACTGCGTGCCGAAGTCCGGCCCCTGCCGATTGAGCTGCGTCGGATCGTGCATCGCGAAGAACGCCTCGAGGAGACGCCGATAGGTGATCCGCTTCGGGTCGAAGACGACCTTCACGGCCTCGGCGTGGCCGGTGTCGCCGTCGCAGACCTGCCTGTACGTCGGGCTCGAGACGCTTCCCTGCATGTAGCCGCTGACGGCATCGATCACGCCCGGCCCCTTCTGGAAGTAGTGCTCGATGCCCCAGAAGCAGCCTCCCGCGAAGTACGCGACCTGCATCTCGACGGGACGGCTCGCCTCGGGGAGGGGCTGCGTCGCCGGCACGAAGCTGAGGGCCGCCGAGTTGAGGCAGTGCCGCCGCCCCGTCGGCTTCGGCCCGTCGTCGAAGACGTGGCCGAGATGCGCGTCGCAGCGAGCGCAGGTGATCTCGGTGCGCGTCATCCCGTGCGAACGGTCGACCTTCTCGGCGACGTGTGCATCGTCGAATGGCTGGGTGAACGAAGGCCAGCCGGTGCCGGACTCGAACTTGTCGGCGCTCCTGAAGAGCGGCAGCCCGCAGACGACGCAGCAGTAGATGCCGGGCTCCTTGTTCGCGAGCAGCCCGCCGCAGAACGGTGGCTCGGTGCCGGCCTTCTGCGTGACGCGGTACGCCTCCGGATCGAGCTTCTTCGCCAGCTCGGCGACGACGCTGCGGTCCAGCGGAGTGATGTCGTAGCTGCTCTTCGAGTATCGGAATGGGTGGGAAGCGGCTGGCATGGATGGCGTGCGTGATCCGGTGGCAGGGGGCTGCGCGGGGGTGCGCTCGGGAGGCGGGCCCGCGTGCTCGGGAGCGAGCGTGACGGCCGCCGCGAGGGAGAACGCGGCGAGGGCAAGAACGGCGAGGGCGGGACGAAGGATCGGCATTGGGAACTCACTCCTTGCGGGGCCTCCGGCGGCGAGCGCCGCCGCCGACTCCGCTGGTCCCGCGAGCCCCTCGCAGGGGGCGTCACGAGGACTCCGGGGGCGTGGCGTCCGGATCGGGTCAGGGCCGGACGGTGGGACGAACTTCCCTTCGATGCCGCTCCGCCCATCGACGCAACGGGACGGTAGTCGATGAGCGCTCGCGGGACGCCCGACCGTCCTGCCGAGGCGGCCATGCCCGCGAGCGTTCAGGACGGACCAGGGTGGCGCCCCATCCAGGAGTCACCGCCGACCGATCTGCGCCCCGCCCCCGCTCCCGCCCCC